>JBBSRQ010000057.1:0-16372 GCA_038242845.1 Propionibacteriales bacterium | reverse complement strand
TGAGCTGAAGGACAAGGGGCCGGTCATCCCATGGGATGACCGGCCCCTTGCCGTACGTCGGAGTTGCGGGTCTTCGATATGCCCGGCTCCTTCGTCGCGCGGGCTACTCAGGAATCGTGGAAGGGCTATGGCCCGGCTCCTTCGTCGCGCGGGCTACTCAGGAATCGTGGAAGGGCTATGGCCCGGCTCCTTTGTCGCGCGGGCTACTCAGGAATCGTGGAAGGGGTATGGCCCGGCTCCTTCGTCGCGCGGGCTACTCAGCGTTCAGCTGAAGAGCTTCACTTTCGGGTGCAGATCGGACCTTGCCCGGTCCCTGAGCAGCGGCCGCGAGGAACGAGCCGCCGCGTGTCGAAGGGCGCGGTGATGAAGGGATCAGCACACGCCGTCAGAGGTCGACGAGTGCGTCGACGGCGCTCAGCACCGTTTCTTCCTCGCTGTACCGGGGGATGAACCCCAACAGACGACGAGCCTTGGCGACGGAGAAATGGGGCGAGCGTGTGATGTGGTCGTGCGTCATGACAGCATGGGCGTCGCCCACCTCAGCGACGAAGTCTGCCCATGGCAGGAAGGTCAAGCGTGGCTCATGACCGAAGTGCCGCGCCAGCAGCGCTGCGTATGCGCGCAGCGTGATGGATTGCTCGGCGACGGCGTTGAACGCCTCACCGGCCGACACATCAGAGTTCATGAGGGCCAGGCGGTGAACCTCGGCGACGTCGGCCGCATGGACGTGCTGCAGCAGAGCCATCCCGTCGAGCGGAAGCAGGGCCGAGCCGTCACGCTTGAGTGAGCGATAGACGTCGAGGTCAAAGTTGCCGGCGGGATTGACGGCCGCCCATCCCGGTCCGGAGATGTGGCTGGGGTGCACCATTGATGCGGGGACCTGAGTCTGCTCCCGCAGCAGGAAGTTCTCCAGCGCGGCCTTGCCGCTGTCATAGGCGGTCAGGGGTTCCTTGGCAACGTCCTCTGTCATGGGCACCACACTGGTGCGACCCCATGACCAGATGCTGCCGGTCACCACCAGGTGCTGCCCATCCAGGGAATCAATGAGTTGGTGCGCCTGCTGCCTGGTGAACAGCCTGAGGTCGATGACCCCTTCTGGCTTCTGTTTCGCGATCAACTGCCCGAAGACGCCGTCAGCCTCCGCCTCTTCGCGGTCACAGGTGACGAACTCAACAGAGGACCACGCGTCATCCTCGGTGTAGGGCCGCTGCTGGCCGCGGCTCACCACGGTGACCGCGTGTCCGTCCCGTACCAATGAGGGCACCAGATACGTGCCGATGTGACCTGTGCCGCCGATGACAGTGATGTTCATGGCCCAACGCTATCGCGCGCCAGTCGTGCGAGGGTCAGCGGGAAAACCGTCAGTATGACAGTGACGTTCATGAGCCCAACGCCAGCTACCTGCTCCTTGATCACCGGGCGCGCCACGCCCCGGTTGACCACAGCGCCCAGATGATGAGCACTGGCTGGAACAGCAACCGGAGCCAGCGTTTCAGGTCGGTGTCGAGGCCGAAGGAGTCGTTGTGTGTGACCAGTTGCGAGATGTTGCCGGGGAATACGGCGACGAAGAAGGCTGCCACCACCCAGCCGACCACCACCCGCCACTTCCAGGCGAGGATCAGGGCCGCACCCAGCGTGATCTCCACGAATCCAGAAGCCACGACGACGACGTCCTTGCCGATGGGGATCCAGTCGGGCACCTGACCCTGGAACGACTCCCGGGCAAACGTCAGGTGCCCGGTCCCGGCGAAGGCCAGGAATGCACCGAGCGTGATGCGTCCCACGTTTCGCGCGAGCTGTCCGCCCCGTGACAACGGGGGAACCACCGTGTCATCCGAGGTCGAGGAGTGTGTCATGACCACCAGCATGGTGGGTGAGGGTGCCAGCCACCAGTCTGTGACAGGTATGTGTGGAGATCACGCTGAGAGCGAACGAGCGCGATTACGCACGGGAAATTTCATGTTCAAAGTGCGTGTGGCTTGCGGTAATGTGTATCGGCGTCAGGGGGGGAGTTGCTTTGAGCACTCGAACGGGGGACCATAACAAAATGAAGCCACTTCTGCGGGTCGCACTGCACAACGACTACGAAGTCGTCGTGCGAGGTCTGCGGTCCATGCTCGCTCCGTTCGCGGACCGCATCGAGGTGGTGGAACTCGACAGCAGCGTGCCGGTCATTCGGGACGTCGACCTCACGCTGTACGACACGTTCGGCAAGGCGCAGGTGGACGGCGACGACATCGACGAGGTGGTCGGCAATCATCGCGCTGGCAAGGTCGTCATCTACACGTGGAACATGCACCCCGTCCTCGTGGATGAGGCGCTGGCGAAGGGGTGCTGCGGTTACCTCGACAAGGGCCTCACAGGGGAAGAACTCGTGGATGTCCTGGTGCGTATCGGCGAGGGCGACATCATCGTCTCCCCCACCCTGAACATCGACGACCACGAGGTCCCGAGTTCCGACATCGGCGCCTGGCCTGGGCAGTCACTGGGGCTCAGCGCGCGCGAGAGCGAGGTGCTGGCGTTGATCACCCAGGGTTACACGAACAACGACATCGCATCCCGTAGCTACCTGAGCATCAATTCGGTGAAGTCCTACATCCGCTCCGCGTACCGCAAGATCGGCGTGGAGCGTCGGTCACAGGCCGTGCGTTGGGGCATGGAGAATGACATGCTCCCGGACTACACGAGGATCCTCACCCACTGAGCGTCGCACCGTCGAGGGATCCAGTCGTGACGATGCTGGCTGCAGCGTCCGGATCACGGAGATGGCCGGCGAAGCCACGTTCCGCCCGGCCCTGACGGCGTGCTGACGTCATGAGCCGTGTGGTTTCAGTGGCGCTCCAGTGGCCATGGCTTTCCTGGGCCCGGCGAGCCAGACCCGTATCCTCCGCCGCTTCGGCGCCACCGAACACGCCCACCCTGTCCAGCTCTGACAACCGGATGCCCAGGTTGGCGCCGTGGACTTGCGAATGCCCCTCGGTGAGGTGGTGCAGGCGAAATCACATGGCCTGCGCCCGCTCCTGACCCGCCTGGGACGCGCCCGGTTCCACGGTGCCGAGTAGCAGGTCCATGACCACCGCCATCGCCTTCACAGGATGCGGTGTCATGAGTCGCATCCGGGGTCGAGGGTGAAGACGTCGAGCATGAAGTCCGGGTCGCTGATGGTGATTGTGCGATGCATGCCCAGGCCCTCCATCAGGATCTCGTGGACGGCGGGACCATCCAGTGGCCAACCCTCAATGTCGTGGCGCCAATGACACGCCACCACCGTGCCGCAGCCCGAGGCGGACACCTTTTCCACGAGTCTGCGCAACCTGTCGGGGCTGAGGAAGTAGCCGACTTCGGAGATGACCACCAGGTCCGCGTCAATGCGACCCAGTCCTTCGGGAACCTGGAGGTGGGCCAGTTCCACGCTCTGCACCCCGGACAGTAGCTCGGAGGCACGACGTAACGCGGACAGGCTCTCGTCGACAGCGAGGACGCGGCTCGCGCGCCCAGCGAGGTCGGCCGCCAGCCGGCCCACCGAGCACCCGATCTCGAGCACCCGTCCATAGGTTTCGTGGGGCAGGGCTGCCATTGTCATGGCGCGCTTGCGGGATTCGTAGAAGCTGGTGTGCACCTTCCACGGGTCGTCGCTGTCAGCGTGGAGCGCCTCGAACGGACTGTCCTCACCGGGTGTCCCGTGGAAGAACACCTCGACGTCACGGTCGAAGTGCGACAGCATCGCCGGGGTCAGGATCGCCTCATCGCCCGGGAGGTCACTGAGGGGTCTCACCTGGGACTGATGCTGTTGCATGGCCAGGGACTTGGCGTGCTCCGCCTCAGGAGAAAGGGGAAGGCAGGGGCCCAGAGGAATCGGCCAGTCAGCGGAACCCCAGTGCCACAGCCAGATGGGGGCCTCGAGGAACTGGGCGTCGGTCCGCCACGCTGCGCTGGCGGCGGCCAGTGCCGCCGACTCGTGGTCAGTGTGGCCGTCGCCCCGCCACGTGGAGACCAGCAGGGTCGTGGCGCCGTGGGTGCCGATGATGTCCACGAGTACACGCACCATCTGGTCGTGGTGCTGGACAAGGAGGCCGTCGGCCAGACCCAGGGTGTGCAGGGTGCCCGTGGGGGCCAACACACGCAGCGCTGCGCTGACCTCGGCCCGTCGTAACGCGACCAGATCGGTGGGTGCATGGGTGGGGGACAGGGGGTGGGACCCCTCCCCGTCAGTCGCGACGACGACGTCCACCCGGATGCCCCGCTGGTGAGCCACAGCGATGAGGCCACCCGCCATCAGCGTCTCGTCGTCCGGGTGCGCCGCCAGCACCACCAAATGCTCCACACGGGCCAGGGTGAGCGTGGGACGGGGCACGGCTGACAGGACGCGCCGCCACGCACTCTCGGGTGTGCCGGAGTCGCTGTGGTGGAAGGTCTGGGCTTCTGTCAGTGCCATGTTGCGGCCATCCCCGTCATCAGGGCGTCACCCACGGTGGCAGCGTCGCGCTCAGCCTTGTGCTGGCGGAGGTAGACCTCCAGGTCGCTGACGCGCCGAACGTGTTCCTCGTCCGCGGTCAGTGGACCGGGGCCGAGACCATGGGCTGCGCAACGCAGCACCACTTCGCAGGCGTCGTGGACAATGTGGCGGATGCGCACGCTGGCGGGCCACGCGTGGCTGCCCTGCAGACCGCCAGCATCGACGGCGTTACCCGCGCCCGCCAATACGGCGGCGGCGGCGTGCAGCGCAGCGTCAGCCTGCCCGAGTAGCATCCTTCCCACCTGGTCGGGTTCACGCTGCCTCGCGGCCTCAGCCATGGTGCGCACGAGACCTGCTGCACCGCCCCACCAGATGGCGGCCACGCCGATACCGCCCCATGCGAAGCCCGGACGATCGAGGTACCAGCCGTCGGGTCCGACGGGGGTGCCGGGGACGTCGTCGAAATCGACGGGGACCGACGTGACCGATACGAGACCGCGTGCGGCCCATGGGGCGTCGGACACATGCACGCCGTCATGGTGCAGGTCGACGGCGAAGAGGCGTCGCGCGCCCGATGATGTCCACACGGTCACGAGCGCCGCGTCCAGCAGTCGGGCCAGTGAACACCACGGCTTGCGCCCGGACAGACGGATGGTGCCGTCGTCGCCCGATGCTTCCAGGCGCGTGCCGGGCCCCTCGGCCACGAACACCCCCCACGACCCGTCTGTGGTGTCCGGGACGTCGACGTGATCCTCCCGCGCCTGGGCGAGGATAGCGACCGCATCCAGATGTGGTTCGATCGTCCTGGCCACCGTCAGGTCGGTGGCACCCAGGTCGGCCATGGCGCGCCAGAGTTGGGTGGTGGTGCCGGAGCCGGGAGTCGGTAGCAGGGCCGCGACCACGGGAGCCAGACGCAGCCCGGTAACCGGATCCCCGGCGCCTTCCCGGGCGGCAGCGAGCACGCCGTCCCAACCCGGCAGCGGCGGCGGGGCCGCAGCATCCACGTCAAAGGTCACCATGGGCCACAAGGGTAGGTGCCCGGAGGGTCGCAGCACTCCACCCCGGAGGGCGAAATCGCGCGTCACGACTGCGCAGGCAGCGGGGCAAGATGACGGTGAAAAGCCGGGGTGACAGACTGGAACCAGAACCACATGACCCCCCTGCGAAGGAAGATTCCTTGACCTCCACCGGCCGCGTCACACTGCCCATCGAACAGGGCATGGACGATCAACTCCCCGGCATTCTTTCCCGTCTGGGCGCCGACGCCGTGCGCAACTCGGACGGCACGTGGCTTCCGGAGATCACCTCCCAGTTGGGGGTCAAGGTCTACGAGACCTACTTCCCCGCCCGAGGCAACCAGGAGTTCGCGCTGGCCCATCTCGACGCCAGGCCCCGCTTCTACCTGATGTCACCACGGATCGCAGCACAGGCTGAAGGTCCTTTGGTGGTGGACATCATGCGCGGCTATCTTCCGCTGCAGGTGACCCCGGACCTCACGGACCTCAAGCGTTGGTGGGAGGTCATCGACCGCACCACCGGCGACGTCGTCGACGTTGAGGGCTGGAGCGTCTCGGGCGAGGGCCAGGACACGGCGGTCATCATCACAGACCCGGTGCCGTTCCACGTCTACACCGTCAACTTCCTGGCGTGGCAGGTGTGGGATTCCACCCAGATGTACAACTACACCACCAACAACTGGCAGGACGACCCGACGCGCGTGCGGGAGATCGGCTACGACGCCCGGCACCCCGAGGCATGGGAGTTCATGCAGCAGTCGCTGCGCGACTGGTGCGACGCCCGCCCCGAGGTCAACGTGGTGCGGTTCACGACGTTCTTCTACCACTTCACGCTGGTGTTCAATGACAAGGCGAAGGAGAAGTTCGTCGACTGGTTCGGCTACAGCGCCTCGGTGTCCCCGCTGGCCATGGACGCCTTCGAGGAGGAGTACGGCTACGCCCTGCGAGCCGAGGACTTCATCGACGAGGGGTACTACAACTCTCCGTTCCGCTCCCCGAGCACCACCTACCGCGACTGGATCGACTTCCAGGCCCGGTTCGTCAGCAGCAGGGTCAAGTCGCTCGTCGACATCGTGCACGATGCGGGCAAGGAAGCCATGATGTTCCTCGGGGACAACTGGATGGGCACCGAGCCCTACGGACCGTACTTCGCCGGGATCGGCATGGACGCCGTCGTCGGTTCCGTCGGATCCGGCGCCACGTGTCGGATGATCTCTGACATTCCCGGTGCCACGTACTCCGAGGGCCGCTTCCTGCCGTACTTCTTCCCCGACGTGTTCACCGAGGGTGGCGACCCGTTGGGGGAGGCAAACGATTCCTGGCTCTGCGCTCGCCGTGCCATCGCACGCAAACCCTTGGACCGCATCGGCTACGGCGGCTACCTCAGCCTTGCCGTGAAATTCCCGGACTTCATCGCCCGGGTGGCGGAGATCACGGAAGAGTTCCGCTCCATCCACGAACTGGGCGAGGGCCAGCGGCCCGAGAACGCCCCCATCCGCGTGGCCATCCTCAATGCGTGGGGCAGCCTGCGCACCTGGCAGACACACATGGTGGCGCACGCTCTCTGGTACAAGCAGATCTATTCCTACCTGGGTGTGGTTGAGGCACTCAGCGGCCTGCCGTTCGACGTGGAATGGATGAGCTTCGACGATGCCCGCGCGGGCTCTCTCGACGGCGTCGACGTCGTCATCAACGCCGGTGCGGCCAACACCGCCTTCTCCGGGGGAGACGAATGGCTGGACGCCGATCTGGTGACAGCGCTGCGCAGGCACGTGGCCTCCGGTGGCGGTCTCATCGGCATCGGTGAGCCGACGGCCGCGTCCGCAGGAGGCGCCTTCTTCCAGCTCTCCGACGTCCTGGGTGTGGACAAGGAGCTGGGCTGGTCACAGTCCACCAACCGCTACCCGGTCGTGGGGGACACGCACTTCATCACCGCAGACCTCCGCCGCACGGCGGACGTGGGTGAGGGCGCAGGCGACATTTTCGGACTCGATGGCGCCCAGATCCTGCAGCTCGACGGGAAGTCGGTCGACCTGGCCGTCAACACTGCTGGCAATGGACGTGGCGTCTACATCGCCGGGCTGCCCTACAACAGTGACAACACCCGTCTGCTGCACCGCGCCATCTACTGGGCGGCTGGTCGCGACGGAGAGTTCGACGCGCACTGGACCAGCACCAACCCGGATGCCGAGGTGGCAGTGTTCCCCGCCGCCGGGAAGGCACTCGTGATGAACAACAGCACGGAGCCGGCCAGCACCGTCGTCACGGGGCGTGCCACCGGAATGCTCGGCGACGGCGAGATCGTCCGCCACACGCTCGAGCTCGATGCCATGGAGTCGCGCTGGCTCGACATCTGAGTCAGCATGTTCCAAGTCGTCGCCCCCCACCACACGTCTTCACGAGAGGGATCATTCCCATGCCGCACCTTCGTTCCCGCACCACCACACACGGCCGCAACATGGCCGGTGCACGATCGTTGTGGCGGGCGACTGGCATGGGGGAATCCGACTTCGGCAAGCCGATCGTGGCGGTGGCGAACTCCTTCACCCAGTTCGTGCCCGGGCACGTGCACCTGCGGGACATGGGCAAGCTCGTCAGCGAAGCCATCCAGGAGGCCGGTGGTGTCGGGCGCGAGTTCAACACCATCGCGGTCGACGACGGCATCGCCATGGGCCACGGCGGCATGCTGTACTCCCTTCCGAGCCGCGAGCTGATCGCCGACTCCGTCGAGTTCATGGTGAATGCGCACTGCGCCGACGCACTGGTGTGCATCTCCAACTGCGACAAGATCACCCCCGGCATGTTCCTGGCCGCGCTGCGGCTCAACGTCCCCACGGTGTTCGTCTCCGGCGGGCCCATGGAGGCGGGCAAGGCCATCATCACCGAGGGTGGCACCGTCACCACCTCGCTGGACCTCGTCGATGCCATGACGGCGGCCGTCGACGACAGCGTCTCCGACGACGAACTGCAGCGGATCGAGGCCAACGCCTGCCCCACCTGTGGTTCCTGCTCCGGCATGTTCACGGCCAATTCCATGAACTGCCTGCTGGAGGCCATCGGACTGGCGCAGCCCGGCAACGGCTCCACGCTGGCGACCTCGTTCGCGCGTAAGGACCTCTTCCTCAACGCTGGTCGGCTCATCGTCGAGTTGTGCCGTCAGTACTACGACAACGACGACGAGTCCGTTCTCCCACTGTCGATCGCCACCAAGTCCGCGTTCTCCAACGCCATGCGCCTCGACGTTGCCATGGGCGGGTCCACCAATACGATCCTGCACCTGCTGGCCGCTGCGCAGGAGGCCGGAGTGGACTTCGACCAGGACGACATCGACGCCATCAGCCGGGTCACGCCCTGCCTCAGCAAGGTGGCGCCCAACTCCGACCGCTTCTACATGGAGGACGTGCACCGCGCCGGCGGCGTCCCCGCCATTCTGGGTGAGCTGCACCGCGGGGGACTCCTCGACGCCTCCGTGCGCGCCGTCCACGCAACCACGCTGCAGTCCTGGCTGGACGACTGGGACATTCGCAGTGGCAGGGCCACCCCGGTTGCACTCGAGTTGTTCCACGCCGCGCCGGGCGGGGTGCGCACCACCGAAGCGTTCTCCTCCACCAAGAGGTGGGATTCCCTCGACACGGACGCGGAGGACGGCTGCATCCGCTCGCTGGAGCACGCCTACACCACCGAGGGCGGACTTGCGGTCCTGAAGGGCAACTTGGCGCCCGATGGCGCCATCGTCAAAACCGCTGGCGTGCCGGAGCACCAGTGGGAGTTCACGGGCCGCGCAGTGGTGACGGAGTCCCAGGACGAGGCCGTCGAGATGATCCTCGGCAAGAAGATCCACCCCGGCGACATCGTCATCGTGCGCTACGAGGGTCCCAAGGGCGGCCCGGGGATGCAGGAGATGCTGTACCCGACGTCGTACCTCAAGGCACTTGGGCTCGGGCAGCAGTGCGCGCTCATCACTGACGGCCGATTCTCCGGCGGCTCCTCGGGCCTGTCCATCGGACACGTGTCCCCGGAGGCGGCATCCGGCGGTGCCATCGGACTCGTGCAGACCGGTGACACCATCACCATCTCCATCCCGTCGCGCAGCATCACACTGAACGTGGACGACGCCACCTTGACGCAGCGTCGGGCCGCGGCGGACGCGCGGGGGTGGAAGCCACTGGGCCGTGAGCGCAGCGTTTCCACGGCACTGAGGATCTACGGGTCCATGGCGCAGTCGGCAGACAAGGGTGCGGCGCGACGCTTCGACGGCTGAGCCGCCCTCAGGCGGCGTCGGCCTCCGGCAAGTCCTGCTCCGGGACCGCGGGGGCCGCGGCCGGGGGCGCCTGCCGGCGGGTCAGCACCACTGTCAGCACCGCGACGAGCATGACAGCGCCTGCCACAGTCAGGATGGGATTGATCGCCCACGACCGTTTGACCGCAACGACTCCCGCAAAGCCGATCGTGCCGTACATGAACGCCCAGATGACAGAACCGGCGGCCACCGACGGCAGGTAGCGCCGCAGGGGCATCCGGACGACGCCCGCGGACAGGTTCACCATGGTCTGCACGCCGACCGTCAGAAAGCTGAGCGCCACGGCGGGGGCACCCCACTGGTTCAGCCAGCGTGACCCGGTGCCGTAGGCGCGCGTGTCCAGGATGCGGCTCCACCTGCTGCGCCCCGTGCCCGCAGCGATCGCGCGGCCCAGCCAATAGGTGGCGTTGGCACGCAACATCACGATGATGAACAGGGCACCCACGACCACGGCGAACGGAGCCTGCCACGTCGTGGGATCCATGCGTTCTCCTGCTCGATCGACTCGTTGCCATTCTAGGTCGGGCTTCAGGTGGTGCCCAATCCCAGTTTTGCTAGGTTGGGCTCTCGGAGGTGCCCCCATGGCAGACATCGATGATTTTGATCTCGACGCAACCACGCAGATAGCTTGGGACGACTTCACTGACCGCCTCGCGGAGGTATTGTCAGTGATGGACTCCACGAGCGACCTCTCCATCTCCGTGGTGGCGAACCGCGCACAGACAGACGTGCCGCCGGTCATCCGGTTCTCCTTCGCAAAGCCCGAGACGGTCGTCGCCACCCTGTTCGGGGCCGAGGTCCCGGGACTGCTGGAGCTGGGATGGCAGGTGGTGGGGGACGGTTCGTACCGGGTGCAGCACCACCAGGAGGACACGGTGGCACTCGCCGGCCTCGTCACGCGCACCATGACCGATGCGCTGGGTGCCATCCATCCCGTGTTCCTGGAGCCTGACCAACTGGCTGACATCCTCAAGCCGGCCGCCCCGGTCGAGGCCGAGGCGGGTCCACGACCGGGCACCTATGGCGTTGTGATGCCCGCCACTCGCGACCAGTTGGACGCCATCGTCGACGCCGAACTCGAGGCTGCGTTCGGGCATCCCCCGCTGCGCGACCCACAGGGCGACGTGGCGCTGCGCATCGGCTCCACCATGGTGTTCCTGCGCTCCACCCCGGATTTCCAGGAACTCGTGTTGTTCGCGGTGCTCGTTCACGACGTCTCCGGCCGCTCCCGGGCCTGCGAGGTGCTGAACGACCTGAACACCGAATCCCGCTACTGTCGCTTCGCACTCCACCGGGACCGGGTCTTCGTGCAGGTCTCCGTGCCAACACGCCCCTTTGTCCCCGCCCACCTGCGGCAGGCACTCACGAGCATCTCAACGGTGGCTGACGGGATCGATGACGAACTCGCGGCCCGGCTGCGTGGCCGCACCACATTCCCCAGCTAGGGTTGGGCGTCATGACGACCAACCAGGACGGCACCGGGTATTTCGCTTCGTTGGACGAGGCCGAGTGCCGCAAGTTGTTGACATCCGGGGAGGTGGGACGGGTCGCCTGGCAGGCGAAGGAGGGCATCAATGTCCTGCCCGTGAACTACCGGGTCATTGACGACCAGATCGTGTTCCACACCTCGGAGGGCGGGCCGCTAGCGGCGCTGCTGTACCCCACCCACGTCGGGTTCCAGGTGGATGAAATTGATGCGGACACGGCAGTCGGATGGACTTTGCTCGTACGTGGGATCACGTCGCACGCGAGGGGCCTAGAATCCGTGTCATGGGTGCCCGACGGGCGCCATGTGGGCGTGGCCATCGCTCTGGAATGGCTCGGTGGCCGTGTTGTCTCGGGATCCCCGAGCTGAGGACCGGGAGGTCGAGATGGAGCAGTCCGAGAACCAGCAGTCCGAAGGGGCGCGTTCGAAGAGCCCGCTCATCGTCGTCGGCGTCGACGGCAGCGACGATGGCCTACGAGCGGTGCGGTTCGGCGCCAACACTGCCCGCGTCTTCGGCGGTGAGCTCATGCTCGTCCACGCCGTCGACGACGCCATGCTGGCCGGTGCCTGGGGAGTCGTGTACGACCCCGAGGTGCTGCAGAACGCCGGCGTGACTGCCAACGCCCAGGCCCGGGGGCTCGCCCTCGAACTGGGGTTGCCGGAGGACCGGATCCGCACCGAGGTGGTCCTCGGATCACCCGGCGGCGTGCTGGGCCGGCTCAGTGAGGTGGCAGACCTCATCGTGCTGGGGCGTCGCTCGGTCTCCGGGTTGGAGCGCATGTTCGTGGGCTCCACCAGCGTCTCGGTGGTGTCGAACTCGTCTTGTCCCGTTCTGGTCATCTCCGCGGCCGCCCACCCCATCGACGTCGGGGGCAAGAAGCTCATCGGCGTCGGCATGAACACCAGTCCCCGCAGCCACGCCACACTGGAGCAGGGCTTCAAGCAGGCCCGGCGGTTCCAGTCCTCGCTGGAGATCGTGCACGCCCTCCAGCCGCCGATCGGTATCTTCTCCAAGAAGATGTCGCCTGATGACCTGCAGGAGCAGCTGCGCTACATCCGCGGCGGCATCGAGGCCATCGCCAAATCCATCGCCGAGCGCTACCCCGAGGTGTCCTACGAGGTGATCGTGGTGGCGGACAGCCCCATCAACGAACTCGTGGGCCGCTCCGCGGGCTACGACGCGTTGGTGCTCGGCGTAAGCGACGGTGGTTTCGGTCTCGGAGGGCTCGTGCGGGGCCTCATGGCGCACGCCGAGTGCCCGCTGTTGATCACGCACTGACCCTGTGACCGGTCCACACCAGCAACCCCGCATCCACTTCGACGAGTCCCTGCCGATCTCGGCGGAGGTTACCCACATTGCAGAGCTGATCCGCCACAACCAGGTGGTGGTGGTGGCGGGGGAGACGGGTTCGGGAAAGACCACCCAGCTCCCCAAGATCTGCCTGCTCGCGGGCCGGGAACGGATCGCGCACACCCAACCGCGCCGGATCGCGGCACGCACTGTCGCGCAGCGCATCGCCGACGAGTGTGAGGTGGAACTGGGCGACTTCGTGGGGTACCAGGTGCGATTCACCCGTCGCACCAGCAAGGCGACGCGCATCAAGCTCATGACAGACGGCGTCCTGCTCAGCGAACTCACCCGCGACAAGGACCTCACCCGCTACGACACGATCATCATCGATGAGGCGCACGAGCGCAGCCTCAACATCGACTTCCTGCTCGGCTACCTGAAGCAGTTGCTGCCGCGGCGCCCGGAGCTGCGCGTGGTTGTGACATCCGCCACCATTGACACCTCTCGGTTCTCTGAGCACTTCAACGACGCCCCGATCGTGGAGGTGTCCGGCCGCACGTACCCCGTGGACCTCCGCTACCAGCCGCTCGGCGAACGTGACGACGAGGTGGACGCCATCGCCTCTGCGATGAAGGCCATCGCCGCCGAACCCGGCACGGGCGACGTGCTGGTCTTCTTGTCCGGGGAGCGGGAAATCCGCGACGCGGCCGAGGCCATCAACGGACTGCGTCTGCGTGGCTGGGAGACCACACCGCTTTATGCCCGCCTGTCGGCAGCGGAGCAGCAACGCGTGTTCCAGCCGCACCCGGGACGTCGTGTGGTGCTGGCCACCAACGTGGCGGAGACCTCCATCACGGTGCCGGGCATCCGCTACGTCATCGACGTCGGGACGGCGCGCATCTCGCGGTACTCCACGCGCACCAAGGTTCAGCGGCTCCCCATCGAGCCGGTGTCGCAGGCCAGTGCCAACCAGCGGGCCGGGCGCTGTGGGCGCCTTGGCCCGGGCATCGCCATCAGGCTCTACAGCCAGGACGATTTCGAGTCCCGGCCACGGTTCACCGAACCGGAGATCCTGCGCACCAACCTGGCCACGGTCATCCTCCAGATGGCGGAGGCGGGGCTGGGTAACATCGAGGAGTTCCCATTCGTCGAGGCACCGATCGCAGCGCAAATCAGCGATGGCCTGCGCGTCCTCTCCGAGCTGGGCGCCATCCAGCCGCGCAAACGCCACGACCACCTCCGCCTCACCCGGACGGGCCGCACACTGGCACGGTTGCCCGTTGACCCCCGGCTAGGACGCATGCTGCTGGAGGGTTCACGGCGCGGATGTCTGCGCCAGATGCAGGTGCTGGTGGCGGGGCTGACCATCCCGGACGTTCGGGAACGCCCCATCGACCACCAGCAGAAGGCCGACGAGCTGCACCGTCGGTTCTGGACACCCGAGGGTGCCACAGAGTCCACGCCAGCGGATCAGGGTGACCAACCTCTGCGGCACACGGCCCACACCGGCACACGCAAGGAGAAGGCACCGACGTCGCTGGAGGGTGGTGACTTCGAGGCGCTGCTCAATGTCTGGGAGTACCTGCGCCAGCAGCGCAAGGAACTCTCCGGTAACGCCTTCCGCCGGATGTGCCGCGACGAATACCTGCACTTCGTGCGGTTCCGGGAGTGGGAGGACCTTGTCACCCAGTTGCGTGAGGCGTGCAAGGAGTTGGAGCTCGACGCCACGGGCACCGGCTCCATGCCGGACGTGCTGACGTGCCTGCTCTCGGGGCTGCTGTCCAACGTCGGTCTGGCGGAGCCGGAGCGTGCCGCCAAGAAAACCGGCAAGCGCAAACCGCTGGTGGAGTACCTCGGAGCCAGGGGTGCACACTTCGCCATCCAGCCCGGGTCATCGCTGGCCAGGTCGACGCCGCCGCTGGTGATGGCCTACGAACTGGTGGAGACCTCCCGGCTCTGGGCCCGCACCGTCACCGCCATTGAACCCGAGTGGGTGGAGGCAGTCGGCGGACATGTCCTGACCCGCACGGTGTCCGAGCCGCACTGGTCGTCCCGGACTGCCACCGTTGCCGCGAACGAGCGGCTCACCCTCTTCGGCGTTCCCATCATTGCAGGCCGTCGCACCTCGTACGCGGCCGAGCACCCGGAGGAGGCTCGGGAGATCCTGATCCGCACCGGCCTCGTGGAGGGGGAGTGGGAGACCACGCACCCGCTCGTGGTGGCCAACCGCTTCGCACTCCATGAGGCGCGGACCCTCACGGACCGCATGCGTCGCCCCGATCTGCTCATCTCCGATGACGAACTGTTCAGCTTCTACGACCAGCGGCTCGGGGCCGAGGTGGTCTCCGGTGCCACCTTCGAATCCTGGGTCCGCGAGCTTGATGACGACGGTTTTCTTCGCCTGACCCCGGCGGACTGCGTCTCCGATCCCGGCGAGCTGCGCGTCTCCGACTTCCCCGACCGCTGGGAGGTGGCCGGGCACGACCTGCCGGTGGCCTACGTCTTCGAGCCCGGCGCCGGGCGGGACGGCGTCACCATCACGGTCCCCCTGGAACTCCTTAACCAACTGGAGCAGGCACCCTTCTCATGGCAGGTCCCGGGCCTGCGCAAGGAATTGGCCACGGCGCTGCTGCGGTCGCTGCCCAAGGCCATCAGGACCCGGTTCGTGCCCGCACCCGACTGGGCGGGCCGCGCACTCGCGTGGTTGCAGTCGGAAGGTGTGGGCGACGGCGAGTCGCTGACCGAGGCGCTGGCCCGGGCACTGCGGGCGCTGACGGGGGAGCGTGTGCCGCCCGACGCGTGGAATCGCGAAGCAGTGGAGAGCCATCTCCGGCCCACCTTCGTCGTCCAGGACGGGAAGAAGGAGGTGTCGCGCGGCGTCGACCTGGATGCGCTGCGCGTGTCGCTAGCTCCCAAGGTCAGCGCCAAGTTGACGCGCTCCGCGAAGCGGATCTCCGCCACCGGTCAGACCTCCTGGACGTTCGGCGCCATCGCCACCAGCGTCCAGCTCTCGGGCGGCGTGGTGGGGTACCCGGCGCTGCTCGACGAGACCCGCGGCGTGGGTCTCCTGGTGGCCGAATCCGCCAGCCGGGCCACCCACGAACACGTGCGGGGGCTACGGAGGCTCCTGACGTTGGTCAACCCGTCGCCCGTGCGGTGGGTGGTGTCCCACATGAGCAACCAGGAGAAGCTGGCACTGGGGGCCAGTGCCTACCCAGCCGTCCCGGACCTGCTGGCGGATGCCTGGCTCAAGGCGAGCCAGCAACTGCTGCAGCAAAACGGTGACCCGGACAGCGTGCGTGATCTGGCCACCTTCACCCGGGTCGCCGAAGCGGTGCGGGCCGAGTGCCCCAGCCGCACCCAGGCGGTGGTGCGGGTGGCAGCGCAGGCACTGACGGCGCAGGCGCAGGTGGAACGCGAACTGCAGGCCCTCGCGGTCGACGAACCGCTCCGGACGGACGTCACCGAGCAACTTGCCAACCTCACCTTCAACCGGTTCATCTCGGCCACCCCCGACCCCTGGTTCGATCGCGTGCCCGTCTACGTCAACGCCATCTCCGTCAGGCTCCGCAGCGCGCTGAAGAACCGGACGAGGGACGAGCGTGCTCGCCTCGAGGTGGAGGGTGTCGAGGCCGAGTACGCGAGGCTCTGCGACGCCCAGCCCCCGGGGCCGCTCCAGCCCGAGGTGGAGGAGGTGGCCTTCCTCATCGAGGAACTCAGGGTGAGCCTGTTCGCCCAGGGTGTGCGCACATCGGTGCCCATCTCCGTGAAGCGGGTTCGCCAGGCCATGGCTGCGATCCACTGAGTCCCCGCACGGCTTCGG
>JBBSRQ010000056.1:0-16475 GCA_038242845.1 Propionibacteriales bacterium | reverse complement strand
CCGTCCTCGTCCGTTGGCCGAGTACCCGTGCAGCCCTGATCAGCATCGGCATCTCGCTCGAGGATCGCCCCCAACCACGGTCCCAGAGTCGAGGCCGCGAGGAACGAGCAGGCTCGGTATCGAAGGGCGTCCGCGAGCGACGTGGTGAAGAGGGCGAATAATCCCGATATTGACGCGAAACGGTCACTGCATACCGCTAGGTGTTTGTCAAGTAGCTTCGCGAAGAATCAACTTTGGGGGTTGTGGAAATCAACTTTGGGTGCCATGATCATCGAGGCGCTCCGCCTCGCAGTGACCGACACCATGTCGAATTTCGAGAGCTGAATCCGATCGGATCACCGCCACAGAATGCCAAATGGGCGTTCGCATAATTTTTGGGGGATGTGAATGGGCAAAGCGATGTTCCAGGTGTCGAAGCGCAAGGTCGTGGCTATCGCCGCGGCGACGAACAACGCCATCCCGGCCCACGACATCACGGGCCCATCCGTCGTCATCAACGGTGGGGCAGTCACCAAGGTCCAGACGGAGGCCAAGTAACGATGACCGCACCGGTTCGGCTCCTGGAGGGCGACGCGTCGGCTGACGTGTCGTCCTCCGGCGCCGTACCGGTGGTGTGTGGTCCCCTGCACCAGCCACGGATTGTCGTTCGGGTGCTGGGGTTGCTGTGGCCGTCGACGCCGAAGCCGCTCGGCACACGACGTGAAACGATCAGGTAGGAAAAAACGGACATGGCCCGTCGCCCCACCTCACCTCTGCGCATTGGCGTGGCGTTGGCTGGCGCGCTCCTGGTCACCTCCGTCGTCGTTGGGTCCGCTGACACACTCGGCGGAATCACCCCGGAAACGATCGGCGCTGCCACCGGCGACATCCGCAGCATCAGCTCGGCCCGGCTCGAGTGGAACCCTGATGCCGGAGACCTCAGCCTCTATCCCCACACCCTGCGGCTGACCGCGGGGGTTGGCGAAACGTTCCGGCGCGACGACACCGTGGACATCACCGCAGTCGGTCCCGGCTCCGACACGTGCGCCGCCAAGGCCACCGTTGTCAGGGAGGGCGCACGCGCTGTCGACGTCGCCTTCACCGCCTGTGGGGTGCCGCTGTGGGAACTCAACGGCGTGGCCGTCACCGTCTCGGGTCAAGGAGGGGGAACGACACTCAAGACCAACGTCGGGGAGCTTGCGGGCACCATGGCGGCCTTCAACGGCGATGTGGTGCGACCGGCTCGAGGAGTCTCCGCCAGCCACACCACGTCGCGCATCGCTGGGACCGAGTCCGTGGTCACGTTGCGTCTGGCCGTGGGGGACGCCAGCGTGGATCAGTTGGTGGGCAAGCGTTTCATGGCCATGGTGTCCACGATGCAGAACCAGACCACTCCCTGGACCGGGACCATTGGGACGAAGTCCAGCAACACGGGCATCTGGGTGGAGTCGGACCCCCAGAGCGCCATCACCACCGTGGTTGCGGACCTGCGCGTGCTGACCGGGGGACGGGCGCCCCAGGTGGCAGACGTGGAGCAGTACCGGCTCGTGGCTCTCCAGCCTCAACAGCTGGGTGCGGAACAGACGACGGCCGACCAGTACGCCGTCTCCACGGCGAGGGGGGCCGTCGCGGGCACGGGTCGAGGCCCCGTTGCCGACGTGACCACGGCCCTGGAACCCGTGGGTCTGGATGACCGCCTGAAGTTCTCGGTCATCCAGCGCGACGAGCAGACGATTCCGTCACTGTCGTTTTGTTACACCTTTCGCGTCACCAACACCTCCAGCGCGGCCGTGGACTGGCAGGTGGCCTTTGACACGAACAAGCAGCCGTTCTGGGGGATGAACCCCATTGCGGCCCGCTCACCGAACGGGGTGGGGATGCAGAGCCTCTGGGGCGGTGAAACCTCATCCTTCGACGTTGCCACGGGGTTGTGGACCATCAAGGGTGAGCCGCACAACAAGACGATTCCGGCGGCCACGCGCAACGACCATCGCTTCGTTGACGTGGGTTACTGCGTCCAGCCGCCAGTCCCGCCCATGAACCGTGACGCCTTCACCGCGCCCGCATTCTCTGTGGAACCGGGCAGCGACCGCTACAAGGTGGCCCTGCGTGTGAAGCTCGGCTCCTCGTCACAGTTCCTGGTGCCGTGGGAGGCGGAGATCGACTTCGCCAGGTATGTCTGCGCCTCGACGCTGCCGAAGAGAATCGTGGGGGAGCGTGCCACCCTCACCCGCATCGAGGGCACCCGCTACCGGGTGCAGGGTAAGGACGCCGACACCAGGTTCGTCTCGGCCAACCGCTCCCAGGATTTCATCTTCGCGCGCTACAACCCGAACGGGAACCCCTTCGAGTTGGGCACGTGCTCCTGATTTGACCAGGCCCTGACCCTCTGCAGACAGGGCGCGTCACCGTAGATTTGGCCATGAGTTTGTGGACGGAGATGAAGGTGCCGCGGCGGATGGCTTGGCGTTCGATAATGCCGAACAAGACCTCGACCAGGGTTGCGTGCAGCAGTCGACGCTCCAGGCCACCATCGCGGCGGAGCGGGTCAGCACACTCGCTTTCGCGCAACCGAATATCTGGTGACGGGCAAGACGCGGACACCATGCTCATCGCGTCCTATGGGCCCTCGTGCCGCATGTCCACCGTTTGTGACTCACCGGCTGCGAGGCGGACCGACACAGTAACCGCATCACCGGAGTCCATGACCAGGTGGTCAACCGAGAAACGGCCGGACCGGCAGGACAGTTCTATTCGTCCGTCACCCACGTGAACGAGCCCCCAGCCGGAATCCGTCAGCAGGGGCCACGCCTTGGCCCCCTCGGCTGCCCGGACCTCCAATGTGGCAGAAGATGCATCCCATGACAGCCCGCTCCATGCCTGCAGCACGCTCCACCCGGACAGCGCCCGGACGTAGTGGTCGCCACATTCAATGTGGTTGTAGGGATTGCGACGGCTCCCGTCGTAGCGCCCCCAGAGGCCCCGCAGGATCTGATCCGCCTCCTCAATAAGGCCTTCGCGGATACAGTGGGCGGCCACTTGTTGTTCGCTGCCTGTCCACACCTCGTCGCAGTACCGCGTGGGTATCTCGGGTCTTCCACCCAGCGGCCAGGTGCACATCAACAGCCCCGTGTCGTCGGCGTCGGCGAACGTGCGGTAGGGGTTGTCGAAGTCCCTGAACCCGACGCGAAGGTTGTACCGCACCACCGACTCGAGTGCGGTGCGCACGTGATCAGCCGGGAGCACGTACCCCAGCCCCAGTTGGTGTGCCCACCACTGGCCGATGAGTTGGTCCGCCAGACACCCGGATTCCCATTGGTACTGGGACGGGTCATCGTCCTCGAGGACCTGGACGAAGTACTCGCCGTTGAACAGCGCGTCGTCGTATCCCCGGCTGCCGCGCTTGAAGCGATCGCCGCACCAGACCACCTCGTCGGCACGGCCCAGGAGCGCCCCCATCTCCTCCATGGCCCGCAGCGCGGCCAACCAGAGTGTTCCCATGAACGGGTTGAGGCCTGCCAGGTCGATGTCGTGCGTGGAGGGCTGGATGCCGTGCAGCATTCCGCTGCCGTCGGGATCCCACCTGCCCGCGATGTAGTTCATGAGTAGTTGCAGACGGGGCCAGTAGCGTTCCAGCCATGGCAGCCCGGCGCCCTTGCGGACTTCGCGATAGGACTTCAGCACCGTGCTGAGCATCCCGTCGAGGGCGGGTTCGCCGGGGCCGCCGATGTCCCGATCCCACAACTGGGGCAGATGGGTGGGGGAGAGCACCCGGTGGGGGATGAACCCCTGTGGCGCCTGCATGATGTCCAGCTCGCATTCGCGCATGTCCCGCTCGATCTCCGGGAACAGTTCTGCGACCCCCTGGGCGTAGGCGAACACGTGGGTGCAGTTGAGGGGACAGGACCCGCCGACGTCCCCCGACCACATCGGGGTGGAGGCTCCCTGCACGCCCTCGAAGCCGAAGAAGTGGCCGTCGGCCGTGCGGAAGAAGCTGGGGCTGCGGATGATCGAGGCCTGCGCAGCCATGTGCTCCAGCGCCTCGTCGTCCAGTGAACTCTCCTCCAGCACCGAGGTCCACCGGTGCGAGATCCTCTCCAGGTCCGCCCACTCGTGCTGGACTCGTGCCGCCACCGCGACGGCATCCGCGTACTGCGTGGTGTAGTGGTTGCCGAGCAGGAATCGTGTCGCTCCCCATTCGGATCGGATGCCCCCGAACTGCGTGAAGTTGACGTGCCGATTCGGGAAATGCCAGGCCAGAGCGAAGCGCACGGTGACTGTTTCGCCCGCCTCCACGGAGAATTGGGCCGCCAGGCCGCCGTTCCAGGTGCTTCCCGTGGGGCTGGCAGCAGGTGTGCTGATCGTGCCTGATGGCTGCGGGTCGGCCATGTCCCTGGGCATGTGGTCCCAGTCGTTCGGCCCGAACGGCTGGCGGGAGCGGAGGAAGCTGAGGAACTGCTCCGTGCTGGACCACTGGGGGAGCGCCGTGGTCAGGGGTGCATCAGCCGTCAGCACCATCTGCCCTGCACCCGGATGCTCGCCCGGCAGGGTGTGGTTCTCCATGATGAGGGACGTCCAGCCGCCGGAGCGGTGCACCCGGTTGGTGTTGCCCCCGTAGCCCGGATGCCGCACACCGTCCGGGGGAAGGATCCCGTCGCCCCCGACGGCGTTCTGCAGTGCACCGCCGAACCACCCGTTCACCGGCACCACGCCGGTGTTGGTGATGGTGAAGGTGAACATGGCCACGGGGATCGAGCTGCGGTCGAGATCCAGCGGCGCCATGGGCGTGAAGGCCTCCAGGCTGATGCGCACCGGCAGGGATTCGTCCTCGTAGTCCACCGTGGCGAACGGGTAGGTGCCGGAGAAGGTCGTGGCGCTGACGGCGTCCGCGTGGGACAGGAGTTCCCTCTGCCAGCGCGGGACGTGGTCGTCGTTCACCAGCGGCGTCTGCGTGCCTCCGACCGGTCCCGGTGGCGCCTGCAGCACCCGCACCGCATTGAACGGAGGTTCCCATTGCGAGATGCGCACGGCGAAGAACGATCCGGGGAGCTCGCCCAGATGGTTACCGGTGTTGTGCAGCTGCCACTGCCGCAGGGACCCGTCGGCACACAGCGAAACGTTGCCCGTGCCGATGCCGCCGAGCGGCATGGCGATGTGTCGTGCGTCGCCGTGAGCTGTCCGTCGGGCGCTGCGGGTGGGAGGCATGGCGGAACTCCTGTGTCGTCGGGGTTGGGGACAACGGTCACGTTCCCGTGCCGGTCTCGGTTCGGGGGTGCTAGAAAACGATTTCACACGACGTTAGGCGCGTGACCGGGGCCTGTCAAGGAGTCCGGTGGGCGGACGCAACGAAACCGTTGACAGCCCAGCCGCCGTGACTTACATTTGAGAAAACGATTACTTGCAGTTTCTCAGCGACATCGGTGTTGCGGATATGAGGAGTAGATCCATGACGAGTTACGGCGACTACGGTTCCAGCCTCCGCGACCTTCCACGGTTGCGGTCCACCCGACGACGACGTGTCTCGTCCTACGACATCACGGGCGGCAACGAGGATCGCGTGACCCTGCAGCCGGGGGACACTGCGGAACTGGCCAACATCCAGGGGGCCGGAAGCGTCAACCACATCTGGATGACGGTGGCCCCCATGCTGCCGCCCGGTCCTGACACGCCGGACAACGACTTCATGCGCAAGCTCGTGCTGCGCGCTTACTGGGACGGGAGCGAGCACCCGAGCGTCCTCGTGCCGCTGGGAGACTTCTTCGGTGTGGGGCACGGACGGACCACGAACTTCGCGTCGCTGCCCCTGCAGATGAGCCCGCAGGACGGCAAGTCTCTCAACTCGTTCTTCCACATGCCGTTCGCGGACGGTGCGCGCTTCGAGATCATTAACGAGTGCGAGGACCTGGTGTTGTGGTTCTACTACTACATCGACTACGAGGCCTTCGATGAGCTCGAGGACGGCATTGGCCGCTTCCACGCCTCCTGGCACCGGGAGAATCCTTGCGACGGGGAGGACCAGGGGGACCGGAGCAACGGAGAGTTCCTCTTCGGTGGGAACAACACCACCGGGGACGGCAACTACACAATCCTCGACACCCACGGACGGGGGCACTACGTGGGGTGCACGTTCAACGTCACCAACCTGCGTCACACGGAGGCGTGGAACTGGTACGGGGAGGGGGACGACATGATCTTCGTGGATGGTGAGTCCTGGCCCCCCAGCATTCACGGCACCGGCACGGAGGACTACTTCAACACCGCGTGGTGCCCGTCCGAGGCCTACCAGTCGAACTATCACGGCATCACCATTCCGGGTGGTCCCAACTGGGCGGGACAGATCTCCATGTACCGGTTCCACATCGAGGACCCCGTCACGTTCCAGGAGTCGGTGCGCGTGACCATCGAGCACGGACACAACAACGCACGCAGCGACGACATCTCGTCGGTGGCCTACTGGTACCTCGACAGGATCGACGACACGCTCACGCTTCCGCCGGCCTCCCAACGCGTTCCACGGTTGGGCTGACTGCTGCACCCAGCCCCGGCGCGCAACCCGGGGCACCACTTGACCATGGGGACCATGGGCCAAGGACACATCGACACCCGCACAGCCGCGGGTCGACCTCAGGGAGACAAGATCATGCAACACACCATCACTCGACGACACCTGCTGGGGGCCAGCCTCGGTCTCGCCGCGGCCAGCGTGCTGACGGCCTGCGGCTCCGGGACCCCCGGGGAGCCCGCCCCCACCGGTTCGGCTCCGGCTTCGGATGGGGCCACGGAGGCGGCAGCCGCCGTCACCATCCAGTTCTGGCACCGCACCTTCACCCCTGTGGAGAACGAGTGGTACGCCGGCATCATCAAGCAGTTCAACGAAGCGCAGGCCGCCGTGAAGGTGGTGGGCACCGAGGTCCCGGCGGACGCGTGGGACCAGAAGATGAAGGCCGCCCAGGCTGCGGGCAAGGCGCCTGACGTCTACACGCATCCCGGGTCCATCCAGGATGCAGTCACGGCCGGGCAGCTCCATGAGTTGGACTCGGTTGTCCCCGCGGAGGCACTGGCCGAGATCATCGACGCAGCCAAGCCGGTGTCGGAGATGGACGGGAAGTACTACGCCTACCCCCTGCTGCTGGAGCCCCAGGGCGTCCTGTTCTGGAACAAGGACATGATGGAGGCTGCCGGTCTGGACCCGGAAAAGGGGCCCAAGACCTGGGACGAGTTGTTCGCGATGTGCGAGAAGATCAAGCCGACCCTGCAGAAGGGGCAGTACTGCATCTCGCCGGCCCAGGACGCGGTGACGTTCGCCTGGTCGAGCGTCGGGCAGCAGTACAACTTCGCCGGCCACACCGCGTTGAGGGATGACTGGACGGCAGCGGCCGTGGAGGATCCCGGATACCAGGCGCTGATCGCCGTCTACAAGAAGCTGTGGGACAACGACTACATGCCCAAGCAGCCGTTGGCGGCCTACGTCGAAGGAAAGGACTTCGGGGAGCAGAAGGTCGCCTTCAAGATCTCCGGTTCCTGGATGCTGTCCGAGATCGGTTCCGACTATCCCGACTTGTTGAACAAGACCGGCATCGGGGCCCTCCCCAAGTCGCCGGACGCCGGGGATCGCACGGCCACGACGCTTGGCAACTTCAAGTGGGTCATCGACGCCAAGGCGAAGGACCCGCAGGCCGCCGGCGACTTCGTGTCCTGGGCCATCGCGGGCGACCCCGCCCTCCTCGTGCCATTCTTCGTCAAGACGCAGTTCACCAAGGTGCCGGTGCGCGAGTCGGTCCAGGAAGCGGTGGCCGGTGATGAGGCAGCGGCCAACGCCCCGTGGGTGAAGGTGATCACCGACGAGATCGCACCCACGGCCATCCCGGAACCCAGCTACCCGTGGGATGTCTCCGTGGCGGTGGGCACCGCCATCGAGGCGGGCATGAAGGGCGCCTCGCCCATTGACGCGGCACTGGCCACTGCCACGAAATCCATTCAGACCGTGATCGACCGTGAGGGCCTCGCCGCCAAAGCCCCGAAGTAACCGGGGTAGAACCGGCTGCCATAGCCCGCCCGGAGTGAGGCATCGACCAATTCTGAAATGGAGGCCCCTGTGACCAGCAAGACTGCAGAACGCTCGCCCAGTCGTCGGGCCGGCCGTCATCGGCACGACACATTCCGATACCGGGACGGGAAGGTGGCGTACCTGCTCATTCTTCCGGTGATGATCCTGCTCGGCATCTTCGTGCTCTGGCCTGCGGTCTACGCAGGGTACCTGTCCTTCCAGAACTGGAGCTTCTACAAGGATCCGGAATTCGTGGGCTGGAAGAACTTCGCCGACGTGCTGAAGGATCCCCTCTTCTACGCCACCATCCGTCGCGGATTCATGTTCGTCCTCATGACGGTGCCCGTCATGCTGGTGCTGGCCTTCCTGTTCTCGAGCCTCGTGGTCAGCGTGTCGGGCCGGTTCGCGGGCGTGCTGAAGGTCAGCATCTACATCCCCACCATCATCTCCACCGTCATCACGTCCATCGTGTTCGTGCTGATCTACGACTACTCCGGCGGCCTGTTGAACTGGGTCCTGGCGTACTTCTCGATCGACCCGGTCGCGTGGATCGGTGACCCTGCTTGGGCGTTGCTGGCCATCGCCGTGCCCGCCATCTGGCTGGGCATGGGGCTGACGTCGTTGATCATGGTTGCCGCCATGGTCGACATACCGCAGGAGTTCTACGAGGCGGCTGCCATGGAAGGGGCGAACTGGTGGCAGAAGACCCTCTACATCACGCTCCCGCAGATGAAGAACATCATCTTGTACCTGCTCATCACCGGGTTCGTGGCCGCCATCCAGCAGTATGAACTGCCACTCGTCATGACGGGCGGTGGCCCTTTGGACTCGACGACACTGCCGAACCTGTTCATCTTCAACCACTTCCGCAACGACGTGAACGTCGGCTACTCCATTGCCGCGGCGTTGCTGCTCTTCGTGGTCCTCGGAACGGTTTCGGCCGTGGTGTTCCGCATCCTGAACTCCGAGAAGTTGGTGGACTGAGATGAAAGCTGCCGTCGTAACTACGCGCAAACATCACCACAGCCCGGCCTGGTGGGTGGGGTCGGTCATGAAGGTGCTCGTGGGGTTGGTGTTTGTGGTCGCCGCGCTCTTCCCCTTGGCATGGATGGTGATCGCCGGATTCAAGTCGAAGACCGAGGTGATCGCGACACCGTTTCAGTTCTTCCCGGAGGTGTGGAAGGTCGAGAACTACACCCAGATCCTGAGCGACCCCAGCTTCCTTCTCACCGTCGGCTGGACGTCGTTGGGTGCCCTGCTGTTCACGATGCTCGGGCTGACGGTGAACTCGTTGGCGGCCTACGCCTTCGCCCGCCTGGAATTCCGGTTCAAGCGCACGCTGTGGGTCATCCTCATCGGCACCATGTTCATCCCGGGCATGACCATTCTGCTGACCAGCTTCATCGTCGTGACCAGGCTGCAGATGCTCGACACCCTCGCCGTGCTCGTGGTGCCGGGGGCAGCCAGTGCAGGGGTCGTGTTCTTCATCCGGCAGTTCTACCTGAACATCCCCTCCAGCCTGGAGGAGGCCGCCATGCTCGACGGCTGCGGCCGGTTCAGCATCTTCATCAGGCTGTTCCTGCCCTTGTCGAAGCCCCCGTTCGTCGTGATGGGGATCACCTCGTTCCTGGCGTACTGGAACTCCTACGTGTGGCCCATCCTGACCATCACCTCACCCGAGAAGTTCGTCCTGCAGCAGTACCTGGCCACGTTCAGGTCTGAGCGCAGCACCGAACTCGGCCTCCTCATGGCGGGCTCCACCCTGGCCGCGGCCCCCGTCGTCATCCTCTTCCTCATTTTCCAGCGCCAGATCATCGGCAACATCAAGATGGCCGGTTTGAAGTGATGCGACACCCAACGGGCGCCGCGGAGCCGAAGCGGTACTGTGACCCGGTGGGGGTCCGGCGTCAAAGTATTGCCGGGACCAGCGCGCGGGCGACACCCGGCCGGAGCCCAGTCCTGGCGCCCTCGGGAGTGCCGTGCACCACACCCTGAATGGCAACGCACCGTCGGCGACGTCGGATTGTTCTCGGAAACTTCTGCAGAGGGATGGGGCGAGATGATCGTGAGCGAGAGTGTCTCGCGCATGCACCGCGTGGACGCGATTGCCGGCCATCTTCGAAGGGCACGGCCGTGACCGGCGATCTCACACCGCGGCGCGATGCGACCATCACCGACGTCGCCCGAGCCTCCCGCGTGTCACCCGCCACGGTGTCACGGGTCCTGAACGGGAACCCGCGCGTCGCCGCCGAACTCGTCAAACGTGTCGAGGCGGCCGCGCTGGAGATCAACTACCGGCCGAACTTCGCCGGCAGGGCATTGCGGCGCCAGAAGTCCGACCTTTTCGCCGCCATCGTCCCCGACGTTCGGAACCCGTTCTTCGTGCGCCTCATGGAAGCCTTCGAGAAGGTCGCCAACGCGGAGGGGTTCTCCGTTGTCCTGTGCAACTCGCACGAGGACGCCTCATCGGAGAAGGCAGCTATCGAGACCGTCATCGCGCACCGCGTCTCGGGTGTGCTCATTGCGGCCGCCGTTCCGCGTGCCTCGCAGATGAGACCTTTTGAACTTGCGGGGATCCCCGTGATCACCGTCGACCGGCAGATCGACGGGTTCGCGGGCGACTGCGTCTCGGTCGACAACCACATGATCGGTCGGCTCGCCGCGGAGCATCTCGTCGCGCAGGGACGAACGAGGCCGCTGGTCCTCAACCACACCATTGATCTCTCGCCCATGCGCGACCGGGAACTCGGGTTCCGGACGTCAATGGCCATGCTCGGGCACCCCGTCCCCGACGAGCGCGTCCACCGTCTCCTGTTCGACGACGGACGGCCCCAATTGGTCGCCCGCCTGCTCCACGAGGCGTCGGCAGGTTTCGATTCCGTGTTCGCCACCACGAACACACTCACGGGGGAGGCATTCTTCGCTCTGCGGGGCCAGGGCCGTCTAATCGGCCCCGAAGTGGGGCTCGTGGGTGTGGATGACGACCGCTGGAACCTGATGGTGGAACCCCAGGTCACGGTGGTGGACCAACCGTCCGCACAGTTGGGCGCCTGGGCGGGGCAACTGCTGGCCACACGGGCCCGCGGCACCGACATGGAGAACGCCCGCATCATTCTGGACCCCGTGCTGCGTGCCCGGGCCAGTTCCGTTCGGACCGGAGCGCACCACCGCAACTGAACGGGCGCCAATGGAGGCGCCCGCGACCACACACTGATGAACCGATTGGAGACGGAACATGTTCACCCTCTTTAGAAATCGATTTCTCATCCTTGCAGCCGGTGCTGCGATGGCCATCCCCGTCGTCGGAGCGCCTCTGGCGCAGGCCGATGACTCCGACGCACCGGTCTCGCCGGCCATCCTCGTGGACGAGGTGACGGGCGCCGACGCGACCACCGACACGACCACCCCGTGGGACGTTGGCGCCACTGACCTTGGCGTCATCTGGGACGACGGGGATGACAACGTCCTCGTGGCCTTCGGGGACACGTTCTCCACCCCTGGGGGAGACGGCGCCGGGGTCGGGAACTGGCGCTCCAACGTCTTGTTCCGTTCCTCCGACCACGACCTTGCCAACGGCATGACCTTTGACTGGGCACTCTCGGATGAGGCGGGTGTCGCCAAGGAGATCATCGGTTCCAAGAAGATCCCCGGCGATGAGCACACCACCATCCCCACAGGCGGCATCGCCGTCGACGGCAGGCAGTACATGGCCTACATGTCCGTGAAGGAGTGGGGGCTCCCCGGCCAGTGGAGGACCAACTTCAGCCAGCTCGCCTACTCCGACGACGCGGGTGCCACCTGGTCCATCGACGGTGCGCCGCGCTGGGACAACAACGCTGAAGGCTCAGACCCGTTCCAGATGGTGGCCTACGTCCATCACGGCGACCTCGTCTACATGTTCGGTACACCCAACGGGCGGGTGGGCGCCGCCTCACTGGCGAGGGTCCCGGCCGCGCAGATGCTCGACAAGGGTGCCTACCGCTACTGGAACGGCACCGACTGGGCTGCGGACTACTCCACCGCAGCCCAGATCCTGCCACCGGCCGTGGCGGAGCTGTCCGTCCACTTCGACGAGCCGTCCGGGCTGTGGCAGCTCATCACGCTGAACGGGAACGCGGACCTGGTGCTGCGCGTGGCAAGTGCACCGGAGGGTCCATGGGGCGACGAACAGCTCCTCGCCTCCCAGGCCGAGTACCCCGGCCTGTACGGCGGATACATCCATCCATGGTCGGCTGACGGGCAGGTGTATTTCCTCATGTCGGTCTGGAACCAGTACAACGTCGCACTTATGAAGGTGACCCTGGACGACCAGGGCATGATCATCCGGCCCAACCTTCTCGTGGACCCCTCGTTCGAGCGCAGCGCCCTGTTGGACGTGCCCGGCGGCTGGCGTGCCATCGGCACGGGTGGGATCGACACCAACCAGGAGTGGGCCAAGGTGGGGCGGCGGCAGTTCTGGGTGCGGGGCAACCAGGGCGAACAACTGATGGCGCAGCCGGTCAGTGTCACACCCCACACGCAGTACCAGCTGACCGGCTGGCTCAAGACGGGCGACACCGTCGGCGGCGGCGCAGGCGAGGGGCGCATCGGTGCGCGCGGCGTCGGGCCGGGCGCCACTGTTGTGGAGCAGGAGACCTTCGCTGACCTTGACGGCTGGCACAAGTTCTCCGTGACGTTCGACAGCGGGTCGCTCAACAAGGTCGAGGTCTTCGCCGGTTCCACCATGACCGGCGACCGCTGGGTGCAGGGTGACAACTTTGCCCTCCAGGCGCTCACTGATCCGGGTATGGAGCCCACCCAGTCCCCAACCGCGAGCCCCAGCCAGTCCCCGTCGACGCAGCCGACGCAACGTCCGCCCACAAGTCCGACGGCATCCCCGCAACCGTCTGTCTCCCAGACGACCCCGGGCGGCATGGCGCAGATCCCGTATGAGGTGCCCGGTATTCATCACGTCAACGGCCGGTGGTGGTACACCACCTGCGAGCCGTACTCGCAGACGATGCGTTGCCGCACTCAGATTTGGGGTACGCAAGTGCACCACCGCGGCCCCAACGATTTCGTCACGGTCACCGGATGGCAGTTCAACAATTTGACCTACCTGCCCTTCATGCCACGCTCCGCATGGGCCAGCAACCCCTTGGGGACGACGGGTGAGTTCACGTCTCAGGGGCGCCAGTGGCGGACCGAGTGCGACACCCCCGCCACGGGACGCAATGGCTGCCGCTCCTACATTTGGATGACGAACATTGCCCAGCGAACAACCAGTGCTGACGGGGCCATCATCTACCACCTCATTGACGGCTGGGTGTTCAACAACATCGTCCGCTTTGGCGGCTGAAACGCGAAATGTGTGGCCGGATCCCGAACGGAAAACCCTTCGAACTCCAGGATGGCCGCCACCGCAGTGATGAACGTGACCGCCCCACCTGTACACGATGGGGCGGCCACGGGCGTGTCATTGCTGCCGTGGGTCAGCAGTCCCGGGGGCCCACCACTAGCCCTCGGCGCTTCTTGCCCTTACCTGTCGATCAACGCCCGGTATGTGGGAGGCCGGGCCGAGGCCGGGTCGGGTGCTGGGACGGCACGGTGGTGGGTGTCCCGGACGGAGTTGCTGTCGGTTCCTCGGGCGCCTCCGCCTCGGCGACGTCGACGAACACCGGGTTGGCGTAGAACCAGGTGTCCACCCAGGGGTTGCCGGCCCGGGCGGCGTTGTCGTGCATGATCGGCCCTCGCGGGTCGACGTCGGAGCCGTGGTAGCCCGCACCGTGGCGTTTGCCGTCGGAGCCCCGGAACCGCACGTAGAAGTCGTCCTGGACGTCCTCGAAGGTGTGCGTCAGCGTGAAGCTGCCAGTGCGGCCCACGGTGTCGAAGCTTTCCAACACCCTGGTCTCCGGTGCGCGGAGCGTCTCCGGGTCCGCCACGGGGCCGGTGATCGGGCCTCCGATGATGTCCACGAAGGCCAGCTTCGGCATCTCCTCGACACCGATGGTCGGGTCCGTCGCGCCGGGATCCTCCGAGGTCATGGCGATGTAGCGCACAGGTTCCGTCGAGGCAGTGATGGTCATGGACACCACAACGGTGGCGCCCCGCGTGGCCTGCAGTCTTCCGCCGAGCGTGACCGGTTCCGCGCCGTCGGCTGTGACCCTGACGACGAACCCTTTCAGCAGGTGACCGTGATCGGCCCAGACGCGGCCAGCACGCAGCGCGTCCATGACACCCCGGTAGCTGCGCTCGGTCACGCCGGTGTGCAGGCGGGAGAACTGGCCCGGCCAGAAATCGGAGCCGCCTTGGGTCTGCATCAGCGGTGTGGGGTACTGCGGCTTCTCGCCTTCGGGCGTGGCCGCATCCACCTCCGCCCGGATGCGCTGCGCCTCACGAAAGCGTTCCGCGTCGACGGTGTTGGTGACGAGGTCACCGGAGATGACGGTTGAATCGTCGGCATCCTTCACCATCAGTTCGTCTGCAACCTCGCCGGTGTGGGTGTCGATGGGATGTGGTCGACGGCCGCCCAGCAGCCGCATCTTCTCCCCTTCGTTGGGTGCGTCCCGGAATTCTGCGGTGTCAGGGTAGTCACCCAGGCGCCACGTGTGCCAAGCGGCCAGGTGCGCGTCGGAATTCGATGTGATGAAGAATGGTTTGCCTTCAGCCAGCATGGAATCCCAGAAGCCGCCCACGGTGGCGGTCAGCCAGTCCCACCCGCCGTAGGTTCGCATTTGCTCGACGGTGTAGCCCGGGTAGGAGTCGGGCCGTGGCTCGTTGACGTACTCGCCGCGCTGGTCGCCTTCGTAGACGTTACGCCCGTAGGCATAGCCCTGGGCGCCGGGCGCGCCTTCCATGCCGATCATGATGTGGGGGTCCGCGTCGCGCCACAACCGCAGCTCGTCGGGGGAGTCGATGCCGAGGCGCATCGGGTGGTTCGCGATGACCAGTGCGTCGTCGATCTCCCCGGAGCGCTTCTGACGCCCGAGCCATGCGATGGCTTCGGCGGCCTTCTGTTCCTGGAACGTCTCCGCTGCGCTGCCGGGCTCAGGCTTTTCCCACCCGTTGAGCTTGCCGTCGTAGACGAGTTCGAAGGCACGCAGGATGTCTGCTTCGCGTTTGCCGGTGACGAAGACGGTGCAGTGTTCGGCCGCGGGCATGTACCACTCGATGCCTTGGAAGATCAGCATGTCCGGGCGGGCTGCACGCTCCGTCCTGATTTCAGCCAGCGAGTTGAACACACCCGGGTCGGCGTGCTGGAAGTTCGAGTGCTCCGTGAACACCAGCCAGTCGACGCCGTAGTGCTGCGCCGCGTCAAGGTAGTCCTTCATGCGGTACTTCGCGTCATGGCTGTACTGCGTGTGGATGTGGTGGTCCCCGACAAGCCACTGGAGCTGATCGGGATCAACGGCGCCTTCGTCGGCTGCCGCCCCGCGAGAGGTGAGCAGGGTGCCGCCCGCCATCGAGACAGCGGCTGCTGCCAGACCTGTCCGCAGGATGCCTCGGCGGCTGAATCCGAGCGCGGCCAGTTCGGCATCGCCTCGGCGGCGAACATCCGCCAACTGGTCGGGGTGCAGGGGGTGTTCCTCGCAATGGGCCATGAAAGAATCTCGCTTTCGGCGATGAATGGGTCACGCGCACACGTTGCGCGGTGACCTGGGATGCACGATCTCAACCCCCCGTGGAAACCGACGCGGCAACACTAGCCGCTGGCGGACGAGTAGTTCGAGTTCATTCCTGAATGGCAGGACTCCAGGACTCCGGAACTCGGCCGCCGTCGAGGTAGGCACCCAGTTGCTCCTGCTGATCGGTGAGTTCGATGCCCTGCTCGGTCAACCAGCCATCGTCGTCGCAGGTGTCGCCGTGGCGGTCCGCTTCGTCACATATCAGCGATGCAATGAGCCCCGGCCTGCCCTCGGCACACATCTCCTCTGCCACTTGCAGGCACACGATCAGGTTGGTACCCGTTGATGGTCCCGCGGGGATCCCCCTTTTGCGGAGCTCACGCATCCCGGCCCGGACCAGACGTCCAGCGACTGAGCGGCTGGTTGCCGTCGTTGATCGGGCGAGTGTTGAGATGTCGTGCGTCCGGAGGCGGTCTCGACACGTCGCTGCCGCTCGTACTTGACCACCGGCGTTTTCCCGATCATCGAGTTGCGACCGATGAGATGGAACCCGGGCGCCAAAACCGCTCCCTGAGTTGTGCCGGCGAGGAAGGAGGAGGGTGCCTGGCGAGGCCGGCGTGTCTCGAAATACCACTCACAGCCACCGTCATGCAGACACCATCCGTGATTTCGAATCCCCAAAAGGAAACTTGAGTGGTCCTGTGCGCTAACAATGGATGTGCAATACATCTATTTGTGCCGGAGGAAGCTGGTGGTGATGGGTATCTCACAACAGGAAGCGGCGTCGCTTCGAGAGCCCTCTTTGCGGGAGGGTGCAGAACGACTCAAAGACGGTGCCACAAGGG
>JBBSRQ010000055.1:0-16506 GCA_038242845.1 Propionibacteriales bacterium | reverse complement strand
GGGCTCCGTGTCGCAGGGCACGATGAAGTAGGAGTCACTCAGCCACGACAACGTCGAAGGGGGCCGCGCCATGGCGCGGCCCCCTTCGACGTTGTCGTGGCTGAGTGACTCCTACTTCATCGTGCCCTGCGACACGGAGCCCTGCAGTTGGCGCTGGAAGATCATGTAGACGATCAGCACGGGCACCACGGTGATGATCACCGCGGCGAACAGGGAACCGAAGTCCACCTCGTACTTGGCTTTGTTGGCGAAGTTGAACACACCCTGGGCCAGCACGTACTGCTCCTCCTTGGTGTTCAGAGCCAGCGGCAGCAGCAGCTGGTTCCACAGTCCGAGGAAGTTGAAAATGGCGATGGAGGCCAGGCCGGGCTTGGCCATCGGCAGCATCACCCTGAAGAAGGTCGTCCAGTGCCCGGCACCGTCCACCTGGGCGGCCTCCGCGATCTCCTGGGGGAGCGTGCGGAAGAACGCGTACAAGAAGAACACCGTGAACGGCAGCGCGAACGCCACGTAGGTGAGGATGAGGCCCTCGAACGTGTTCAAGAAGACACCGTTGGGTGCCCACGGCAGGGGCAGTGTCTTCAGCACCTGGTACAGCGGGACGATCGCCAGGAAGATGGGGAACGTCAGGCCGGCCAGCATCAGGTAATAGATGAGCTGGCTGCCCTTGAACTGGTATCGGGCCAGCACATAGGCGCACATGGCACCGAGCAGCATGACCAGGAGCATCGCCGCGGTCACGACGATGAACGTGTTGAAGAAGTACCGGCCGAAGTTGTCGGACGTCCAGGCGTTGATGTAGTTGCGGAACAGGTAGGCCAGGCTGAAGGAGCCGGTGTCCGGATCGGTGAGCAGCGCCTTCGGCATCGCCGTCGAGGACGACGTGATCTCACGCGTGGTCTTCAGCGACGTCATGAAGGTCCACAGCAGCGGTCCCATCACGAGCAGTGACCAGATGATGAGCAGGACGTGGGAGAAGCCGGCGAAGACTTTGTCCTCGGTTCCCACCTTGACCTTGCGGCCAGCCGTGGACTTGGAGCGGACTTGGGTGCTCATCAGTAGCTCACCGCATCCTTTCCGCCGGTCAGGCGATTGACGAGGAACACGAGACCCGAGAAGGCCAGCGTCACGAGGGCCAGGACGACACCCATGGCAGAGCCACGACCCCACATGTTCTGGCCGCCGAAGGCGGTGTTGAACAGCTCCTGGCTCATGACGAGCGTGGAGTAGTTGGGCCCACCGGTCGGGTTCAGCGCCACCATGTAGATGAACGCGTCGAGGGCGATGATGCCCATGTAGATGTAGGCGGTCTGGATGTTGTCCCGGATCAGCGGGATGGTGACCCTCACCGCGGTGGTCCAGCGCCCGGCACCGTCAATGCGCACCGCCTCGTAGATCTCCGAGGGAATGGACTTGATGGCCGCGATGAACAGCAGCATGTAGAAGCCGACGAAGCCCCAGACGATGACGAGCATCGACACGGGCATGGCGGTCTCCTCCTTGCCCAGCCACGCAAAGTCCTTGAACTGGTCGAGGCCGATGCCGGTGAGGATGCCGTTGACCAGGCCCATGCCGGGATCCAGCATCAGGCGCCACATGAGACCGATGATGATGCCCGGAACCACGTACGGGAAGAACGACACCACACGGTAGAAGCTTGCGCCCTTGATGCCGCGGATGTTGCCGTGGCTGTGCCCGCCAACAGTGATCACGATGGCCAGCAGCAGGGCCAGGATGATCGTGATCAGCGGCAGGAAGATGGCCAGCATCACGTTGTGGCTCAACGCCAGCATGAACTTCCTGCTCTGGAGCAGGTAGACGTAGTTGTCCAGCCAGATGTAATCGGCGTCTGAGATGGGGCCGAACCCACGCCAGTTGGTCAAGGACAGGTGGAAGGCCTGGAGGAATGGGTAGATGACCAGTCCCAGGTAGATGAGCAGCGGTAGTCCGAGGAAAACCACCATGAAGCTGACCTTGTCGAACGAGTAGTTTCGCTTGCGCTTCCGTGGGGGCGGCTCCCCGCTGCCACCCAGGGGAGAGGGGGAGGCGGCGAGGGATGTCCCCTCGCCGCCCACCTCCGACAGATTGTTCTCGGTCACGACACCGTGAACTTCTCGATGGCGTCGTCGTTGCGGATCCTGTCGGTGACTTCCTGCAGGCGGCTGGTCAGTTCAGCGGTCGTGAGCTGGCCGTCGAGGAACGAGTTCCACAGCACGACGGTGTCAGGGCCCATGCCGTAGAAGGCGTTGAACTTCCAGGTGAACACATCGTCGCCGGCGCCGCCCAACATGTCGATCTGCGACACGAGTGCGGTGGAGCCGAAGCCATCGTCCGGGACAGTGTCCTTGACGATGGTGGGCGACAGGATCTCCTTGGCGAAGTTGGTGGCCGCCTCCTTCGAGAGCATGGCGCGCATGAACTCCTTGCCGCCGGCGACGTTCTTGCCGCCGCTGGGAACGATGTAGGGTTCGTCCGCTGCGGAGTGGATGGCCTCGAACGGCTTCGACGGGGAGGTGGTGACAGTCGGCGCGGGGGTCGCCATCATGTCGAAGCCTTCCTTGGTCTGGCTCTTCATCTCGTTCTCGATCCAGGCACCGGAGGGGTACAGCAGTGCTTCCTGGGCCTGTGACCATGCGGCCTGGGCTGCGGTGAACTGGGTGCCGCCGCCGCCGGGCTTGACGTAGCCGGCCTTGACGATCTCCTCCATCTTCCCGAACACGTCCTGGAGGGCGGGCTTGCTCCAGCAGCCCTCTTCCAGGTTGTCCAGAGCGATGCGAACCTCGTCTCCACCCTCCTTGATGGCGGAGGTGATGGCCAGCTCCATGTAGTAGTCGGCCGCCTCGTTGCCCCACAGGAAGAGGTACTTGCCCTTTTCCTTGGCCTTGGCGCCGAGAGCGAGGGCGTCGTCCCACGTCTTCGGCGGCTCCCAGCCGTTCTCCTTGAAGAGGGAGGCGGAGTACCACATGCCGAACACGGTCAGCACGTAGTTGATGACGGCCAGCTTGCCGTCGATTGTTCCCGGCTCCAGAACACCTGCGAACAGGGAGTCGCGGATGGGCTCGCCCTCGTAGTTGTTGGCGTCGATGACGTCGTTGAGGTCCTCAAGTTGGCCGATGATGGCCGAGATGCCGATCTTGCCGGCGCCAGCGTTGTCGATGACGTCTGGCGGATTGCCGCCTGCGAACCGGGGCTGCAGTTCCAGGGTGGCATCCTGAATCTTGGAGACCTCGACCTTGGCGCCGTCAAACTTCTTCTCCACCATGCCGCCAGCGAATTCGGCGTAGGCGACGCCGTAGCCGCCGTTGAAGATTGCCGCGTCAACGTCGGAGGGAACCTCGAGGCCGAACGGGTTGTTCGGGTCGGCCTGCGTGGTGGTCTCCGGGTCGGTCGAGCCTGCGGGGGTGGTCGCCTTGGGCTCGTCGCCGCCGCCAGCACACGCTGCCAGCGGGATGAGAGCGCCGGCTGCGAGGGCGCCCTTGAGGAACCCTCGTCGGTGCAGGGAGTAGCTCATGAAATCTCCTTTGTGTTCATTGCCTGACTGGCCGCGCCAGCAGGACCTGATTCGAACCACGATGAACGACGCAGTCCACGGGTATGAGCGTCAATATATGGCCATCTGTCCGTTTCGTGACATCCGGCACCGACAAACTAGACCCAATCGTTATCTGATGAGCAGTGCAATTCGTCACTTCGCCATGCCGGGACTGGTGTCGTCTCCTCGTTTGAGCAAATGACAGCACAAATGAACACTCCCCGGTCACAAACGCTGCGCGTTTGAGCCGGGGAGTGTGGGGATCGTGCAGTCAGCGACCAGTTCCTCCGTAGACCACGGCCTCCTGGGAGGTATCAAGCCCGAAAGCGGTGTGGGCGGCCCTCACGGCACGGTCGACGTCGTCGGCACCCACCACCACCGAGATGCGAATCTCGGATGTTGAGATCATCTGTAGATTCACGTGGGCTTTGGCCAGCGCGTCGAAGAAGGTGGCGGTGACGCCGGGGTGCGAGCGCATGCCCACACCGATGACGGAGACCTTGCCCACCTGGTCGTCGTAGAGCAGTTCATGGAATCCGACGCGGTCCTTGATCTCCTCCAGCGCCCGGATTGCCTTGGTGCCGTCGCTCATCGGCAGGGTGAAGGAGATGTCCGTGCGGACGTCGGAGAGGCGGGACACGTTCTGCACGATCATGTCGATGTTGATGTCCTTGTTCGCCACGGCGGTGAAGATGGCCGCGGCCTCGCCCACCTGGTCGGGAACGCCGACGATGGTGATCTTGGCCTCGCCGCGGTCGTGAGCGACGCCGGTGATGATGGCTTCTTCCATGCCAGGACCTTTCGTGATGAGTTCGTGGGCCTTGACCCAGGTGCCCGGCTTGTCGCTGAATGAGGACCGGACATGGACGGTGACGTTCTCGCGACGTGCGTACTCCACACAGCGCAGGTGGAGGATCTTGGCTCCGGAGGCCGCGAGTTCCATCATGTCCTCGTAGCCCACCTCGGTGATCTGCTGCGCACTCGGCACGATACGGGGGTCAGCGGTGTAGACCCCGTCGACGTCGGTGTAGATCTCACAGTAGTCGGCGCCCAATGCTGCGGCCAGGGCCACGGCGGTGGTGTCGGAGGCCCCCCTGCCCAGCGTGGTGACGTCCTTGGTGGACTGCGACACACCCTGGAACCCGGCGACGATGGCGACGTTGCCCTGTTGGAGGGCGGCCTCGACCCGGCCGGGTGTGATGTCGATGATGCGGGCGTTCCCGTGGGTGGGGGTCGTGATGACACCCGCCTGGGAACCCGTGTAGGAGACCGCATCCACGCCGAGGTCGGACAGTGCCATGGCCAGCAGAGCGGCGCTCTGGCGTTCCCCGGTGGTGAGCAGCATGTCGAGTTCGCGCGACTTCGGCTGGGGGGAGACCTGGAGTGCCAGATCCATCAGTTCATCGGTGGTGTCACCCATCGCCGAGATCACGATGATGACGTCGTTGCCGTCGGCGCGGGACCTGGCGATCCGGCGTGCCACACGTTTGATCGAGTCGGCGTCCGACACCGACGATCCGCCGTACTTCTGGACGATACGTCCCATGCAAGCCTCCCTGGGGTTCCAGGGTGACAGCCTAGTGGTTCGACGTGGATGGTCCCCGCATGATGGGACGAATCGAGGTGTCCTGGTCCCCCAACCGGGACACCTCGATCCGTGCCCGAGGTGGTATCAGCACTCAGAAGTGAAACTCTCCACCGAGCCACCCGATTGCGATTCCAAGTGAATTGTCCCGCGAAGTACCCCACACCGTCACGTCGGCCGTTTGGCCGACGCGGCAGATCACAGGTCGAACCAGCCGTCGTGGACCGTGCTGACCACTGCCTCGGTGGTGTTGTGGACGGGGCGGCCAACGCCGGAGTACTTCTCGTAGGCCCGCGCCAGGTAGGTCTTCACCGAACTCAACGAGATGGGGGGATCGAACTGGCGGCCAATGGCCTTGATGGGTACCCCCTCGGCGGCCAGGCGCAGGCATTCCAGTTCGTGCGGCGACAACGTCGGAAGGCTGGCGCTGTCATCCAGCAGGGCACTGGCCGCGGCGCTGGAGGGGGCCCACCCCTCCTCATGGACGGCGGTGATTGCCCGCACCAGAAGCTCCATGGGATCCGACTTGAGGACGAGCCCTCTCGCGCCGGCCTGCATCGCCAGCCGGATGGGCACCCGGCGCTGGTCGGCAGTGAACGCGAGACACCGTACGGAGCGGACGCTGAGTTCTGCGATCACTTCATGCCCGGAGATCCTGCCGTCCATCATGAGGTCGACAATCGCCACGTCGGGCGGGGCGGTCAGGGTGTCAGCGAGGAACTGCTCGCGATCAGCTGTGGTGCGGGTCACGACGATCCGCCCGCCGGACAGCTCCGCCATCACGGGCAGGGACCGCAGGATGATTTCCTGGTCATCCAGGACTGCGATGCGGATGGGTGGGGATTCTCCGGTGCTCACCGGGCCTCCTCGAGACGGGCTGATGTGGACTTGACGCGCAGTTGGGTGAAGTCCTCGTCGCGCAACACCACCAGGCCCTCATCGAGTTGGAGCCACTGCTGGGGGCTGAATGGTGGTTCAGTGATGGTGGCCACGGCGTCCCCTTTCCGGAGGGTGAGGTGGAGACGTTGACCGGGCAGCGGCGTCGGCAGACGGGAGATGACCGTCAGCAGGTTCTCCTGCTCGTCCGGTGCGTTCACGAGTGCGTCAACCGTGCACTCCCAACCATCCTCCCGGAGCGCATGCACCCTGTCGGCAATGATCGTCCCGTGGGGCCAGAGGGCGAGTTCATCGCGCAGGCGTGCCTCGATGATCTGCGCACGCAGCACCACCCCCTCGCCGATGGGATCCACGGTCCCATGGGCGACATCCGAGAGGAAGGGTCCGGCGATGCGGCGCATGCGGGTCACCCACTCCCGTCGGGTGGCGTCCCGCTCGGCTGAGAGTTCAACTCGGAGACGGTTGGCGGCGTGCAGTTCCTCGGTGCCACGAGCGTGATTGGCCACCAGCGATGTGCCCGTCGCGAGTGCCAGCGGCACCATCACGTACATGGCCACGGCCATGAAGGAGCCGAGTTGCACTCCGAAAGCCACGTCCCAGCCCAGCGTCGCCCCGCTGGCGATGATGGTGGCAACGATCACGCTCGCCGCCATGGCCACCGCCTGGACCAGACGCCGGCCGGGGAGTGCCAGCACCATCAGCGCCCCCGCCAGGGACGGGGTCCACACGTGGTAGCCGTTGGTGCCCTCGGGGTCGAGCCACAGGTAGTTGGCCACCAGCAACGCCATCGCCATGGCGGTGAGGGCCGACGGCTGCCACCTGCCCAGCCCGGATCTACGGAGCTGGCGCATCCCGAGCACACAGACCACCGCGGTCGTCCACCACAGCGCGACCGCACCCAACGCGCTCGGACCCACCTCGAAGATCAGGACGTGGACGAGGCTTGCCAGCAGCACCGGCACCGGCAGCCAGCTGATCAGCGTGCGTCCCACCGGGCCGAAGGGCTCGGCTGTGCCGAAGGGGTCGGAGGTCCACTCCAGGGTCACCGTGCTGCCGAGGCTGTTGGAGCGGATGGTGGCGCTGCCGCCGGCCTCCGTCATGCGTCTGACGATGCCGTCCTCGATGCCGAGATGGCCTGCGGGCCGTGCCTGTGTGTCGAACCCGGGTCCGTCGTCGGCGATGGTCACCCGGCAACCGTTGCCCACGCGCGCGACCGCGACGGTGGCGCAGGCATGGGCGTGCTTGACGACGTTGCGGACGGCTTCCCGGGCAGCCCCGGCCACCGCGCGGGCCACGTGCAACGGCACGTGGACGTCACGGCCGCGCCACACGATGTCGCACTCCTCGCATGCGAGGGCATCGTCCAGTTCCCTGAGCAATGCCACCCACTCGCCCGCGCCGAGGCTTTCAGAGCTGGCCTCGAGGTCTACAGTGGCGGCGGATGCCATCGCACTCGCCTGCGCTGCGGTCGGCCTGTCCCAGGTGCGTGAGATCCGCTGCAGCGTGTGCAGGAGCGAGTCGTGGGCGAGGCGGATTCTCTCCCGTCGTTCGTGCTCCTGCATCTGCGTCCGCCGTTCCTCCTGCTCATCATGGATTCTTCGGAGCTGACTGAGCCTGAGTTCCATGAGCATGGGGGTGATGCATGCGCCACCGATGCCGAGGGTGGCGATCGCGGAGAGGGTGAACACCAGGTCCAGCACCTGGATGCGCCAGTCGAGGTGGTGCACCACGGTGACAGCAGCCCACAGCACCAGGGAGAAAGCTCCAAGGAGTTGCCATGCCCGACGGCGTGGGTGCAGCAGGATGAGGAATTGCATGGTGGGGCCGAGCCAGATGTTGGTGCGCCACTCCAACCCGGGAATGGGTTCGGGGTGCAGGAGCAGGCCCGCCCCGATTCCGGCGATGCCGAGTCCCGCCGCCCCCGCGATGGGCCACAACAGCCGTGACGGCCGGAGGCATTCGACGATGACGAGGGCCTGGGCAGCCAGGCACAGTGCCACGCCGAGCCGCATGAGCCCGGGGTACTCGGGCCCGGACATGTCGCCGACTGCCACCACGATGCCAAGGGCAGCGAGCAGGGAGATCCCGTAGCCCACCAACCGGCGACTCGTGGCGGCGGGGGCTTGATGCGTGGAGACGGCGTCGGGGACTGCCGTGGAGGGACTCCCCATGCGCCATCCTCGCACGCCCGCCTCGCTGTGGGGCCCCGATGTCAGCAATGCCCACCCTGCGCACGCCGGCGGATTGGGTGGCGCACCATATTATGGGCGGCATGGACATCCTCCCCAGTACCCGTCGAGGACCCCTGCACGCCCTGCAGTCGTTCACCGCTGAGGCGGAACGCTACATGGAGGTCACCCGGCGGCTCGCCGGGCTGGGACACAATGACGTCCATGCCCTCAGCGCCATCGTCGAGGCTGCGGACGAGGGTTGGGTCATCACGCCCGGATCCCTGCGGCGTCGGCTTGTCCTGTCGCCCGCTGCCACCACCGCGTTGGTGGACCGACTGGTGGGCCACGGCCTCATCAGCCGCGAAAGGCTGACCACCGACGGCCGAACGGTTGCGCTGCACGCCACGGACAAGGCGCGCCGCATGGGGCGGGAGATGTTCGCGGTGCTGTCGGCTTCCATCATGGAGCGACTGTCGGCCTACACGCCCGAGGAACTGGGCAACCTGATCGCCATGATGCACGACCTCACGGACGCCGCACGTGAGGCGCGGGAGCACCTCGAGACCGTGGATGGCTCCCACAACGGTGACACGCCGGAACCCATCGCAGTGTCATGACCGAGGGTGCTTCGGCAATCGAAACGTCGATGGTGTTCAATGGCGGCATGGGGACGCTTGCCGACACCAACCCTGCACTGTTGCAAGGGTGGCTGGTGGATGTGGAGAATGAACTCGCATCGGTGCTGCACCACCTGACCGATCGCATGCGCGGCATGCATCAGGAAGCAGCTGCGATGGGGGACGCCCTCTCACGCGCCGCGCTGGGCGGAAAGCTCATCCGGCCGAGGCTGCTCGGGGCCGTCGTCGACGCCTACGGTGGCACCCTCGACGACGCGGCGTGCACGGTGTCGGTGGCGCTGGAGCTGCTGCACACGTGTCTGGTGGTGCACGACGACGTCATCGACGACGACCTCACCCGACGCGGTCGCCCCAACGTGGCCGGCGAGTTCGCGGCGCTGCACGCCCGACGCTCCGGACAGCGCGTGGACCATGCATCCGGACGTGCCGACGCCAAGAGCATCGCCCTCATCGCAGGAGACCTCGCTCTGGCCAGTGTGTACAAGCTCGTGTACCGCGCCCCCGAGCGGGTCCGCGACGAGGTCTGTGGGCTTGTCGATGAGGCGCTCGTCGCCTCCGCAGTGGGGGAATACCTCGACGTGGTGCAGTCCTGGCCGGGTGCCAATCCCAGCGAAGCCGACATCAGGACCGCCGCGCACCTGAAGACGGCCGTGTACTCGTTCGAAACCCCGATGGTGGTGGGTGCTCTTTTGGTCGACGCCCCGGCCTCCCACGTGAGGGCCCTGCGCTCCGCAGCCTACGACATGGGCGAGGCCTACCAGGTGGTGGATGACGTCCTGGGTGCGTTCGCGCATGACACGGTGCTGGGGCGCGACATCGCCTCCGACCTGGAGAACCATCGCGAGACCGCCGTCATCACGGCTGCCCGCGCCACGGCCAACTGGTCCAGGATCGAGGCACTCCGGTCCGGACCGCTCAACGTGCACGGCATCACCCAACTGCGCCTGGAGCTCCTCGCCTCCGGCGCCAAGGAGTTGGCGCTGGCCCGGGCCGAGGATCTGGTGGCCAAGGCCTTTGCCTCACTGGAGTACGTGGGGGTTCCCATGACCCTGCGTGCGGAGCTGGACCGGTTGTTGCAGTCGATCATGGGGCGCGCCCGGTGACGTCTGCCGCGGCCCTTGCCAGTGCGGAGCGCTACACCCGCTGCTCCCACGTCTGCGCAGCCGGGGTCATCCATGGCTACTCCACGTCCTTCGCGATGGCGACCCGTCTGTTGCCACGCGCCGTCCGCCGCGACATCTCCAGTGTCTATGCCCTTGTCCGGGTGGCCGACGAGGTGGTCGACGGCGCCGCCGAGGGGGCTGGCCTGGACCTGGACCGGGCCGCGGCGCGGTTGGATGCGCTGGAGGCCGACGTCGCCCGCACCGTGGCCGAGGGGTTCAGCGAGAACCTGGTGGTGCACGCCTTCGCCGACGTGGCCCGGCGCACGGGGATCCCCCACGACGTCATCTCACCCTTCTTCTCCTCGATGCGCACGGACCTGTCCTGCAGCGTCCACGATGATCAGTCCTTCGTGCGCTACGTCTACGGCTCTGCCGAAGTGGTGGGGCTGATGTGCCTGTACACCTTCTTCGGTGACGCGGGGCTTCCGGCGGCGCACCGCGACACGCTCGTGACCGGCGCCCGACGGCTCGGAGCGGCGTTCCAGAAGGTCAACTTCCTGCGCGACCTCGATGCCGACGCCGACGCCCTGGAACGCGCGTACTTCCCCGGAGTGGACCCCGGCAACCTCGACGAGACCACGAAGCTGCGGCTGGTGGCCGACATCGACGCCGACCTCGACGCCGCGGCCGCAACGATTCCGCTGCTGCCCCGCAGCGTGCGACCGGCTGTGCAGTTGGCACACGACCTGTTCGCCGCCCTCAACAGACGCATCCGCACCACCGACGCCGACGTCGTGCGCGCCACGCGCATCCGGGTGCCGGACACGACCAAGGTGGCCATCGCCGCACGCGCGGTGGCCCGACACGCATGGGGGAGAGGCACATGACCGCACAGCGGGCAGTGGTGATCGGTGGCGGCATCGCCGGGTTGGCAACGGCGGCGCTGCTGGCGCGCGACGGGTACGAGACCACCGTCGTGGAACGCCACGACGAGTTGGGGGGACGCTCCGGCATCCTCCGCGACCAGGGCTTCACGTTTGACACGGGGCCGTCCTGGTACCTGATGCCGGAGGCGTTCGAGCACTTCTTCGAGCTGTGCGGGACCAGCGCCAGCCGTGAACTGGACCTCACCCCACTGGACCCCGGGTACCGGGTCTTCTTCGAGGGCGACGAGTATCCCGCGGACGTGCGACCCGGGCTGGAGCAGGCCACCGCCCTGTTCGAGCAGCTCGAGCCCGGCTCCGGGCCGCGGCTGGAGAAGTATTTGGAGGGTGCCCGCGACTTCTACGACACGGCAACCCAGCGTTTCCTCTACACCACGTTCTCGGATCCGCGTGCCTTCCTGGACCCGGTGCTGCTGAAGCAGGCACGGACGCTCGTGCCGCTACTCACCCGCTCTTTGCAGGATCATGTGGCGAGGTCCTTCAGCGACCACCGCCTGCAGCAGATCCTCGGCTACCCAGCCGTCTTCCTCGCCACCTCGCCCGACCGCGCACCCAGCCTGTACCACATCATGAGCCGGCTGGATCTGCTGGACGGCGTCGCCTACCCCATGGGTGGCATGCACACCGTCATCGACGCCATCGAACGCCTCGCGCGCGACGCCGGCGTCGAGATCCTCACGGGCACCGAGGTCACCGCTGTCGAATCCAGGGACCACCGCGTCACGGGAGTGCGGGTCATCGACGGCAGGGTGCTGCCGGCGGACATCGTCGTCGGGGCCTGCGACCAGCACCACCTCGAGACAGCCCTGCTGGACGAGGCCGACGCCCAGATGCCGGAGCGCACGTGGGACAAGCGTGACCCCGGTATGGGGGCACTGCTCATGATGCTGGGTGTGAACCGTCGCCTGCCCGGCCTGCTGCACCACAACCTCCTGTTCACGCGGGACTGGGCGGGCAACTTCGACGACATCTTCGGGGACACCTCCAGGCTGCCCAGCCCCGCCTCGGCCTACGTGTGTGCGCCGTCGGTCACGGACCCCGGTGTCGCCCCCGAGGGGATGGAGAACCTGTTCTTCCTCGTGCCGATCCCGGCAGACCCGGACCTCGGGCCGGCGAACGAGGGCCGCATGAAGGAGTTCGGGGACGCCGTCATCCAGCAGGTGGCCGACTGGACGGGGATCCCCGACCTGGCGGACAGCATCGTCGTCGACCACCGCGTGGGGCCCGCCGAGTTCGTCGATCTGCACCATGCCTGGAAGGGAACGGCGCTGGGCCCGGCGCACACGCTGCGCCAGAGCGCCTTCTTCCGTGGGCGCGTCAAATCCCGCAAACTCAGGGGCCTCTACTACGCCGGCGGCTACACAGCCCCCGGCGTTGGCCTGCCGATGTGCCTCATCAGCGCCGAGAACGTCATCAAGTCGCTGCGGGGCGACACCTCGGGCGGGCCAATGCCCACGCCGCTGCGGGCTGCTCGCTAACCACGAGCCGATGCATTTGCCTGTCCCGCCGGGGCAGGGGCGGTAGCCTGCTCCGCATGAACACGATTCGTTGGGGAATCATCGGGGCCGGCTGGATCGCCGACATTTTCGCGGCCGATTTCCCGCTGGTCCCCAACTCCGAACTGGTCGCCATCGGGTCGCGCAACATGGAGAAGGCGGAGGCGCTGGCGAGGAAGCACCGCGTTCCCAGGGCGTACGGCTCCTACGCGTCCCTGCTGGATGATCCCGACATCGACGTCGTCTACATCGCCACCCCCCACCCCCACCACCGCGACATCGCGTTGGCAGCCATCGAGCGGGGCAAGGCGGTGCTGGTGGAGAAGGCGTTCACCGCCACCTACGACGGGGCCGTTGACGTCGTGAAGGCGGCCCAGGACAAGGGCGTCTTCTGCATGGAGGCCATGTGGACCCGGTTCCTGCCCGCCATTGACGCCGCCCGCGAGGTGGTGGCCTGGGGTCGGATCGGTGATGTGGTGGGTGTCCAGGGAGACCTGTGCGCATACCGTGAGTACGACCCCACCCATCGACTGTTCGCCCCCGAGACCGCCGGCGGGGCAATCCTTGACCTCGGCGTCTACGTGATCTCCTTCGCGCAGTACTTCCTGGGCTCGGCGCAGACCATCGAGTGCGTCGGGCGGCTGGCGGAGAACGGTACGGACAGCGCCGCCTCCATCAGCATCGCCCACACCGGAGGCGGCCTCTCCACGCTGGCCTGCGGCTTCGACGGGCACGGACCCGCGCGCATGTCCATCGTCGGCACCAAGGGATGGATCGAGATCGAACCCCGGTTCCACCACCCGACGACACTGTCCGTGCACCGCTCCGGGGTGCTGCCACGCATCATCGAGGCCAAGATGACCGGCCGCGGCTACGCCCACGAAATCAACGAGGTGGGCGAGCGACTCCTGGCCGGTGACACCGAATCATCCACCATGCCGCTGTCCGACACCCTCGAGGTGATGCGGGTCATGGAGGAGTGCCTGGACCAGTTGGGCATTCGCCACCAGGAAGCCACACTCAACATCCGCTGACTCGTGATGTGACCGACGCCGGCTCGCCCTGTCACACGCCTGAGCGGGACACCTGCTCCTCGTGCACTGTGACAGCCGCCGTCGGTGGGCGGGGCGCAGCAGTTCTGACACCGCGACCGGCGGACAGCGCCCGCAGCGCATTGAGGATGGCGGCGAGGTCGACGACCTCCTGGGAGGCCGCGCCGCCGATGGCGGGAAGGTGGCCGAAGGCGGCCACCAGCATCAGGCCGGCGCTGAGCCCGATGCCCAACCAGATGCTTTCGTAGGCCACCCTCATGGTGCGCTGGCTGATGGCCATGGCGTATGCGGTGCGGGAGACGTCGTCGGCCATGATGACCACGTCGGCGGTCTCGCTGGCTGCGGTCGAGCCGCGGGCGCCCATCGCGATGCCGACGTCGGCGGCCGCCAGGGCGGGGGCGTCGTTGACGCCGTCGCCGATCATCACGACGGGGCGCAGGGTGGTGTCGAGGACCGCCACCTTGTCCTGCGGCAGGGCCTCCGCGTGGACGCGCGTGAGTCCCGCCTCGGCGGCGATGCTGTCGGCGGTGGCCTGCAGGTCACCGGTGACCATCATCACCTCGGTGGCACCCATCGAGCGGAACGTCTTCACGGTCTCGGCGGCGTTGTCACGGACTCGGTCGCTCATGACGAGGGTGCCGGCGAAGGTCCCGTTGATGGCCACCCAGATCGCCAGGTGGCCGCTGGTCATCGTCACGGTGGGGACGGAGTCGGCGAACTTCGCGACGAAGCTCCTCTTGCCGACCACCACGGTGCCGATCGGCAGTTCCGCAATGACACCGTTGGTGGCGTGTTCCGTCGCGGTGGAGGCCTCCTCGGGCTCCAACCCGCGGTGCTGGGCGGCCAGACGCACCGAGTCGGCGAGAACGTGGGTGGAGTACTGCTCCGCCGATGCGGCGGCAGCCAGCACGTCGTCGTGGCTCCACCCGTTCTCGGGGTGCACTGCCTTCAGAGAGGGCTGGCCGTAGGTCAGGGTGCCGGTCTTGTCGAAAACGACGGTCCTGACGCGGGAGAGTTTTTCCAGCGTGCCCCCGCCCTTGACGATGATGCCGGCCCGGGCTGCCCGGCTCATGCCACCCATGAATGCCACGGGGGCGGCGATGAGCAGCGGACACGGCGTGGCCACCACCAGGACCTCGGCGAAACGGGTGGGGTCACCGGAGAAGTACCAGGCGAGAGCGGCAAGCAACAGTGACGCGACCGTGAATGGGACCGCGTACCGGTCGGCCAACCGCACCAGCGGGGCGCGGCTCTGGCTCGCCTCCTCGACGAGGGCAACGATGCGCTGGTACTGGCTGTCCTCCACCCGGGCAGTGACGCGCATGGTGAGGGCCTGGCCGCCGTTCACGGATCCGCTCAGGAGGCGGTCGCCCGTGGTGACCTGCACAGGCATGCTCTCGCCTGTCAGGGCGGATTCGTCGAGCGCGGCCTCTGGGGATGTGAGCGTGCCGTCCACCGGGATCACCTCGGCGGGCCGCACCAGCAGGGTGTCCCCGATGATGATCTGTCCCACGGGGACGTCGGTGACCTCCGCGGTGGTGCTGGTGTAGCGGTGCCCTGTCTGGGGGGAGCGCGCCAGCAGGGACGTCAGTTCGCGGCGGGCACGGCCCTCGGCATAGTTCTCCAGTGCCTCACCGCCCGAGAGCATGAGGACGATCACGAGGCTCGCGAGGTATTCGCCCACCGACACGGTGGCGACGATGGCGGTGACCGCAAGCAGATCGATGCCCCAGTTGCCGCGGATGATGTCCTTGACCATGCCGACGCCGGTCCAGGCGGCGACACCGAGCGCAAAGGCGCTGGCCAGCCACTGCGCAGCTGAGCCGTTGCCGGTCAGTAGCAGTGCGATGACCAGCGCACCGACCACCAGCGTGGCCAGCACGATGGGGTAGTGCCGGATGGACCTGATGAAGCTACCCATGCATCAGTTCTACTCCATCCCCCCGGGGGTATCCAGCAAGGATAGGCTCCCCAAACCTCGCGGGATCTGATGTGCCGCGCGCTTCCACCCGGCCGATGGGGGGCGTTGGGGGCTGACTTTCCAGAACTGGATACGACAACCTCGTTTCTATGATTAAAAAGCATTGATAAACCTCGTGCCGCGGGTAATTCTAAGAGACACAAGTGTTGGCGTTAGTAAAAGACCAGTCACCGCGAGGCACGCAGCGATGGCTCATCGCCCCGATCCCTTGCCGGCCTGTTCATCGTCCCCGAAAGGACCAGGTCATGGTCCACTCCGATCCCATCATCCCCACGCCCCATCCCGACTCCCAGCCCTGCTCGGCTGCCTTGCCCTCATGTCGTTCGCCTCCGTCACGACGGCGAGCGCAACCACGAACGTCACTCTCGATGCCGGATGGCAGCAATTCACCACCCAGGGCGGGGTCGGTGGTGCCTCAGCTGGGGGGCCCTACCTCTTCGAGAACCCCAGGCTGACGAAGGTGACTGTCACCGACGCCTACTGTCATGGCGATGAGTTCATCGTCTACGACAACGGGGTGCGCATCGGCGACACCTCCCCCGCCACCGCCAGTGCATCGGCGAGCGCGTCCGGCTACGCATCGAGCACCGCTCGGGGTGGTACATGCCGCACCCATGACCGGGCGCGGTCCACTCGAGAGCCTGCCCGCCGCTGGCCCCTGCCATCACAGGGGCCAGCGGGTTCAGGCCTTCGCGATCCTCAGGCTCAGACCGAGGTCCTCGTCGGTGTGGGTTGATCCGGCGAGGGACGCAGTGCGCTGCAGGTCGACGGCCAACACCTCATCAGCAATCAGCGTGGCATGCTCGTCGATGGCCGCGGCCAGTTCGCCGTCGGCACCCAACTCCAGACGGATGCGGTCGCTTACATCGAGGCCAGCCTTTTTGCGCGCATCCTGGACGAAGCGGATGACCTCGCGGGCCAGCCCGGCGCGCAGCAGTTCCGGGGTCAGCTCCAGGTCCAGTGCCAGGGTCTCGCCCTGCTCGTTGACCACTGACCAGCCCTCGCGGGGACGCTCAGTGAGGAGCACGTCGTCAGGACCCAGCTCCAGGATCTCGCCCTCGAACTCCACGGACGTCGACCCCTTCTCCGCCAGCTCGACGGCCAGGC
>JBBSRQ010000054.1:0-16526 GCA_038242845.1 Propionibacteriales bacterium | reverse complement strand
TTTGGTGACCTGGGCCCTTGCATCGTCAAGGTACTTCTGACACAGGGTCGCCAGTTCCTCTCCGCGCTGCCACAGCGCCATGGACTCCGCCAGCGGGACGCCCCCGGACTCGAGTTTGCGCACCACCTCGCCGAGTTCCTCACGGGCCACTTCGTAGGTGGGCGTGTCGGTCATGGTGTCTCCTGTTCGTGGATGCCGGTGACGCTCAGATCGAGCTGGCCGTCAGCCAGGTGCGCCCTGATGTGTGCGCCGGGAGCGGTGTCTCGTACGGATGAGACGGTGGCCTCGCCGTCGAAAAGCACGGCATAACCCCTCTCCAGCGTGGCCTTCGGCGACATGGCGCGGACGCCGGTGAGAGCCGTGCGCAGCCCCGACTCCTCGGAGCGCAGCACCGCTTCGATGCCGGAGGCGAGGCGGTGGCGCAGCAGTGCAAGACGGTCGTCATGGGCTGTGAACGCGCTCGTGGGGTCACGCAGGACGGGACGGGTGCGCAGGTCGTCGAGGCTGCGCTGGGCCACGTCGATGCGGTGGGAGATGGCGTCGACGAGCCGGCTTCGAGCCCCTGACATGAGGTCCACCTCGGCCTCGAAGTCGGGGACCACCCGCTTGCCGGCATCGGTGGGGGTGGAGGCGCGGACGTCGGCCACGAAGTCCAGCAGCGGCACGTCTTGTTCATGACCGATGGCAGAGATGACGGGGGTGGTGCAGTTCGCGACGGCCCGGACCACGCCCTCGTCGGAGAAGGACAGCAGATCCTCCAGGCTGCCGCCGCCCCGGGCGATGATGATGACGTCGACCTCCACGGCGCGGTCCAGACGCTGGATTGCGGTGATCACCGACTCCGCCGAGTTCTGTCCCTGCACGAGGCAGTGCGCGACGGTGAACAGCGCAGGCCAGCGTTGCTGGACGGTGGTCACCACGTCGTGTTCCGCGTCGGAGTCCTTGCCCGTCACCAGACCGATCCTGCGGGGGATGAAGGGGGGCCGACGTTTCCGGTGGGGCTCGAAGAGCCCCTCGGCCTGCAGCTTGCGTTTCAGCTGCTCCAGACGGGCCAGTAATTTGCCCTCCCCTGCCACCACGAGTTCCAGGCACTCGAAGCTCAGTCCGGTGTTGCGCTCCCACACCCGGGGCCGCACCCGGGCCGTCACGCGGGACCCCTCGGGCAGCGGTCCAGCGGCGTCCAACACCATGGCGGACACGGTGACGGGAGCTGACATGTCGGCGATCCGGTCCCGGAACGTCAGGAACTGGGTGGGTCCGCTCCGGCGTTTGATCTCAATGACCTGTGCGTCCACCCAGATCTCGTTGCATCGCCCGACCCAGTCCTTGACCGCCATCACCACCCGGCCCAGGGGCTGGGGCTGCGCCTCCGAGCTCTGCAATGCCATGGCCTCCACCCTAGTGCTGACGCCCGGTGGGGAGGGTGTGGCCCCCTGAGGGGCGCAATTTCACAGCGAAGGCACTGGGCTCGGCGAGTTCGTCGCCACCCGCTGAAACTATCCGAATCAGCGAACGTCCAGCATGAAGGTCTCGAAGTCCGCTACCGCCTTGTCGGTGAGATCGTCGGTGAAGAGGTCGTCCAGCACGTCCGGGGAGACCGTGAAGACGCGCACCCCGATGTCGGTGAGGGTCACGAGGTGCTTGGCCGACTTGATGGACGCGGCCATGATCATGGGACCGGTGCCGTCCTGGGGGATGGCACGGATCATGTGGGTGATCTCCTCGGTGCCGTCGAGACCGGCCCGGAACATGCGGTTGAAGTAGGGCGCGATGTACTTGACCCCCAGCGCCGACCCGATCAGCGCCTGCTTCGCCGAGTACACAGCCGTCAGGAGGACGGGAACGTCCTGGTCCCGCAGTTTCGAGATGGTGTGCGCGCCGATGCGCGTGCAGGGCACCTTGATGGTGGACGACGGGGCGATCTCACGGATCTCCATGGCCGAGCGGTACTGCTCCTCCACGGTGGCGCCCCACGCCTGGAAACACACCTCGCGTGCGCCCGCATCACGCGCCCAACCGTAGATCTCCTTGATGTCAGAAATGTGTCGAGAAGCCTCCCGCATCAGCTGCGGGTTGGTGGTGACGCCGGAGAACATCCCGATCCGGAGCCAGGGTTCGCAGGCCTCGCGGTCCGCTGAGTCGATGAAGAACCGGATGTCGTCGGAGGGCACGGGCGGGGCGGCCTGCCACTGGCGGCCGGGGTTCGTTCTGCGGCTTGTGGGCATGCTCCTTTTTAGCATGCGGGAGGCGGCCGGGAGACAGGCGTCAGACGTCTCCTAGACTGGGGGCATGTCCACCCCTGTGAACCAGACGCCCAAGCGAGTCATCCTCGCCGCCCCGCGCGGCTACTGCGCGGGAGTTGACCGCGCCGTCGTGACGGTGGAGCGTGCACTCGAGATGTACGGCGCCCCCATCTATGTCCGCAAGCAGATCGTCCACAACAAGCACGTGGTTGGGACCCTCGAGACGCAAGGAGCCATCTTCGTCGACGAACTCGACACGGTGCCCGAGGGCGCCAGGGTCGTGTTCTCCGCTCACGGAGTGTCCCCGGCCGTGCACAAGGAGGCAGCAGTCAAGGATCTCAAGACCATCGACGCCACCTGCCCCCTGGTGACGAAGGTGCACCGCGAGGCCCAGCGCTTTGCCGCCCAGGACGTCGACATCCTGCTGATCGGCCACGCGGGCCACGAGGAGGTCGAGGGCACCATGGGTCAGGCGCCTGAGCGCACCACCCTCGTGCAGCGACCCGAGGACGTCGAGGCCCTGGAACTTGACCCCACCCGTCCGCTGGCATGGGTCAGCCAGACCACCCTCAGCGTCGACGAGACCATGGAGACCGTCGGGCGACTCCGGGAGAAGTTCCCGCAGCTGATGGATCCTCCCTCCGATGACATCTGTTACGCAACGCAGAACCGTCAGCAGGCTGTGAAGCAGATCGCGCCCCGCTGCGACCTTGTGATCGTCGTGGGCTCCACGAACTCGTCGAACTCCGTCCGTCTGGTGGAAGTTGCGCTCGAGGCGGGGGCCAAGGCCTCCTACCTCGTGGACTACAACACCGAGATCAAGCACGAGTGGCTCGACGGCGTGTCCACAGTCGGCGTCACGAGCGGTGCATCCGTCCCGGAGGAACTCGTCCAGGGTGTGCTGGAGTTCCTGCTGGAGCAGGGTTACCCGGTGGCGGAGGAGGAGCGACTGACGGAGGAGAACCTCACGTTCTCACTCCCGCCCGAACTGCGTCGTGACCTGAAGGCCTCGGCGCACAAGTACTGACAGGCGCAGGCGCCACCTCGATAAAGTCTGCGGAGGGACCAAGGAGTGCGCCAACTGGTCGTCTGAGGTGCTTGATGGCCGTGTCGTTGAAGCGTCCCCGTCAACAACTTATCGATGTCGGTTAGCTTGTGGAGAGGGACTCTCGACTCTCTGTCAGAGGGATGAAGATCCTGATCAGCAAGCTGATCAGGTCACATCAGGAAGCGGAAGAACGGGCTGTTCGAGGCGATCTCCTCAACCCAGAACCCGCAGTCCGCGATGCGCTGCAGCAGGAAGCGGTAGTCGGTTGGGTGACCCAGTTCGATGCCCACCACTGCGGGTCCGGTGTCCCGGCTGCTGCGCTTGACGTACTCGAAGTAGGTGATGTCGTCCTCGGGGCCGAGCACGTCGTTGAGGAATCGTCGCAGCGCGCCGGGCTCCTGCGGGAACTCCACCATGAAGTAGCGTTTGCGCCCCTCGTGGACGAGTGAGCGCTCCACCACCTCGGCGTAGCGCGCGACGTCGTTGTTGCCACCGGAGACGAGTACCAGGACCCGCGACCCCGGGATCAGGGTGATGCGTGGCCCCACGCCGCCGGTGGGGAGCGCGGCGGAGGCCAGTGCCGCCGCCGGCTCGGCGATGATGCCGTCCACCTGGTACATCTCGAGCATCTCGGAGCAGACCTGACCCTCGGGTACCCGGGTCAGCTCGACGTCAGCGTCGCGGATGACGCTGAACGTGTAGTCGCCCACCCGGCTGACGGCGGCGCCGTCGACGAAAGTGTCGATGTCGTGGAGCGTGATGGGGCGCCCCGCGGAGATGGCAGCCGCCACACATGGCGCGCCCTCGGGTTCGACGCCCACCAGCCGCACGCCGGGATGGGTGGTGTTCAGCCAGGCTGCGACGCCGGCGAGCAGCCCACCACCACCGACGGGCAGGACGACGACATCAGGCACGAAGCCCAGTTGGTCGAAGGACTCCACGATGGCGGTGGCCTGACCTGCGGCGGTCCTGGGGTCGTTGAATGCGGGGACGATGGTGCCGCCGTGCTCGGCGACGTGTGCGGCCGCGGCGGCACCCGCCTCGTCATAGTTGGCCCCCTTCATCACCAACTCCACGTGCCCGCGACCGAGATTCACGATGCGCTGACGCTTCTGTCGAGGGGTGGTGGTGGGCACGATCACCGTGCCGGAAATGCCCAGGGCGGCGCAGCTGTGGGCGACGCCCTGGCCGTGGTTGCCGGCGGAGGCGCACACCACCCCTGCCTGCTTCTCATCCTGAGAGAGTTGACTGATGAGGTTGTAGGCCCCTCGCAGTTTGTATGAGCGGACGGGCTGCAGGTCCTCACGCTTGAGCCAGACCTCGCTGCCGGTGGCCTCCGAGAGCCGGATGCTGCGCTGCACGGGCGTGCGGATCGCCACGCCGGACAGCCGGGTGACGGCGTCGGGGATCAGCTCGGCCAGGTCAGTCAGCGCACTCATTGCCCCATTGTCCCCCGGGAGGATTCGTGGCGCGACCGGGGACAGGCTGCGCCGTTGACCCATGCCTTGTCAGACCGTCGGCCATGGTGGGCAAGACCACGGTCCTTCGAGAGCGTGTCGGTGTGGCGGAAAGTGTTGGGCGGACCTTATCTTCAAGCAGACCCTGCTCATGGAAGAAGGCACCGTGGCCTCCACACAACTCGCCGCGCCCCGCGGAGTCCCCGCTCTGGGGGAGGTGTTGGTGGAGACGCGTGACCTCAGCAAGGTCTACCGGGTGGGCGAATCCCGGGTGATCGCCCTGAACCGCGTGGACCTGCAGATCCGGCGCGGCACCTTCACTGCAGTCGTGGGGACCTCGGGGTCCGGCAAGTCGACGCTGCTCAACATGCTCGGCGGACTGGAGAAGCCCACGAGCGGCAAGATCATCGTCGCCGGCCAGCCGTTGCACCGGTTCTCGGAGTCGCAGCTCGTCAGCTACCGGCGCGAACAGGTGGGGTTCATCTTCCAGTCCTTCAACCTCCTGGAATCCATGACGGCGCTGGAGAACGTGGCGCTGCCACTGTCGTTCCGCGGCGTCAGCAAGTCTGCGCGGCTGGCGCGGGCGCGCGTCGTGCTCACCCAGCTCGGCCTTGAGCGTCACCTGCACCACAAACCCGGCCAGCTCTCGGGCGGCCAACAGCAGCGGGTGGGAATCGCCCGCGCCATGGCCGTCCAACCCACCCTGGTGTTCGCGGACGAACCCACCGGCAACCTCGACTCGAAGACGTCGGAGGAGACGCTGAAGCTGTTTCGTGCCGTCATCCGTCGCTTCGGACAGACGTGGATCATGGTCACCCACGATCACCACCTGGCGGGTTTCGCCGACACCATCGTCTCCATTGGCGACGGCCGGATCACCGACATCACCCATACACAACACCACGCACACCACGCCGGGGAGCCGGATGGACAAGAGGAGTCGCGATGAAGAGGTTCGCTGCAACCGTAGTGACGCTGATGATGGCGCTGTGCCTGGCGTCGACGGCGTTGGAGGCCGACGCCGATCCCGGCCGTGCACCACAGGGTGACCAGGTGGCGCCGTCGGAGGACGGCGTGAGCGCCGGCGGCGGGGACGGTACCGGCGGCACCGGTGGGACTTCCACCGATGGCGGCACCGGCACCGACGGAGGGGGCGGCACCAGCAGCGTCCCGGGAGGGGGCGGCACCGGCAGCGTCCCGGGAGGGGGCGACGGTGCAGCGGCTCCTCCCGGCGTCTCGGTCCCGCGCGTGATGCTGGCAGGGTTCGCGTCGAGCCCCACCGACGTGGTGGCAGGACAGGACTTCAACGTCTCGTTCACGCTGCGCAACACCTCTCAGCGCACTCGCGTGCAGAACATCAAGGTCAGCCTGTCATCGGGTGAGGGGGCAGCATTCCTGCCTGCCAACGGCTCGTCGTCGATCTTCATCGACCGCATCAGTGCCGACGACGACTCCATCCAGACCATGGCCTTCCACTCGCTGCCGTCCCTGGAGGAAAAGCCCTACCAGTTGACGCTCACCGTGGAGTACGAGGACGCCGTGGCCAACGCCTACCAGTCGCAGGAGACGGTATCGGTGCAGGTGAAGCAGGGCATCCGGGCCGACACGTCCGCGCCGCAGGTGATACCCGAGATGATCCAGGTGGGGCAGGACGCCTCCGTGACGTTCAACATCCACAACCAGGGCAAGACGAAGCTCTACAACGCCAAGGCCGTGGTCAAGGATGGCCAACCGGTCACGGGTCAGGAGATGTTCATCGGCAACATCGAGCCCGGCAGCTCCGGTGCTGTGGACATGCTCGTGCACGCCGACGACGAGGGAACTGACCCGTTGGTGATCGAGGTCACGTACGAGGACATCGACGGCAAGGTGACGGCGCTCAGCAAGGAGGTGCCGCTGTCGGTGATGCCGATGGAGACGATCGAGGAGTTCCCGACGGAGGAGATGCCGATGGATGAAGGGTTCGGCCTTCCGATCCTCCCCCTCATCATCGGATTGCTCCTGTTGGTACTGCTCGTGGTCATCCTGCTGCTGGTCCGCCGTTCCCGCCGTCGCACCCGGGAGCGTGAGGACATGGAGCACCTGTCCCTGATTGATGACGACCCGCTGGTGCCCACCGACTTTCCGCAGGCCTGAGCCATGCGCTGGTCGGATCTCATCGGCGCCAGTCTCGCGAGCCTGCGCCAGCGCTTCTTCCGCACGCTGCTGACGGTGCTAGGGGTCATCATCGGCACCACGTCGGTCATCGTCATGGTGTCGCTGGGGGTGGGACTGTCGTCGTCAATCACGGGCTCCATGGACACCAACCTGTCGTTGCGTCAGGTGACCGTGAACGCGCCACCACCCAAGGAAGCATCACCGGATGCGAGCCTGCCCACGGCGATGGACGAGAAGATGGTGGCGGCACTGGAGTCGATGCCAGACGTGGAGGCGGTCTGGCCCGTCTACAAGGTCCAGATGGAGATGCGTGTGGGCGCGTACACCACATGGATGGAGGTGGAGGGCGTACCACTGGAAGCCATTGAGGCACTGAATGTGCCCTTTGAGTCCGGCGGAATGCCCGAGAAGGGGGCTCCCCTGTCACTCGTGCTCGGCAACATGGTGAGCCAGAATTTTTATGACCCCATGACAGGCGAACCCGCGGACATCGACTTCATGGCCCAACCCGTGTTCGCCACCTTTCCCGAGGGGGACCCATTCGAACAGATGCCGCTGCCCGGCAACGGGGACGGCGGGGGAGAGGAGCCGGCCACACCGCCCAAACCCCCCAAGAAGTTCATCGTGCCAGCAGCCGGGATCCTTTCCAGCCAGGGCCAGGAGTGGGGGCCGTACTCATACCTTGTGGCGGCCGACCAGACGTCGCTGATCAACACCCTGGAGAAGGCGTTCCCGGGGAAGGCACTGCCCGGTCAGCCGGCCACGCCCGACGGCAAACCCAAGCGCGGCTTCACCTACACCGAATTTCGTGTGCTGACCGCGGACACGCAGGCCGCCGAACAGCTGTACACCGACCTGCAGGAGCAGGGCTACCAGGCGTACAGCGATATCGAATGGATTCGCGAGGCGCAGAATTCTGCCCTGTTGGTACAGGCAGTCCTCGGAGGGATCGGGTTCGTCTCGCTGTTCGTGGCGGCCATCGGCATCGCCAACACCATGATGATGTCGGTCTACGAGCGGACCAAGGAGATTGGCGTCATGAAAGTGCTGGGGGCCGCACTCTCCGACATCCGCAAGCTGTTCCTCATTGAGTCAGCCGCTATCGGGTTCTTCGGCGGATTGCTGGGCCTGCTGTTGAGCTTCGCCATGTCGGCGATCGTCAACGCCGTGACGAGTGGTGCCACCGAAGGGTTCGGCACCGGCGGCGGCGGGATATCGGTCATCCCCGTATGGCTCATGCTGGGGGCGGTGGTGTTTGCCACCGGGATCGGCACACTGGCCGGTCTTCTGCCGGCGCACCGCGCCATGCGGCTCAGCCCGCTGGCGGCCATTCGCGCGCAGTAGTTCAGTCGTCGTCCGTGCCGGTTCGTCGTGTGAGGCGGCGCACGCGGGACACAGGATCGGTGTCGAGGATCTCGACGGAGGGATCCAGCAGCGACAGTTCTGCCCTCGGGTCGGTGTATTCCAGCATCTCGGGGACCACCACGTCGCGGGTGCCGCCCTCGACGGTGCCGAGTGGTGACAGGTCCTTCTCCGTCACCCCCAGATCCCTGAACTTGCGGGCCGTGACCATCACCCGGCTCTCGAGCGTGCCGATGGCCTTGTTGTAATTGCCAACGGTGGAGTTGATGGAGCGGCCCAACTTGTCGAAGTGCTCGCCCATGGTGGAGATGCGGTCGTGGAGTTCGCGTCCCAGCTTGGACACATGTGCGGCGGATTCTGCCAGGCCGGCCTGCTTCCACCCGTGCGCCACGATGTGGAGCATGGGGATGAGCGTGCCGGGGCACGCCAGCATGATGTTGCGGCGGGTGGCGAACTCGTGGAGGTCCGGCATCTGCTCCTGCGCAAGTCTGTAGAACTCGTCGCTGCCGAGGAACAGGACCACGAACTCGGGTGAACCGGAGTCCAGTTGCCAGTAGCTCTTGCCGCTCAGATCCTCGATGTGCTTGCGCACGTGGCCGGCGAACCGGCCCAGGTGGCGCTTCTGCTCGGCCTCGTCCTCGGTGTTGTAGGCCTCCAGCACCGCCGACAGCGGCACCTTCGAGTCCACGAAGATGATCTTCCCGTCGGCCAGGTTGATGCGCATGTCGGGGCGGAAGCGGTCACCGTCGGCGTCGGTGTAACTGTGCTGGTCGTCGAAGTCGCAGCGATTCGTCAGCCCGGAGATCTCGACGATACGGCGCAGGCTCTGCTCGCCCCACGCCCCCCGCACCTGCGGTGTGCGCAGCGCATTGCCCAGGTTCTGCGCCTCCTTGCGGATGGTCTCACCCGAATCCCTGACCGCCCTGACCTGCTCACCCATCTCGGCGGCCAGCCTGGTCCGCTCCTTCTCCACCTCGTTCAGTCGTTCATTGAGCTGGCGCAGCCCTTCAGCCAGGGGTGTCACGAGCTGCTGCGTCGCGGCCATCCGCTCCGTGGCGGTCTTCTCCGCCTTTCTGCCCTGGTTGTCGAGCGACTCCTCGGAGAGCACCTTGAACTGGTTCATCATCGTCTCGCGGTCATCCGCCAGCTCACGGGCGCGAAGGAGTGCGGCGTCCCGCTGCGCCTCGATGCTCGCCGCCCGGGAATGCGCCTGAATCACGTCGCCCATCGCGCGGGACGTGGCCACACGCTCCTGTTCCACCTGGCGCTCCGCGTCTGCGACCGCGGTCCGGAGGTTGGCCTGTTCCCACAGGCGGTGCGCCACCTCGGCGCGTGCGACTGCGGCTTCCTCGCGCGCCCGGCTGGCCTCTGCGCGGGCGGTCTGGGCGTCCAGTCGTGCGTCGATGACCGTGCGCGATTCCACGTCGGCAACGACCCGGGCCGCCCGTCGCCGTGCGATGATCCACCCGAGCGTGGCGCCCACAATCAGCGCCAGAAGTACGACAACAACGCCGATGATGCTCATGCGTTCACTATCTCAGGGGGTGGCGACATTTCCCGTCACAAACCCACGGACGCAGGCCTCGGGTCAGCGGCGTCGACGCTCCCGCAGTTTCTCCAGCTCGGCGCGTTCGCCCTTGCTGAGGCTGTGGATGCCGTTGGCGCTGATCTTGCCCAGCAGGTCGTCCATGCGGTCCTCGTCGGAGGTGTGTCGACGTTCGTGGCGCGACGGTTGGCGCTGGGCGTGCGAGTGGTGCGAGCGGCTTGTGGCAGTATGGCCGCCCTGGCCACCGGAGCGGCCACCGGGGATGAAGGTGGCGCTGCTCAACAGTCCCACGGACCGTGCGGCCATGGCAGCGCCCAGCAGCCCGAACAACAGGACGAACAGGCTGCCCCACATGCGGAAACCGACGAGTTGCAGCACCTGGATGCCCAGCAGCACGGAGCCCAGCACCCAGGCGGGGATGCCGAAGAAGAAGGGCCGGCGAGGGTTCTCCGCAATCCACACCAGGAGGATCGCGAACTGGATGAGGTTGAGCCCTGCGAGCGCTGCGTCCGGCAGCAGGACACCCACCACAGCACCCGCCACCGTCATCGATGCCCAGATGCCCAACAGCAGTTTCGCCATGGCGTTGCGACCTATGGCGGCCTCGAGGTCGCGTCCGAAGTACCACAGCATCACCAGGGTGAGGATTGACCACAGGGACAACGATTCCGCCAACGGCCACGTGAAGAGCCGCCACACCTGCCCGCTGAAAACCGCATCGGGGGTGAAGAACAAAGCGCCGGACAGTGGCGGCACGATGACCCACGCCAGCATGCCGAAGGCCCCGAGGAGCACCGCGACCAGGGTCGAGGTGATCTGGAACCGCCCGAGACTGAACCAGTAGTCCTCGCGCGGACGGGATGGAAATTGTGAGCTCACGTACCCAAGGGTGTCATGCCTGTCCAACTGTGACCAGTGTTTACTGGGGGCCATGCTCAATTCATCTGCCGCTCATTGTGATGACCTCGCTGCCTTCGTCATGGCATCACCCAGTTCCTACCATGCGGCGGCCACCGCGGCCGCACGGCTCGAGGCGGCCGGGTTTGAGCGTGTCGAGGAGACCCGGCCATTCCCGAAGGGGCCCGGACGACGGTTCCTTGTGCGCCACGGCGCCCTCGTGGCCTGGGTGCACCCGGATGGACTCGCTGCCGACGCCGGCTTCCGCGTGGTGGGCACCCACACGGACTCGCCGGCGTTCAAGGTCAAGCCGGGTGCACTGCTCTCCAGCGCTGGGTGGAGCCAGGTGGGAGTCGAGATCTATGGCGGAATGCTGTTGAACTCATGGCTGGACAGGGAACTCGGCATCGCGGGCCGCATCGTCACCCGCGACGGTGTGGAACACCTGGTGCGGACTGGCGCCATCGCCCGGATCCCGCAGTTGGCCATCCACCTCGACCGGCAGGTGAACGAGGGACTCAAACTTGACCGGCAGACCAACATGCAGCCCGTCCTGTCGCTCGCCCCCGACGGCGGACTCCTGTCGCACCTCTGCGAATTGGCAGGCATCAGAGAGGACGACGTCGCCCTCCACGACCTGTTCACCTTCGACGTCGCCGCCCCGGCACGCTTCGGGTTGCACGACGAGTTCCTTGCCTCGGGCCGCCTCGACAACCTGTCCAGCATGCACGCCGCCCTCACGGCCATCGAAGACTTCGACGGTTCCAGTGACGTCGCCGTGTTCGCGGCGTTCGACCACGAGGAGGTGGGATCCGCCACCACCTCCGGTGCCGCAGGCCCCCTCCTGGAGGACGTGCTCTACCGGATCGCCTCCACACTGGGCCTCGACATGGACGCCACCCGCGCCATGCTGGCCCGGTCCTCCTGCGTGTCTGCCGACACCGGTCACGTCGTGCACCCGAACTACGCAGGCCACCACGACCCGGTGGTCCGGCCGCTGCCCAACAAGGGCCCGCTCATCAAACTGAACGCCAACCAGCGCTACGCAACCGACGCCGTCGGGGGAGCCATCTGGCTGAAGGCCTGCGACGACGCGGGTGTGCCGACGCAGCCGTTCGTGTCGAACAATGCGATGCCGTGCGGCTCCACCATCGGACCCATCACCGCCACGCGCCTGGGGATCACCACCGTCGACGTCGGCATCGGACTGTTGAGCATGCACTCGGCACGCGAGATGTGTGGGGTGGAGGACCCACTGCTGCTGGCCCGCGCCCTGCGGGCCTACTGGGTGGGCTGACTGGCGGGGTGGGTGTGCGGTCTGGCATGGTCAGCGGAGGAAGTGGTATCAATCGCAAGGGAGCGTTTGTGTCTGATCCGATACTGCTGGAGGTCCGTGACGGACTCGCCCGCCTCACCCTGAACCGGCCGCAGCGCCTCAATGCCTTCAATGCGGACCTGTCGCGGGCGTTCACCGAGGCGGCACTCGAGGTGACGGCCCGCGACGACGTGGGCGCCATCCTCATCGACGCCGCGGGACCGGCATTCTGTGCAGGCGGAGACGTCCTCGACATGGCAGCAAGCATGCGCTCAGGCGCCGACCTCGAGGCCCTTGCGAAGGTCATCAACACGGGCCTCTCAGCGCTGTCCACCTCGAGCCTCCCGGTGGTGGCCGCCGCGCACGGCACGACAGCCGGTGGTGGGCTGGGGGTGCTGCTGAGCTCGGACTACGCCGTCGTCGGGGCGGACTCCCGGATCGGCAGCCTGTACGCGAACATCGGGCTCACCCCCGACCTCTCCGTCACCGCCCAACTGGCCAGGGCAGTCGGGGAGCGCCGGGCTCTGCAGTTGGTGCTGCAGGACCGGCTGCTGCGTGCCGACGAGGCACTCGACTGGGGTCTGGTGGCCGAGGTCGTCCCAGTCGTCGAAGGCGCCGACGCTGCCGCGCTCGCCGATGCCGTGCGGGCCAGGGCAGAAGAGGTGGCCCGGTTCTGGCTGTCAGGTGCCCACGGGGCCTACGGCCAGGCCAAACGACTGGTCCGATCGAGACGCACGTTTGACGAGCAGCTCGACGACGAAGCACGTACCATCGGCGCCATGTTCGACACCGACGATGCCAGGGCTCGGGTGGCTGGCTTCGCCCGCGCCTCGCGCAAGGAGGGCTGATACATGGCGGACCGGACCTCGCTGGCCGGTCGCACCATCCTCATGTCGGGCGGCAGCCGCGGCATTGGCCTGGCCATCGCCCTGCGCGCGGCCGCCGACGGCGCGAACATCGCCATGTTGGCCAAGACCGACACCCCGCACCCGAAGCTGCCGGGCACCGTCCATACCGCCGCCGAGGCGATCCGTGCCGCGGGCGGTGGCGCGCTCGCCGTCGTGGGCGACGTCCGCAGCGACGACGACATCGCCCGTGCCGTGGCCATGACAGTCAAGGAGTTCGGCGGCATCGACATCGTCGTGAACAACGCCAGCGCCATCGATCTGTCGCGCACGCTGGACCTGCAACCCAAGAAGTACGACCTGATGGCCGACGTGAACGTGAGAGGCACGTTCATGCTGTCCCGGGCCGCAGTTCCGCACCTGCTGAAAAGCACCAACCCGCACATCCTGTCCCTCTGCCCGCCGCTCAACCTGGACCCGAAGTGGCTGGGCGCGCACACCGGCTACACGCTGGCGAAGTACGGCATGTCCCTGGCCACGCTGGGCCTGGCCTCGGAGTTCACGGCAATAGCCGCCAATACCTTGTGGCCGCGGACCACCATCGCCACGGCGGCGGTGCAGAACTTGCTGGGCGGGGAGAAGTTGATGGCGGCCAGCCGTACCCCCCAGATCTATGCGGATGCGGCCCGGGCTGTGCTGATTCGGCCCGCACGCGACCGGTCGGGGCAGAGCCTGATCGTCGAGGACGTGCTCGAGGAGGCGGGTGTGACGGACTTCTCCGGGTACGCTGCCGTGCCCGGCACGCCGGACGAGAGAATGTTTCCCGACATCTTCCTCTGAGCCGGCTCCCTACCTCAGGAGGCGACGCGCTCCGCCAGCGTCAGGGGAACCGGTTCGCGGTTGCGCTTGTCCAGGCAGCAACCCTGTGTGGAGGAGTTGCAGTTGGCGCACAACGGGACGGCGCACAGCCAGATCAGCTGCGGGTTGACGGGCGTGAAGCTGGCGAACAGATTGTCCTGCAGCACCATGAAGCTGCTGGGATCCAGAACGCGGGCGATCAGGGGGGACAGGGACCGCAGCACCGCACCCAGTACCAGGCCCGACAGGACCACCACGTAGACGGACTTGTTGCGCTTGCCGAACAGCACGGCTGTCAGGGCGCTGGCCACCAACAGCATGACACCGACATTGAGGAAGAACATGGACATGGAACTCTGCCCATATTCCGGGACCCTCCCCGGACGCCGTATGATGACGCAACGTGGCACTCAGCATTGGAATCGTCGGCCTCCCCAACGCCGGCAAGTCAACCCTGTTCAACGCGCTCACCCGCAACGACGTCCTCGCCGCGAACTATCCGTTCGCGACCATCGAGCCGAACGTCGGTGTCGTCGGTGTGCCCGACTCCCGCTTGCCCGTGCTGGCAAAAATCTTCGGTTCGGAGAAGATCATCCCCGCGACGGTCAGCTTCGTCGACATCGCCGGCATCGTGAAGGGCGCCTCGCAGGGTGAGGGCATGGGTAACGCGTTCCTCGCCAACATCCGCGAGGCCGACGCAATCTGCCAGGTCACCCGCGTGTTCCGCGACGAGGACGTCACTCACGTCGATGGCCGCGTGGACCCGGGCAGTGACCTGGACACGATCAACACCGAGCTGATCCTCGCCGACCTGCAGACGCTTGAGAAGGCGATCCCACGGGTGGAGAAAGAGGCACGCCTCAAGAAGGAGGCGGTGTCCCGATTCGAGGCCTACAGCACTGCCAAGGACTCGCTGGAACGCGGCGTCGGTGTGCAGGCTGCGGGTCTGGACGTCGCCGAGTTGCGTGACCTGTTCCTGTTGACCGCGAAGCCGTACATCTACGTCTTCAACTGTGACTCCGACGAACTCTCCGACGAGACGCTCAAGCAGAACATGCGCGACCTCGTCGCTCCCGCCGAGGCGGTGTTCCTCGACGCGAAGTTCGAGTCCGAGCTGGTCGAAATGACCGAGGAGGAGGCCCTGGAGTTCCTCGCTGACATGGGTGTCGAGGAGCCGGGGCTCGACGTCCTGGCCCGCGTTGGCTACGACACACTCGGGTTGCAGAGCTACCTGACCGCTGGCCCCAAGGAGTCGCGCGGCTGGACCATCCCCAAGGGCGCCACTGCACCAGAGGCCGCCGGAGTGATCCACACGGACTTCCAGAAGGGCTTCATCAAGGCGGAGATCGTCGGGTTCGAGGACCTGGTGGCCACTGGTTCCATGGCGGCTGCGAAAGCGGCAGGCAAGGTCCGCCTGGAGGGCAAGGAATACATCATGAAGGACGGCGACGTCGTGGAGTTCCGTTTCAACGTTTGACCAGATTACTGTCTCGCGGCTCGTTGGCACGTGCCGCAAGTGCCTTTGTGGGTGTGCTTTGCGCTCGGGGGGTCGCTGCGCCCAGGTCATTCGGCCGAGGGACGCCTGCGGTCGCGCTTGATCTCGGAGTGTCTGCGTTTTCCCTCGAGTCTTCGACGAAGCGAGCCTTGTGTTGGCCGACTTGGTCGCCGTATCACAGGAGGAACCACGGCGTCCCGCAGGAGTCTGGCGAGGCGCTGCCTTGCGGCAGTTCGGTTTTGTCGTTGGGCGCGATGCTCGGAGGCGCTGATGGTGAGCACCGTGCCGGTGATGCTGTCGGCGAGTCGGTCAAGGACTCGTTCGCGTTGGACGTCACTCAGCGCCGTTGTCGTACCCAGATCGAAACTGAGCTGCACACGCGAGTCGGTGGTGTTCACGCCCTGCCCGCCAGGTCCGGAGGAGCGGGAAAATTGCTCGACCAGTTCACCCGCCGGCACCCTGAGTCCGCGGGGTGCACCGGGACCCGGGGGAACGTACACATCATCCACGCGGTCAGTCTGCCGCAACTCGGGGCGTGGCAGGCGTTCATTGCAGTCAGGGTGCACACGCGTCGCATCATTGGCGGGCGTTGAAGTCTCCGACGTGTTGACGGGCCAGTCCATCGCACTGCCGACGGACGCCGCTGGATCACTGGCGGGTCACTTCGTGGAACGAGGACCGGTGGGGGAGTGCGCGAGCCGGGAGTACCGTCGGGACCATGCGATGCCACGAGGTGCAACTGTCCGAAATTCCCGATGACAGGGTCATGGCCGAGCACTTCACAGTGGCCGAATCGGACACAGGCGAGTGCGGCGCCGGGCAGGTGCTCGTCGGGCTGCGTCGACTCGGACTCAACGCAGGGCTGGCCCACCGGCTGGGTGGGGAGGGGACTGCCTATGGCCCCGGCATCGGGGTCGGTGACGTGCCGTCCAGCGACGCGGTGCTGGAGGTGCTCGAGTCCCGGCACGACGATTTCCGGGTTGGAGACCTCGCCGTCGGGAAGATGAAGTGGCGTACGGCGGCCGTGATCGATGGCGATGGCCTCACCAAGGTTGATGCTGGCCCGTCGGGCGACGAGCTGGATTCACACCTGACGATCCTCGGGCATGTCGGGTTCACGGCGTGGACGGGCCTCATGCACGTCGGGCAGGTCCAGCCCGACGACATCGTCTACGTTTCGGGCGCCGCTGGGGGAGTCGGCAGTTGCGTCGTGCAGTTCGCCAAGGCTGTGGGTGCCACGGTGATCGGCGTCGCCGGATCGAACGAAAAGGTGAAACTGCTCACCGAGACCCTTGGGGCAGAT
>JBBSRQ010000053.1:0-16749 GCA_038242845.1 Propionibacteriales bacterium | reverse complement strand
TGCGGAAACTCGGCGGATCGTGATGATCGAGGGTTCTGGAGAACTCGCGGACAGCGGCTTCTCCGCGCTCTGCAATGTCAGCCAGCATGGCGGCAACCCGTTGCTGGACGGCGAGGTCCGTCGCGGTTCTGGTTGCTCGGCCGTGCTTCAGGTAGTCAGGCATGACGGTGTGGCCTCCTCAAGCGTCATCATCGGTGATCAAGTTTCTCCGGCTGCGGGCGGTTGTCCGGGGCTGTGCCATCCCCGGGCGCCACGTGTCGTCGCGCCCACCGTCCGGCGATGAGGAGCATCGCGCCCAACAGCAGCGGCATGTCGACGACCATCATGATGATGCCCGCCAGCCGTTGGTCATCCCAGGGCGACAACCCGAACCATGGCCTCGAATCGAGGTATCGGGAGTAGAGCAGTGTTGGCCACCAGATGAATGCGGCGCCGACGATGCCACCCACCGCCATCGCCACGCCGAGTGCACCGATGCGCTCGACTGTCGTGGTGTGGTGCACCGATGGCAACCGCCCCACGAGCACCACCCAGAACAGCATCCCGGCAGCCATCAGGGACAGGTGTTCGACGTTGTGTACGAGGCGGTTGGCCAATGACAGGTTGTACATCACAGGCAGGTGCCAGCCCAGGGTGATGACCGACCAGACGCCTGCGGTAAACCATGGGTTGCCGATCGTCGCGAGGATTCGCCGCCACAGTCGGGCACTTGGAGCCGTGGATCGGAGAGGCCGCAGAACGAGGCGGGACACGGGCATGACGAGCCGCTGCTCCAAGCCGCATACCAGCAGGATGGGCGCGATCATCAGCAGCATCTCGTGCTGGATCATGTGTACGGCGGGGGATTGGGCCTCACCGTAGGGGTCCATGGGTGAGAACAGGGCCACCGCAACGACGGTTTGCCCGGCTGCGAAGAGCAGTATGCGCGGCAGACGCGCCGGCTGCCCCCGCCGATGTGCCAGGACCGCGAAAACGGTGTAGACGGCGGTCACCACGAGCAGGCCGATCAGTGGTAATGGTTCGACGCTCCATCCGTACCCGTCGGTGTGCACGTTCCCGGAATGTGCCGGCAGAAGAGCAACCCTTGCAACTCCGGCGATCACCCCGGTCACGGTGTCCACTCAGCCCACCGCCGCCGCCACGACCACCGGGACGAGTGCCATGCTCAGTCCCACCAGCATGAAGCCCGTGGTGCGCTCCACCAGGGGTGCCACCCGGGAGGCCCTGGCGCCGAGCTGGGCGTACGTCTCCGGCGCCAGCACGGCCGGTGCCAGGAAAGGGATGGCCATCACGACGGCGTAGCCGGCAACGATGCCGGCGCCCAGCGCGAAGTTCCGGGTGCCGCCCGCGAGCACGGCGATGGCGAGGATGTAGGGGCCGCAGCACGTGGCGCAGTACTGCCCAAATGCCATGCCCGCCCGCACAGGACGCTGGAACGAGGCACGGCCCGAGCGAAGCAACCACAGTGGCCCACGGCAACGGGACAACACCCCCAGGTTGACGGCGCCGAGTGCGGCAAGCCCGAGCAGTAGCGAAGCCACGGCGCCCAGAGCGACGGCGATCCATGCGAAGTCTCCGAGCAGTCTCGCCACCCCACCCAACACCAGTGCGAACGGAACGTAGAACCCCACGTAGCCCAGGGCGAACAGACCGGCCGAGCCGCGGACCCCCAACCGGCGCGTGGACCGAGTGCGGGTGATGACGCGTGACATGGTCAACGCCATTTGTATCGAACAGGGCGCCATCACGGCGAAGCCCACCACCAGCAGCACGCATCCCGCCAGCACGGGAGCAAGATCCGGCCGCGCCAGAGCACCGGCTGTCAGGACGATGGTGGCGAACACACCGACAACGATCGGCACGGGCCCCAGCCGCGTGCGCGTCGTCGAGGGTGTGTCCGTGACGGCTGAGGACATCAGTCGCCCTTGTAGAACAGGTGGAAGTCTAGACCCTGGATGGAGTTGCGCTTCTCGTAGGCCCACTCCATCTGGTGCTCGGGAAGAGCGATCCGGTTGTGTGAGGCCTTGCCGACCAGGGCCTCGTTGCCCGGAATGGTGTTCCACGAGGAGTTCACCAATTTGGTGGGTTCGCCGTCGGGCCCTCGGTAGGGCTCCATGACGGCGTCGATGGCGAACCCCTCCCCGCTGGGGTGACCCACCTTCACGACACCGGTGCCGTTGGCGATGGTGTACTCGATGGGCACCCTGTGGGTGGCCACGCGGTCGGTGATCAGTGCGGCCAGGTCGGCGAGAGGGCCACCGAGGCGTCCTTGAAGGGCGTCCATGAGGGCGTCCTGCTGCTCGTCGGTGGCGTTGTCGCTGATGAACATCACCTCGCGCCAGTTGCCGTCGGCAACATTGCCCGGTATCTGCACGAGGCTGACCGTCGTGATTCCGGAGACGTCGACGCCGCGGGCGGTGCCGGAGTTGAAGTGGTATCCGGTGAAGCTGTTGCATCGGCCGTCGTCGGGGTCGTCGCCCACCCAGCAGGGGCAGGGGCCCATGCACGAGCACGCCTCGATGAGGTCGCCGTGCAGATCGTAGGCGGTGATGGTCTGGGTTGTAGTCATGATGTCTCCTCGTGGTGGGCGGCAGCGTCCTTGGGTGGTGTGCCGTACGGCGTGGTGGGTGGGGAAGGTGCGGGGTCGACGTCGGCTCCGGGTTCGAACAAGGCGGTGTGGGAAAGTGCTGTGACCAACAGGTCGTGCCCGGCGTCGACTTGTTGGCGCATCGCGAGCTCGGCAGCGGGTCCGTCCCGGCTGCGGAACGCTTTCAGGAGCTGACCGTGCTCCCGGGAGGAGTCATGCATCCGGGATCCGATACCCAGCTGGTATCGGCGCAGGGCCACCGTGATCAGTCGCAGTCGCTGCAGGGTCTGGATGAGCTGCGGGTTGCCGGAGCAGGTAAGGATGATGTCGTGGAAACGCTGGTTGGTGTTCACATATGACGGATGGTCGTCGAGGGCCTGGGAGTCCAGCATGGTGGCGTGCAGTGCCTCCAACTGATCCAGGGTTGCGACGTCGAGGCGCTCTGCAGCCAGCTTCGCCGCCAGGCCCTCCAGGACTGAGACGATCGGGTAGATCTCGTGCACCTGATCCAGGGTCGGACGGCTGACGCGCACGCCCACGCCATGCTTCTCGCAGAGCCCGTCCTGCAGCAGCCGGCGAAGCGCCTCCCTCACGGGCGTTCTGCTGAGGCCGTACTGCCGCGCCAGGAGGTCCTCGCGGACCATGTCCCCTGGTCGCAGTGATTCAGTGCGAATGTCGGAGTACACGGCCTGGTAGACGCGCTCGGCGGCCGTGATCCGCGCCATCTCTGCACCCCCGGATTCATGTATACAAAGAGAATATATCTTGCATGCAGTTCGTGGGTGGTGCGCAGGATTTCCGTGGAGCTGCGCCACAGGGCAAGCTGGCCGTTCAGTCCGTGTCGGACGCACCAACCTCCCGGAAAGCCCCGAACAAACGATGACCCCTCTCGACCTGTTGGGCTGGCTGGCCGCCGCCCTGGGCATGGCCTCGACGCTGCCCCAGTTGGTCCACCTCTTCCGCGTACGCAAAACCGAGGGTCTGTCGCTCTCCTTGTTCCAGCTGAACGCGGCTGCATCCGCCGCCTGGGCCTTCCACGGCTTCATGGTGCGTCAGCCGCAACTGCAGTGGCCCAACCTCGTCGTGCTGGTGTTGAGCCTCGCAGTGGTGGTGATGATCACCCGTGATCGGAAGCTGTCGTTCTGGGGCAAGCAGGTGGTGCCGACGCTCATCGTTGTGGCCCTGGTGGCTGTGGATCTGTGGTGGGGGCCCGTCGTCTTCGGCATCCTCGTCGCCCTGCCGTATGCGGTGGGGGTGCTCTCGCAATTGCGTTCGATGCACCGAGCGGACAGCCTCGCGGGTGTCTCGCCCGTGTACCTCCTCGTTCTCTTGCTGGTGGAAGCACTGTGGTTTGTGTGGGGCGTGCAGGTGTGGGAGCAGGCCATCACCGTGTCGGCGGCGACGATGGGCGCGCTGTGCGCTATCACATTTGCGTACTGGGTGCTCCGGCGCTGGCGGAACGGCCCTGAGGGGACCCGCGCGCCACAGGCCAGTCATCAGAAGGTCGGCTCCGAGCAGCTGGCCTAGACTGCGGCCATGACGTTCATCGACCAAGCCCGGGCCGCGCGACGTGCCAGCCTTGACCTCCAGATGCTGACCCGCACCCAGAAGGACGCGGCGCTCCAGGCGATGGCCGACGCACTGGCCGCGGCGGAGTCCGAGGTTCTTTCAGCCAATGCGAAGGACGTCGACGCCGCCCGGACATCAGGCACCAGCGAGGCGATCATCGACCGTCTCCGGCTGGACTCGTCACGGCTTGCGGGCATGGTGTCAGGACTGCGCGACCTCGCGCTGCTGGCGGATCCCGTGGGCGACGTCGTTCGCGGCTGGCAGCTGGGCAACGGCGTCAGCGTCACCCAGGTGCGGGTGCCGTTCGGGGTGGTGGGCATCATCTACGAGGCGCGCCCGAATGTCACTGCCGATGCTGCGGGCATCTGCCTGAAATCCGGGAACGCGGCCCTTCTGCGGGGATCGAGCTCAGCGCTCAACACCAACCGGGCAACGGTGACGGCCCTGCGCGACGGTCTTCAGGCCGTCGGTGTTGACCCAAACGCTGTCAACCTCGTGGAAGGCGGCCGCGAGGTCACCGGCGAGATGATGACGGCCAGAGGACTCGTCGACGTGCTCATCCCCCGGGGCGGCGCCGGCCTCATCCAGGCAGTGGTGGACGGTGCCAAGGTTCCCGTCATCGAGACCGGCACCGGCAACTGCCACCTGTTCGTGGATGCCTCAGCCGACCTCGGCATGGCAGTCGACATCATGCTGAACGCCAAGGCACAGCGCTGTAGCGTGTGTAACGCGCTGGAGACCGTGCTGGTCCACCGCGACATCGCCGCAGAGTTCTGGGCCAGGGCGCTGCCGGCATTGTCCGAGGCTGGTGTCCGGGTCCATGGTGACGAGGCCACGCGATCCCGGAGCAACGACGTGCTGCCTGCCGGTGACGAGGAGTTCGACGCCGAGTACCTGTCAATGGATCTGGCTGCCAAGGAGGTGCAGTCCCTGGACGAGGCGCTGGAGCACATACGGGAGCACAGCACGGGCCACTCCGAGACCATCGTCACGCGGGACCGGGCTTCCGCCAAGCGATTCACGGCGCAGGTGGACGCCGCAGCCGTCCTCGTCAACGCCTCCAGTCGCTTCGTCGATGGTGGCGAGTTCGGCTTTGGTGCGGAGATCGGCATCTCCACGCAGAAGCTGCACGCACGCGGCCCCATGGGTCTCATGGAGATGACGTCGTCGAAGTACATCGTCGAGGGCGACGGGCAGATTCGGGCGTGAGCAAGGGCGCAGGCTCCAAGGCACGTTAGGATGCGACCCATGATCATGACGCTTCTCGAAACTGCGCAGTCCGCGCCGGCCGTCCCCACCATCGTGGCCGGCATCATTGCCTTTGTCGGGATGATGGCCGCGCTCGCCTGGGTCGTCGGTATGGGATCGGGCAGGCCCCACTCCAAGTGACCAGTACCGAACTGGCCCTCGCCCGGAAGTCGACGGGCCGACGCTACCGCCTCGGTGTGATGGGTGGAACGTTCGACCCCATCCATCACGGTCACTTGGTGGCGGGCAGTGAGGTGGCGGCCCAGTTCGGTCTGGACGAGGTGGTCTTCGTTCCCACGGGTGTCCCGTGGCAGAAGCGGGAACGTGAAGTCTCGATGCCTGAGGACCGTTACCTGATGACGGTCATCGCCACCGCCTCCAACCCCCGTTTCTCGGTGTCGCGTGTGGACATCGATCGCGACGGCGACACCTACACCGTTGACACGTTGAAGGACCTTCATGCGGAGCGTGGTCCCGATGTGGATCTGTTCTTCATCACCGGTGCCGACGCTGTGCGACAGATCCTCACCTGGTACGGCGCAGACGAATTGTTCGACCTGGCCCACTTCGTGGGGGTCACCCGCCCCGGGGTGCCCATGACCGCCGACGACCTCAAGCACCTGCCCGAGGGCCGCGTGACTCTGCTCGAGATCCCCGCGCTGGCCATCTCGTCCACCGATTGCCGCGAGCGTGTCCGCGCCAGCGCACCCATCTGGTACCTCGTGCCAGATGGCATCGTCCAGTACATTGCCAAGCGGGGTCTCTACCCCAACCCTGAAACCGGAGTTACAGTTGACAGCCACTGAAGAAGCCATCCGCCCTGTGACCGTCGCCGCCCAGGCGGCGGCTGACAAGTTCGGCACCAGCATCGTCGCGTTCGACGTCAGCGAACAACTCACGATCACCGACATCTTCCTCGTCGCCACGGGATCCAACGAACGCCGTGTCTCAGCGATCGTCGACGCCGTGGAGGAGGCACTCCACAAGGTTGGCCGCAAGGCCGCCCGGAGGGAGGGTGACCGCGAGAACCGCTGGGTTCTGTTGGACTACATCGACTTTGTCGTGCACGTGCAGCACACCGAGGAGCGATCCCTCTACAACCTGGAGCGCCTGTGGAAGGACTGCCCACAGATCCCCCTGAACGTCGTGCTTCATGAGCAGGACGCCGTCGCCGACGAGCAGTGAACACCACCCACCTGGTCTTCCTGCGTCACGGACAGACTGACTGGAACCACACGCATCGCCTGCAGGGGCAGGCCGACGTCGAACTGGACGACGTGGGCATCCAGCAGGCGCATGCTGCCGCCCGGATGCTGGGGGAGCGAAGGTTTGCTGCCGTGTACTCCTCCGATCTGGAGCGGGCCACCGTGACGGCGGAGACGGTCGCCCGCGATCTCGATACCGTCGTGACGGTGGATGCTCGGCTGCAGGAGATCCACGTCGGTTCGTGGAGCGGCAAGACGCGTGCACAGGTGGAGGCGGAGATGCCGCAGTACGCCATGTGGTACCTCGAAGGCAGGGACTTCCGACGTTCCGATTCCGGGGAGACCGTAGCGGAGATGGTCGAGCGTGCCATGCCTGTCGTGGACGAGATTCTGGAACGCCACCCCGGGGAAGAAGTGCTCATCGTGGGGCACGGCTTCCTGTTCTCGAAGCTCCTGCAAAGGATCCTCGACCTTCCCATCGACTCCAGGGTGATTGGTTCACTCGGCAATGCCCACTGGTCTGAAGTTGCGTTCTCCCCCCATGGGCGATGGCTGGTGAGTCACAACGTGGGGCCCCATCCCGCTGATTGGTCAACGCCGCGGACGGTGCGCTAACATTGCCGAGTTGCTTCGGCAACAGCGGGGCTATGGCGCAGTTGGTAGCGCGCTTCCATGGCATGGAAGAGGTCAGGAGTTCGAATCTCCTTAGCTCCACCACACCAAAACATCCCTGCTCGGGTCGTGACCCGGGCAGGGATGTTTTTCGTTGCTGGCCATCACACGTTGGCGCGGCCGGCATCCTCGGGCAGATCAGCCGACCATGCCGTGTGGGTCGATGACGTACTTCGTCGCTGCGCCCTTGTCGAAGGCCTTGTAGCTCTCGGGTGCCTCGTCCAGCGAGATCGTCTTGGCGTTGACTGCCTTGGCGATGTGGGCCTTGTCGGCGAGGATCAGGTTCATCAGCTGACGGTTGTACTTCTTCACGGGGCACTGCCCTGTGGTGAAGGAGTGGGACTTTGCCCAGCCCGTTCCGAGATCGATCCCGATTCGACCCAACTTGGCGTCGTCGTCGATCGCGCCGGGGTCCCCCGTGACGTAGAGCCCGGGAATGCCCAGACCAGCGCCTGCGCGGGACACCTTCATGATGGCGTTCAGGACCGTCGCTGGTGCTTCGGCTGCCCCCGCTCCATGTCCGCGGGCCTCGAAGCCGACGGCGTCGACGGCGGCGTCCACCAAGGGCTCACCGAGGATGTCCGCGATCATCTCGCCGAGGTCGTTACCCGAGCTGAGGTCGACGGTTTCACAGCCGAAGCTCTCCGCCTGTCGTAGGCGATCAGGATTCATGTCGCCGACGATGACTGTGGCGGCGCCAAGAACCTGTGCCGAGAACGCGGCCGCGAGCCCGACAGGCCCTGCGCCTGCGATGTAGGCGGTGGAGCCCGTCCTCACCCCAGCTGTGTAGGCGCCATGGAAACCGGTGGGGAAGATGTCGGAGAGCATCGTCAGGTCGAGGATCTTCTCCAGCGCCTGGTCGCGGTCCGGGAACTTGAGCAGGTTGAAGTCCGCGAAGGGAACCATGACGTATTCCGCCTGGCCGCCGATCCAGCCTCCCATGTCCACGTAACCGTAGGCGGCGCCCGGCCGGGCGGGGTTCACGTTGAGGCAGATGCCGGTCTTGCGCTCGTTGCACATCCGGCAGCGGCCGCACGCGATGTTGAAGGGCACCGAACAGATGTCACCCTCCTTCACGAAGAGCACGTCGTCGCCCACCTCCACCACTTCGCCGGTGATTTCGTGTCCGAGGGTCTGGTTGACCGGGGCGGAGGTGCGGCCCCGGACCATGTGCTGGTCACTGCCGCAGATGTTGGTGGTGACGATCTTGAGGATGACGGCGTGCGGGGCCTTCTTCTTCAGGCCCAGCCCGGTGACGACGTCAGATGGAAGCTCAAGCTTGGGATAGTCAATCTTCTCGACGGCGGTCTCGCCCGGGCTCTTGTAAACAACTACGCGGTTGCTGGTCATGCTGCTTCTCCACTTCGATGAACGAAACGATTGAGCCGAACCGCTGCCTTGTGAGCGGCCGGTTGGGTGTCGGGTACGCCACATCACCACAACGTGATGGGTGTTACCCGGAGTCCATTCACCATCTCGTGACGGGCCGGTTTTGTCAACGATTGATACGTGTGACTCCGGTGGTGATCGGCGACCTCCTACCGCAACGACGTGGTGGAGGACTCAATGCAGTGCTCGGACAGGCGGTACACATTGCTTTGTCCACAGGTAAGGCTAGCCTTAGCTGCGTGACGAAAATGGGTGAAGTGAAGGCAGACAAGAAGATGGTGCGCGAGGCCGAGGTGGTGGGCGTTGAATGGTTGACGCCCGGATTGGTGCGTGTGCTGTTCTCCGGGAATGGGCTTCGCAGCATTCCAGCGCTGGGGTGCACGGACCACTACATCAAGTTCTTCTTCCCGCCCGCAGGCGCTGATTACAGATGGCCATTCATTCCCGACGAGGTCCAGAGCACACGGCCACGCGAGCAGTGGCCCGTCACCCGGACCTACACCATCCGGTCCTTCGACCGGGACGCCAATGTGATGACGGTGGATTTCGTCGTCCATGGCGACGATGGTCTGGCCGGGCCGTGGGCCGCGAGCGTGGAGGTCGGTGCCAGGATCGGGTTCAGGGGTCCGGGAGGAAAGTTTGTACCCGCCACCGACGTCGACTCCCACCTTCTGGTGGGTGACGAGGCCGCAGTCCCCGCCATCGCAGCAACGCTGGAGGCGCTGCCCCGCGACGCGGTGGCAGAGGTCTTCCTCGAGGTCGAAAGCGAGGAATATCGCCTGGAACTCCCCACCACCACCCACACAACAGTTACATGGGTCCACAGGGATGGGCGATCGCACGGGGTGACGCTGGCCGATGCCGTCCGCAGTGCCGCACATCCTGGTGGGACGGTGCAGGCATTCGTGCACGGCAACGCGCACATGGTCAGGGACCTGCGGCGCTACCTCTTCGTCGAGCAGGGCATGGACAAGACACGTGTATCGATCTCCGGCTACTGGCGCACTGACCACACGGAGGACGCGTGGCAGGCAAGCAAGCACGCGTTCGTCGAGGCCATGGAGGCGGAGGAGGCTGCGGCGGGACGCAACTGATGGACGTGCCGGAATCGTGCTGACTGGGACACACCCCTCGGGGCCGGTTGGCTCAGCGTCGCTGTGCTCGTGATCGCTGCCTCCGCCTCCATGGCATACGGGGCGCGGCGACAGCACTCCGGCAACTCACACGAGGCGGAGCGCTCGCTTTCCCAACCTGCCTAGCATCTCTTCAGTCAACGGAGCCCTATACAGGCACCGAACGGCAGATGGGCGTCCACCGATCCGGCTCCAACTGGGCGACGGGCTCGTCGCGCCAGCCCGCGAGGGCGCGGCACAGGTCGATGGCCTCCACGAGCAGGAAGCGCAGCTGGGCGTCTGGGTCGGGGGTGCACGCGAATGCCATGGAGCGGGTGGCGCACTCGATGACGGTGGGGCCGGGTGCCTGGCTGCCCACTCTGCGGGCCGTCGTCATGAACGTGCGTGCCCAGCCCTCGGCAAGCGGTACCTGATCGAAGGCGTGGCGAGTCCGGGCAGTGATGCTGCCGACGGGGCGACCCTCGAGTTCGGCGTACAGCCGCTCGCACGCCAGCATCCCCACGGCCAGCGAGCGTTGGCTGGATTCAGCGGCGATGGGCAGTGCTCGTGCAGCCGCCAGCAGGGTGAGTTCGTGCTCCCAACGCGGATCAGTGCTCTGCAGTCCTATGACCGACGGAATGAGCGTGGCCAACTGGGGGCGTGCGTCATCGTCGGTGAAATCGTTGACAAGGCGAGCTATGTGCGCCAGCAGCCGATGCGTGCAGGCGGGGCTGTCGCTCCACCGCTCGCCGGCGAGGTAGGAGGCGAGTTCCATGAAACAAGCGCCCTTGCGCGGGTTGCGGTGCTTGCCGCGTCCCAAGAGGGGAAGGAAGTCGTACTGGCCCTGCTGCATCACTGGTCCCACCTGCCGATCCTTGCTGGTGCCCATTGGTGGATCCGATTCTGCGCTGTTTCCGGGCGCGGGACAAGGGGTTGCACCCAAATTGTTATACGCGGACACCTAGGATGGGCACACTCACCAGGAGGTGGCGCCCATGACCAGCCTGCAGCGAATGGCCCTCCTGGGAGGCGCAGCAGCACTGTTGCTGGTCTCCTGTTCCGCGCCAGATCCGTCAGCATCCTCGACCAGGGCGCCCGTCCTGTCGGCGACACCCGCGCAACAGCAAGCGACGAGCCCGGGAGTTCTACAGACGCCGCCCCCTGACGAGTCTCCGACCCCGAGTCCCGCAACGTCCTTGATCCTGAGCCCCGAGGATGTCAGCACGGGGCTCAATGCTCCGTGGTCCGTTGTCTTCCGCGACGGCGTACCGCTGGTCAGTGAGCGTGATTCCGGACGCATCCTGGAAATCGCCGACGACGGCAGCACCAGGGAGGTGGGCGTCGTGGGCGGTGTCCGCCCCCGGGGCGAGGGTGGGCTGCTGGGGTTGGCGGTGGACGACGGGGGTCGGCTGTACGCCTACTTCACCGCCGCCGACGACAACCGGATCGTTTCGTTCGACGTCTCCGGGACGGCGGGGTCGTTGGCTCTGGGCGAACCTCGGGTCATCCTGGACGGCCTCCAGAAGTCGGCCACCCACAACGGTGGGCGGATCGCTTTCGGACCGGATGGCATGCTGTACGCCACCATCGGCGACGCGGGTATGCCCGAGCGCGCCCAGGATCTTCGGATCCTGTCCGGCAAGATTGTACGAATGACAGCCGACGGTGACGTCCCCCCGGGCAATCCATTCGACGGGTCGCTGGTGTGGAGTTGGGGTCACCGCAACCCCCAGGGCATTGCATGGGCTGGCGACGGCACCATGTTCGCCACGGAGTTCGGCCAGGACACCTGGGACGAGCTGAACATCATAGAACCGGGGAAGAACTATGGCTGGCCCGAGGTGGAGGGCATCTCGGACAGCGACGAGTTCATCAACCCTGTCCAGCAATGGTCGCCAGCAGTTGCGAGCCCAAGTGGCATGGCGTACGCGGATGGCACTCTGTTCATCGCCAACCTCCGGGGGCAGAGGCTGCGCGTGGTCAATGTGTCCGACCTCTCGACGTCCACGGAGTTCTTCGTCGGAGAGTACGGGCGTCTGCGTCACGTGGCCATGGCACCAGACGGCGCCTTGTGGGTGATCACGAACAACACGGATGGTCGCGGGGATCCCCGGGGCGGCGACGACCGCATCGTGGCGATCAGTCCCGAAGCGCTCACAAGCTGATACTTGTGGTTTTCATCAGCTGGAAGTGGTGCTCTCGGGGCGTCGTGACCGTCATCCAGTGGTGACTTCGCCACAACTCTGCAGTGGGGGAGACCCCACGCTGCAGGAGACTGGTGTGGGCGAAAAGCCCCCTTCGTGCCGCGCAGCTGCACCCTCATCACTGGCGGTGGCGTCGTCGAGTGGCGCATTTGAAATCGTCAGCGCCGCCACGACCGCGCCGAGGAGCAGGATGGCGGCGGCAAGCCAGAGGGATCGCTGGAATCCCGCGTCGAAGGCCAAAGCCTTGGTGTAGTCCTCGCCTGAGATTCCGGAGAGGGATGGCAGGACGGCGATGGCGAGGAGGCCTGCGGCGCGGGCAACCGCATTGTTGACGCCGGAGGCGAGCCCGGCGTGCTCGACGGGAGCGGCAGAGAGCGCCGTGGCGGTGAGTGGGGCGACCATGATGGCAAGCCCGAGTCCGAAGACGGCCACGGCGGGCAGTACGTCCCGCAGGTAGGACGCATCCGCGCCGATGCGCAGCATCAGGATCACCCCGACGGCGCAGACGGCGGGGCCGACGCTCATCTGCAGGCGTGGGCCGATGCGTTGGGCCAGGGCACCAGAGCGGGAGGACAACACCAGCATGATGAAGGTGATCGGCAGGATTGAGACTCCGGCGGCGATGGGGGTGTAGCCGCTGACCACCTGGAGTTGGATCACCAGCAGGAAGAACACGGCACCGAAGCCGCCGTAGACGGTGAATGTGACCAGGTTCGCTGCAGTGAATTGACGGGAGCGGAAGATGCTCAGCGGCAGCATCGGGTGGTGGCTGCGCTTCTCCGCGACAACGAACGCAATGCTGCCGGCGACACCGACGAACGTTGCCAGCAGGACCAGCGGTGCGGTGATCCCACGGGAGGGCTGCTCCACCAACGCGTAGGTCAGACCGCCGAGGGCGAGTACGCCGAGGACCGCGCCGGCGATGTCCAGTCTCCCTGTGGCGGAGGTGCCCCGGGATTCCGGCACGTGTCGCAGGGTCAGGTAGACGATCACCACGGTGAGGGGCGCGTTGATCAGGAACACCCACCGCCATGAGGCATGCTCCACGAGCCACCCACCGATGAACGGTCCGATGGCGCTGGCTACACCACTGAACCCGGACCACGCGCCGATGGCCCTGGCCCGGTTCCCGGGCGCGAAGGAGGCCTGGATGATTGCCAGGCTGCCGGGTGTCAGCAGCGCCGCGCCGATTCCCTGCACGGTGCGCGCGGCGATCAGGGTGCTGATGCCGGGTGCCAGTCCGCACAGCAGCGAAGCGGCGGCGAACCACACGACGCCGATCAGGAAGACCCGCCGTCGCCCGAACCGGTCCGCGAGCGATCCCCCGAGCAGGATGAAGGAGGCCAAGGTCAACATGTAGCCGGTGATGGTCCACTGCAGTCCTGAGAAGTCAGCACCCAGCGACGTGCCGATGGCTGGCAGCGCAACATTGACCACCGTCGCATCGATCCCGGCGAGTCCGGACCCCAGGATCGAGACGAGCAGGATCCATCGGCCTGTCGACGACGAGAACGTGACCTGCCCGTTTGCAGCGTCGACACCGGATCCCATGACCTCACCCCCGTGGATCGTGCGTCGGGACGGGCCCGACATGACCATCATGCTGCTGAGGCACCTCGATGTCCATGGACAGGAGGACTCCTGGCGCGCTCAGAGGCGACGTGCCCGCACGCCGAACGCGTCCAGGGCCTGGAGCACGTCGTCCGCCCTCCAGAGGCGATTGCGACGATTGTCACTGAGAGGAGTGAGGACTCCGGCGTCCGCGAGCTTGGAGATGGCAGAGGTTGCGGCGACGTCGCTGACTTCCAGGTGATTGGCGACGGAGCGCACGTTGACCACCGGGTGGGACAGGAGATGGCTCTTCAGCCGGTGGACCGACGAATCCGAGCGCGCCCGCACCTTGTTGTCCCAGCCTCTGGCGGCCGCATTGATGTCGGCCACCAGCAGTCGGCCGTTGGAGACCGCCCGGAAGGATGCCTCCGCCAAGGACTCAACGATGGCTTCGGGCCGACCGTCGCGGTAGGCGTCCAGGGCGGCGAAGTAGGCGCTCGTGTCGTGGAGGAGGCCGGCGGACACGGGCACCGTCACGTTGGTGGTGGCGCCCATGTTCCGCAGGAGTCCGTGGATGAGTGCGCGCCCGGTGCGGCCGTTGCCGTCGGTGAAGGGATGAATGGTCTCGAACTGGGCGTGTGCGATGGCGGCGGTCACGAGCACGGGCAGGTCGGTGCGATGCATGAATGCCACGAGATCCGCCATCAGGTGATGCACACGGTCGGCGTGTGGTGGCACGAAGGACGCAGTGTGTGGCGAGACGGATCCGCCTCCGATCCACACCTGCTGGTGTCGCCATGCCCCCACTGCTTCAGGGTCTGAATCGTTCAGGAGTGCTGCGTGCATGGCGATGATCGCGTCGCTGTCCAGGCGCTCGGACAGTGCAATGGCTGCCCGCATGGCATGCGCGTTGGCCACCACGAGACGAGCGTTGCCTGACCGTGACACCCCCAACTCGGCAAGGGCCACCTGTTGGGCACTGGAGGTGAGGTTCTCCACCTCGGAACTGGATGCGCTCTCGGAACGCAGGAGAATGGCGTCGAAGGGGGCGGCGATGTGTCCGGCTTCCGCGTCGAACCGGGTCAGTTCCCGGGTGGCGTCATCCGCCAGCGCAAGGCAGGTACCGGAGAGCTCCGGCGTGCGCGCGGCGATCTCGGCTGGTACTGAGGCCCGGTAGTCGCCCCGCGCGGCAAGGTGAGCGCGCCGGGAGGCGGCGAGGTCGGTGCGCCGTGTCCACGGGCGAGCTTCGTATGCCATCGTCGGCCATGACGCTCCCTTGATCATGGGCGGATCTTACCAAAGGCTAGATGAATAACCTTCAGTAAGCATGGCTGGTGTCCCGAGCCGTTGTCTGGGTGTCTCAGGGGTTGGTGCGCTTTGCATGTGAGCTCGAGCATCTTGCGAGACTGGAGGAACGTCGACGAGAGGACAGCCATGGAGCGCAGAATTCCTCGGGCACGAGACCTTGCTCCCTTGATGAAGTTCAAGCGTCCAGTGCTGAGCGCGAGGAAGCGCCGTCTGCAGAATGCGCTGACGATTGAGGATTTGAGGCGGATCGCCAAGCGCCGCACACCCAGGGCAGCATTCGACTACACGGACGGGGCGGCAGAGCAGGAGATCTCCCTGGCACGCGCCCGGCAGGCGTTCGTCGACGTCGAGTTCAATCCCTCGATCCTGCGGGACGTGTCGGTGGTGGACACCAGTGTCGAGGTGCTCGGCGCAGTGTCCGCCCTGCCATTTGGTATCGCACCCACTGGATTCACACGGCTGATGCAGTCTGAGGGTGAGATCGCCGGGGCGACGGCTGCGCAGGCCGCCGGCATCCCGTACGCGCTGTCGACCATGGCGACCACCTCCATCGAGGCTGTGGCGGCGGCCGCCCCGCGGGGGCGCAACTGGTTCCAGCTCTACATGTGGAAGGACCGTGACAGGTCGCAGGCCCTCATCGAGCGCGCCGCGGCGGCAGGGTTCGACACGCTCATTGTCACCGTCGACGTGCCCGTCGCTGGTGCCCGGCTGCGCGACACGCGCAACGGTATGACCATCCCTCCCACCCTGACGCCAAGGACCGTCCTCGACGCGATTCCACGCCCGGCATGGTGGATCAACTTCCTGACCACCGAACCGCTCGCGTTCGCGTCCTTGGATTCCTGGTCAGGCACCGTCGCTGACCTGCTGGACACCATGTTCGACCCCACTGTCGACTACGAGGACCTCGCCTGGATTCGTGACCAATGGCCCGGCAAGGTGGTGGTCAAGGGCATCCAGAGTGTGGACGACGCGAAGAGGGTGGCCACGACGGGGGTGGATGCCATCACCTTGTCCAACCATGGGGGACGCCAACTCGACCGCGCCCCTGTGCCATTCCACCTCCTGCCCGCCGTGGTCAAGGAAGTAGGGGCGGATGTGGAGGTGCATCTGGACACCGGCATCATGTCCGGCGCTGACATCGTCGCAGCACTCGCTCACGGCGCCCGGTTCACGATGGTGGGTCGTGCCTATCTCTATGGCCTCATGGCGGGTGGTCGCGAGGGCGTGGACAAGACGATCGACATCCTTGGCTCGCAGGTGGCAAGGACGATGCGCTTGCTCGGCGTCACCTCGATCGAAGAACTGGAACCACGCCATGTGACGCAACTCGTGCGTCTCGGCCCCCGCCGTCACGAGGAGTACAGACCGACGCATTGATCCGGCCGCCATCCAGGCCGTAGGGCAACAAGATGGTGCAGCAGGGGTCAGGTTGGAGCCGCACCCATGGCATCGCTGCGGCGACGGACTCCTGCGCCCGTCCCGGGAACCGCTGCTGCCTCACGCGGAAGAGTGGATCAGTGGTGGGGCGCCGGGCATGGCCGTCGGGTTTCGTGGGGTGATGTCGTCTGGTCCGGGCGGTGATGCGCGGGTCAGGAAGGGTGGATCTGTTCCGCTTGTGAACCGGGTGGTCCTGTTGGGTGCTGTGATCATCGGTTGTCCAGTGGCGTGATCGATGTGGATCATCCAGCGGTGGGCTGGGCGGGTGTAGCGGTCTGGCTCGACCAGTTTGTGGTGGTGGGGGCAGAGCAGCACCAGGTTGAGCAGGGCTGTGGAGCCGCCGACCCACCTCAAAAGCGCTGTCCTGAGTGCCGCCGTGAGGGACGAACGGCGGTGTATCGAAGGAGTTGGAGGTGGTGGGCTTCGCAGGTGGAGTCGGGTGCGGTGCAGTGCGGGAAGATGCA
>JBBSRQ010000052.1:0-16815 GCA_038242845.1 Propionibacteriales bacterium | reverse complement strand
GTATCGACGAAGGCACCGGTGGCGGTGCGGAACCGGTTGAACGGCATCACCGCCTCCTTCACGGCCATCGGTGCTCCCGGACGGGTGGTGGCGCCATCGCCGGTGGCGGGCAGCATCCCTTCGGCCCGCAGGGTGGTGATGCTGTCGCCCAGCATGATGCGTGCGGCGGCCTTGGCCAGCGGGGTGTCGGTGGCCTTGCTGACGAACGGCACGGTGCGCGACGCACGGGGGTTGGCCTCCAACACGTACAGGGTGTCCCCGTGCAGGGCGTACTGGATGTTCAACAGGCCCAGCACCCCCACCCCTTCGGCGATCAGCTGCGTGGAGGTGCGGATGCGCTCCACCTCGGCGTCGCCGAGCGTGATGGGCGGCAGGACGCAGGCCGAGTCGCCGGAGTGGATCCCGGCCTCCTCGATGTGCTCCATGACCCCGCCGAGGAACAGCTCGGACCCGTCGTAGAGGGCGTCGACGTCGATCTCGACGGCGTCGTCCAGGAAGCGGTCCACCAGCACGGGTGCGTCATCGGTGATCTCGGTGGCGGCCGCGATGTAGCGCTCCAGCGACGGCTCGTCATAGACGATCTCCATGCCGCGGCCACCCAGCACGTAGCTGGGCCGGACCAGGACGGGGTAGCCGATCTCCGCCGCGATGTCCCGGGCCTCGGCGAAGGAGGCGGCCATGCCGTGCTTGGGGGCGGGCAGGCCTGCGCGCGCCAGCACTCGTCCGAACGCGCCGCGCTCCTCGGCGAGGTGGATCGCTTCGGGGCTGGTCCCGATGATGGGCACCCCGGCATCCTTCAGTACCTGGGCGAGCTTCAGCGGGGTCTGGCCGCCGAGCTGGCAGATCACGCCGAGCACCGGGCCGGCCGCGAGTTCGGCGTGGTAGATCTCCAGCACGTCCTCGGCAGTCAGCGGCTCGAAGTACAAACGATCGGAGGTGTCGTAGTCGGTGGAGACGGTTTCCGGGTTGCAGTTGACCATGATGGCCTCGTACCCGGCCTCGCGGACCGCCATGGTGGCGTGCACGCAGGAGTAGTCGAACTCGATGCCCTGGCCGATGCGGTTGGGCCCGGAGCCGAGGATGATGACGGCCGGCCTGCTGCGCGTCGGCACCTCCGTCTCCTCGTCGTAGGAGCTGTACATGTACGGGGTGTGCGCCTCGAACTCGGCTGCGCACGTGTCGACGGACTTGAAGACGGGGCGGATGCCGAGCGCCCAGCGGACGCCGCGCACCACCTCGGTGCTGAGGTTGCGCAGGTGCGCCACCTGCTCGTCGGAGAAGCCGTGCCGCTTGGCCTTCCGCAGCAGGTCGGCGGTCAACTCCTTGGCATCGCGCACCTCGAGCGCGAGGTCGCGCATCAGTTCCAGCTGGTGCAGGAACCATGGGTCAATCTTCGTGGACTCGTACACCTGCTCCGACGTCGCGCCCTGCAGCAGCGCATTCATCACGAGCCGGATTCGTCCGTCATGCGGCTGGCTGGCGAGCTCCAGCAGTTCGGGGACGGAGCGGGTGGGTGATGCGGCGAACGCGAAGGGCGCGTCCTTGTCCTCCAGTGAGCGCAGCGCCTTGCCGAGCGCCTCCGTGAAGTTGCGTCCGATGGCCATCACCTCACCCACCGACTTCATGTGGGTGGTCAGCCGCGGGTCGGCGGCGGGGAACTTCTCGAAGGCGAACCTGGGCACCTTCACGATGACGTAGTCGATGGCTGGCTCGAAGCTGGCCGGGGTCTGCTGCGTGATGTCGTTGGGGATCTCGTCGAGTGTGTAGCCGACGGCGACCTTGGCGGCGATCTTGGCGATGGGGAACCCCGTGGCCTTCGACGCGAGCGCAGAGGAGCGGGAGACGCGCGGGTTCATCTCGATGACGATCATGCGGCCGTCGTCGGGATTGATGGCGAACTGGATGTTGCAGCCGCCGGTGTCCACGCCCACGGCCCGGATGATGGCGATGCCGACGTCGCGCATCCGCTGGTACTCGCGGTCCGTCAGCGTCATGGCGGGGGCCACCGTGATGGAGTCGCCGGTGTGTACGCCCATGGGGTCGAAGTTCTCGATGGAGCAGATGATCACCACGTTGTCGGCGGTGTCGCGCATCAGCTCCAGTTCGAACTCCTTCCAGCCCATGATGGACTCCTCGATGAGGACCTCGGTGACGGGGCTGGCGGACAGGCCCGCGCCAGCGATCTGTCGCAGTTCCTCGGGGGTGTGGGCGAAGCCGGAACCGACACCGCCCATGGTGAAGCTGGGCCGCACCACGACCGGGTACCCCAGCTTGTCGGCGGCCTCCAGCACCTCGTCCATGGAGTGGCAGATGTGGGACTGCGCGGATTCCGGTGTGCCCCCGGGGATGTCGGTGAGGGAGGCGACGATCTCCTTGAACTGCTGCCGATCCTCACCGCGTTGGATGGCCTCGACGGAGGCGCCGATGAGCTCACAGCCGTACTTGGCCAGCACACCGTTGTCGTGCAGCGAGATGGCGGCGTTGAGCGCCGTCTGCCCGCCCAGGGTGGCCAGCACCGCGTCGGGGCGTTCCTTCGCGATGACGGCCTCCACGAACTCCGGCGTGATCGGCTCCACATAGGTGGCGTCCGCGAAGTCCGGGTCCGTCATGATGGTGGCCGGGTTGGAGTTGACGAGGATGACCCGGAAGCCCTCCTCGCGCAGCACGCGGCAGGCCTGGGTACCGGAGTAGTCGAACTCGCAGGCCTGGCCGATCACGATGGGGCCGGACCCGATGACCAGGATCGAGTGGATGTCAGTGCGACGGGGCATCAGGCGTCCCTCTTCCCGGCCGAGGCCAGCATGGCGGTGAAACGGTCGAAAAGGTGGGTGGAGTCGTGGGGTCCAGCGGCGGCCTCCGGGTGGTACTGCACGGAGAACGCCACCAGTTCGCCGTCACGTCGCAGCTCGAGGCCTTCCACGACGTTGTCGTTGAGGCAGATGTGGCTGACGCGGGCGATGCCGTACGGGGTCTCCGCGTCCTCACCGATGGGGGCGTCGACGGCAAAGCCGTGATTCTGCGCAGTGATCTCCACCTTGCCCGTGGTGAGGTCCTTGACGGGCTGGTTGAGGCCGCGATGGCCGAACTTCAACTTGTAGGTGTCGAATCCGAGCGCCCTGCCGAAGAGCTGGTTGCCGAAGCAGATACCGAAGTAGGGGATGCCCGCCTCCAGCACCTGCTGCAGCAGTGCGATGGGGCCCTCAGAGGTGGATGGGTCGCCGGGGCCGTTGGAGAAGAACACGCCGTCGGGGCGCAGTGCGGTGATCTCCTCGAAGGTGGAGGTGGCGGGCAGCAGGTGCATCTCGATGCCCCGCTCGGCCAGCCGGGTGGGGGTCATGGACTTGATCCCGAGGTCGAGGGCGGCGACGGTGAAGCGCTTCTCCCCCACCGCGGGCGTGACGACCGACACCTTCGTGGTGACCTCGGACGTGAGGTCGGCACCCGCCATCGGGGGTTGGTCGAGGACCCGCTGGAGCAGCCCCTCCGCGCTGGTCTCGGTGGTGGAGATGCCCACGCGCATGGCGCCGGCCTCCCGGACGTGGCGGGTAAGGGCACGCGTGTCGATGTCGGCGATGCTGACGACCCCCTGCCGCGCCAGTTCGGCGTCGAGACTGCCCCGGGAGCGCCAGTTCGACGGGCGCGGTGAGACATCGCGCACGACCAGCCCGGCCACCCAGATGCGGGCGGACTCGCCGTCCTCGTCGTTCCACCCGGTGTTGCCGACGTGGGGGGCGGTGGTGAGCACCACCTGGCGGTGGTAGCTGGGGTCGGTCAGCAGCTCCTGGTACCCCGACATGCCGGTGGAGAACACCAGCTCGCCGAAGGTCTCACCGGGCGCACCGAAGGAGCGACCACGGAATACGCGTCCGTCCTCCAAGACCAGAATTGCGGGTTGGGAACTCATGCGTGTCCTCTTGGTGAGTCAGTTGTCGAGTGGCTTCGTGGCCAGAGCTCGCGAGAGCAGGCCGTTGAGGAAGGGTGGGGAGTCATCGGTGGACAGATCAGCTGCCAGTTTCACCGCCTCGGCGATGACCGCCGAGGGTGGGGTGTCGGTGTGATCGATCTCGAACACCGCGATCCGTGCCAGGTTGCGGTCGACGGCGGGCATGCGCTCCAGCGTCCAGCCACCCGCCAGGGATGCAGAGATCCGGCGGTCGATGTCCGGTTGGTTCGAGGCAACGCCGTGGACCAGGGAGACGGTCAGGTCGCGGATGGTGGCCTCGCCGAATGAGCGGACCTCCATCAGTGTCTCCACGAGACCGACGCCCCGCAGGTCCGCCGCGTACATGATGTCCAGGGCGGCCTTGCGTGCCTTCGTCTGGGCACCGTGGTGCTTGGTGGGTTCAGGCACTGGCGGCGCGGCCGAGGTAGGAGCCGTCGCGGGTGTCAACCTTGACCTTTTCACCCTGGGTGATGAACAGGGGCACCTGGATGACCTTGCCGGTCTCGAGCGTTGCCGGCTTGGTGCCGCCGGTGGAGCGGTCGCCCTGCAGACCGGGCTCGCTGTAGGTGATCTCCAGTTCCACGGACGCGGGCAACTCGATGAACAACGGGTTGCCGTCATGCATGGCGACGGTGGCCACCTGGTTCTCGAGCATGTAGTCCACCGCGTCGCCGATGGTCTCGGCGGGCACGTTGATCTGGTCGTAGGTGGTGTTGTCCATGAACACGTAGGCATCGCCATCCATGTACAGGTACTGCATGTCACGACGGTCGACGGTGGCGGTGTCCACCTTGGTGTCGGAGTTGAAGGTCTTGTCCACGATCTTGCCGGACAGGACGTGCTTCAGTTTGGTGCGAACGATGGTGTTGCCCTTGCCGGGCTTGTGGTGCTGGAAGAACAGCACCTGCCAGAGCTGACCGTCCAGGTCGAGCACCATGCCGTTCTTCAGATCGTTGGTCGACGCCACAACGTCCCCTTTCGCCTCAGTAATCAAGGGCCTTGGGTGGGCCGACGAGTGAGTTTACCCAATCCCGGCTGCGCTGGCCAACGGCGCGCTCCACGTGGACAGCAACCATCCATGTCGGCGTCAGGACCCCAAAGGGTGGAGTTCCCGCCAGTTCTTGCCCATCGCCTTGAAATGGCCCCTTTGACCGGTATCTTGGCTTGCAACGCGGCCGATTGGGGCCGTCGACGAAGGGACAAACGTATGGGTTTGGGCGACAAGATTTCGAACGCCGCTGAAGAGGCCAAGGGTAAGACCAAGGAAGGCTTCGGCAAGGCAACGGACAACGATTCCCTCGAGGCCAAGGGCAAGATGGACCAGGGCAAGGCAAATGTCAAGCAGGGTGTTGAGGACGTCAAGGACTCCGCCTCAGGTGCGTTCAACGACGCAACTGACAGCCACGACAACCGCTGATCCCACGGGTCTTTGGACCTCGGCAAACATAGAAGCCGGAACCCCTCGGGGTTCCGGCTTCTTGCATGATCGACGTCGTGCACGGCTCAGGCGAGGCGGTCGAAGGACTGCGTGAGCACCGACTCCTCCGGGGAGTTCAGTATCACCGGCTCCCCCAGTGCCCGCAGACCCACCAGCCGCAACGAGGAACCCCGTGCCTTCTTGTCCAGACTCATGAGTTCCCGTAGACGCGGCCAGGCGTCGCGGTCGTAGGTGGTGGGCAGCCCCAGCCCTGCCAGCAGGCTGCGGTGCTGCGCGGCGACGTCACCGCCCAGGCCGAGCAGTCGCCTCGAGACCTCCGCCATCCACACCATGCCGATGCTGATGGCCTGGCCGTGGCGCAGCCGGTAGCCCTCACGGTTCTCAATGGCGTGGCCCAGCGTGTGACCGTAATTGAGTGCCTCACGGCCCACCCTGTCACCCGTGGAGGTGCGCTCCGTGAGGTCCACGGCGACGACGGCTGCCTTGACGGCGACGGCGCGCCGGACCAGTTCGGCGAACCGGTCCGATCGGGTGTTCGTGGCGTCGGCCAGGTCGGACTCAGCGAGCTGCAGGATGTCGGGGTCGGCGATGAAGCCACACTTGATGACCTCCGCCATCCCAGAGGCCACCTCTGCAGGTGGCAGCTCGTCAAGCAGTGACAGGTCGGCCAGCACCACGCGCGGTTCGTGGAAGGCCCCCACCAGGTTCTTGCCGGCGTTGAGGTTGATGCCGGTTTTGCCACCCACCGCAGCGTCGACCATCCCGAGCACGGAGGTGGGGATGCAGATGAAGTCCACCCCGCGCAGCCATGTGGCCGCGACGAAGCCGGCGAGGTCGGTGGCGGTTCCCCCACCCACCCCCACGACGACGTCGTTGCGGGTGAACCCGGCGGCAGCCAGCTCGTCCCAGCACCGGGCCAGGACCTGAGGGGTCTTGCCTGCCTCCGCGTCGGGAACGATGATGACGGTGGTGGCGCGGCCCTCGGTGAGCGCCGTCACCGCGCTGGCCAGGTGGACGAGGGGTTCGGAGACGATGACGGCCACGCGGTCGGCGCCCTCCAGCGCTGCCGGGAGTCCGTCGAGCACGCCCCGGCCGATGACCACCTCGTAGGGGCCGGCTGCCGAGTTCACCAGCACTGTCACTGCCCTGCACCCCTGGTGGCGGCCAGTTCCTGGGCCACCTCGGAGGGGCGCTTGTTGTCCGTGGCCACACGGCTGGTGGCCACCTCCTGGTACAGCGGGGTGCGTTCGCGCAGCAGCTCGATGAGCCGGCCGCGCACATTGCCCAGCAGCAGCGGCCGCACGGTGTTCATGCCCACACGGCGGGTGGCCTGCGAGATCGACACCTCGAGCCACACCACGTCATGGCCCACCAGTGCCTCGCGGATGCGCGGGTTGAGGACTGCCCCTCCGCCCAGCGAGATGACGCCGTCGCCCTCGATGAGCTCCAGCGTGGCGGACTCCTCCAGTTCGCGGAAGTGGGCCTCGCCCTCGTCGGCGAAGATCTCGGCGATGGGCTTGCCCACGACCTCCTCGATGCGGGTGTCCACGTCGACGAAGGTGGTGCCCAGCTTGACCGCCAGCAGACGGCCCACGGAGCTCTTTCCTGCCCCGGGCGCCCCGATGAGAATGGTGCTCATGCGCCGCTCACCTGCAGTCCACGATCGCGCACCCGCGCCAGGTAGGACTCGGCGTTGCGGCGGGTCTCACCCACCGAGTCGCCCCCGAACTTCTCGAGCACCGCCTCTGCGAGCACGAGAGCGACCATGGCCTCGGCCACCACGCCCGCTGCCGGCACGGCACAGACATCGCTGCGCTGGTGGTGCGCGGCAGCGGCCTCCCCGGTGGCGGTGTCGATGGTGCGCAGGGCGCGGGGAATCGTGGAAATGGGCTTCATGGCGGCGCGGACGCGCAGCACCTCACCCGTGGACATGCCACCCTCGGTGCCGCCGGAGTGACCCGTGGCCCGGGCGATGCGCTCCCCTTCGAGGACGATCTCGTCCTGTGCATCGGAGCCGCGACGCCGTGCCAGATCGAAGCCGTCACCCACCTCGACGCCCTTGATCGCCTGGATGCCCATCAGTGCGCCGGCCAGTTTCGAGTCGAGGCGGCGATCACCCTGGCTGTGCGATCCGAGGCCGGGGGGCAGGCCCCATGCGAGGACCTCCACGACACCACCCATGGTGTCGCCCTCCTTCTTGCAGGCTTCCACCTCCGCCAGCATGGCGGCGGAGGCGTCCTCGTCGAAGCAGCGGGCGGGGTCGGCGTCGATGAGCTCCAGATCCTCGGGGCGGGGCAGGTCGCTGCGGGTCGCCCGGACGGGACCCAGCTCGACGACATGGCTCAGCACCCGGACGCCCAGGGCCTGTTCCAGAAAGGCCTGCGCGATGGTGCCGAGCGCGACGCGTGCGGCGGTCTCCCGTGCGGAGGCGCGCTCCAGGATGGGCCGGGCCTCGTCGAAGTCATACTTCTGCATGCCGGCGAGGTCGGCGTGTCCGGGGCGGGGACGGGTCAGCTTGGCGTTGCGCGCCAGTTCCGCCAGCACGTCCTCGTCCACCTCCCCGGGTGCCATCACCTGCTCCCACTTGGGCCACTCGGTGTTGCCGATCTGGATGGCGACGGGGGATCCGAGCGTTTCGCCGTGCCGGAAGCCGGCCAGCAGCGTAAGTTCGTCGGTCTCGAACTTCATTCGGGCGCCACGACCCACCCCCAGCTTGCGGCGGGCGAGGTTGCGGCTGATCTCCTCCACGCCCACGCGGACGTGTGCGGGGATGCCCTCCATGGTGGCGATCAGTGCTTGGCCGTGCGATTCTCCGGCGGTCAGGTATCTGAGCATGCGCGTCATTCTTCCATCAAAGCGCCGCGGCGCTGGAGCTCTTCCACCGCGGCTGCGTGGCAGTCGTCAAAGGTGACGGTGCCACCCGTGAGCAGGTGGAACTGGTCGACGGCCTGGCCTGCCAGCAGGTCCAGGCCGGTCAGGACGCTGTGATGTCCTGCGGCCGCTGCCCCCAGCGGCGTCGGCCAGGGGTGGTACACGGCGTCGAAGAGGTACTGCGCCGCGTCTGCCCAGGCCTGCGCGTGGGGTGCAGTGGCTTCGGCGGGGATGGTGGTGGCCACCAGGTCCAGGTCAGGGAGGTGGTGGTCCAGGGGTTGGGCGGTTGTGTCCACGCCCAGGGCAATGCCGAGTTCCACGGTGCGGGCGGCGCGGGCGGGGTCGCGTGCAAGCACCACCACCTGCCGCACGTGGAGGCCGGCCAGCGCCACCAGCAGGGAGCGGGCCGTCGCCCCGTTGCCGACGATGGCCGCGCTGCGCGGCAGGTCCAGTCCACGCGCCCGCCAGGCCCGGACGAAGCCGGGCACGTCGGTGTTGTGCACGGTGGGTGGAGTCCCCGCAGTGCGGTCATGGAAGAGAAGTGTGTTGCCGGCGCCGACGAGGCGCGTGACGTGGTCCGGCTCCCCGAACTCCAGGATGGCTTCCTTGTGGGGCGCCGTCACGCCCAGACCCACCCAGGCGTCGTTGGCAAGGCAGTCGGCGACGAACCCCTCCAGGTGCGCGGGTGTCACCGTGATGGCGTCGTAGCTCCAGTCCAGCCCCAGCCGTGCGTACCCGTCGCGGTGGATGGCCGGCGACAGCGAGTGCTCGGCGGGGTCGCCGATCAGCGCACACTTCATCAGATTGACACTCGTCCGCGCATCAACAGCGGCCAGGGTTTGCGGTGCACCACTGCTGGAACTTGGCCACGTTGGCCTCGTGTGCCGCCAGGGTGGGGGCGAACAACGTTTCGCCCGTGTCGAGGTCGACGGTCACGAAGTAGAGGGCGTCGGTCTCCCCCGGATGGACAGCGGCGTCCAACGCCGCCTTGCCGGGATTGCTGATGGCACCGGGTGGCAGTCCGGTGTGGCGGTAGGTGTTGTACGGCGAATCGACGGCGCGGTCCTCGGACGTGGTGGTGACCTTGCTGAAGTCCTGCAGCGCGTAGTGCACGGTCGAGTCCATCTGCAGCGGCATGCCCACCTCGATCCGGTTCGCGATGACGGCGGCGACCATGGGGCGGTACTCCGCCTTGTTCACCTCACGCTCGACGATGGAGGCGATGGTCAACACGTCGAACGGGTCCATGCCCATGGCCTCCGCGTCGCGGGCAAAGTTCAGTTCATCGGTTACCGCTTTGAACCGCGCCACCTGGGTGCGGAAGATGCGCAACGCATCGACGGGTTCAGCCACCTGGTAGGTGTCGGGGAACATGAATCCCTCGACCTTGCCGCGCGACCACAGCGGCAGGTCCAGTTCCTCAGGTTTCACGCCCGCGGCCAGTTCCTCCCGCGTGATGGTGATGCCATCCTCTGCGAGTTGCTGCTGGATGTAGGTCCACTGGCGTCCCACTGTGAAGCCCTCCGGCAGTGTCACGTCGATCACCACGAGGTTCTCGGGGTCCAGCATCATCTCCAACGCCGCTCTGGCGGGCAGTTCGGTGCGGAGCGTGTAGCGTCCCGGCCGAAGATTGGCGGCCTCCGGGTCTTTGGCCGCCACCTTGCGGAACGTCCCCGTGGACTTGATGACACCGGCATCGACGAGGACGTCGCCGATCTGCGTGACGCTGGCGCCCGCCGGGACGGTGACGGTGACGTCCTTGACGCCGTCGCCGATGAAATCGTCCTCCGTCCGCCAGGAGACCCAGGCGTCCTCGGCCTTGTTGTAGACGAAGAGCCCCCCGCCCACCAGGATGGCCACCGACAGCAGCACGGCGAACGTGCTGCGCGCGTGGTAGCCGATCTTGCGCCAGTTGAACCGGCCGTCATTGTCGACGAACGCTGGGCTCACGATGCTTCTCCTTCTTTGACGGACTCACCGGCGAGTGACGACGTGCGTGTCTCCCACTCGATGGCCCGCTGCAGGATTTCCACTGCTGCTGCCTGGTCAATGATGCGTCGCTGCTGCTTGACGCGGTGCCCCGCCCCGCTCAGGCTACGAGACGCCGATGCGGTGCTCATGCGCTCGTCGATCAGTCTCACGGGCACGGGCGCCACCAGTTCCGCGAGTGCCACCGCCTTGGCCGTGGTGAACTGCGCGGCTTGCTGGCGCTCACCGGCAAGGGTGAGCGGGAGGCCCACGTAGATGGCCCCCGGCTCGTACTCCCGAACCAGTGCCACGAGTCGTTGCATCTCCTGGCCTCCGGCCGCCACGGTCTCCACGGGGTAGGCGATGGTGGTGCCCCGGTTGCATGCCGACACGCCAATGCGTGCCTTGCCCCAGTCGATGCCCAGCCGGCCTCCGTCGGGAGCATCAGCCACGATGTGTCAACGCCGACTCGATGGCGGCCAGCGCGCGGGGTGCGGCCTCCGGCTGGGTGCCGCCGCCCTGTGCCATGTCGTCGCGGCCACCACCCTTGCCACCCAGTTCAGCACAGGCCTTCGTGATGAGCTGACCAGCCCTGATGCCGAGCCCGCGGGCCGCATCGTTGGTGGCCACCAGTGCTGCAGCCTTGCCGGCGGAGCCGCCGATGAGTGCGACGACGCAGGGCTGGCTGCCCAGCCGGTCCCGCAGGTCCGTGGCTAAGGTCCGGAGGTCCCCCCCGGAGACACCCGCCAACTCCACACCGAGGTACTGCACACCGGCGATGTCGCGTGCCTGTGCCGTCAGCTCTCCGGCATTGGTCCGCAGCTCAGCGGCGCGCAGTGCCGCGATCTGCTTCTCGGCATCCTTCAGCTGGGCGATGAGTTTCTCCACCCGCGGCACCACCTGGTCCGGTTGCACCCGCAGGGTGTCGGTCAGGGTGTTCACGAGCGCGCGCTCGGCTGCGAAGCGCTGGAAGGCGTCCTCAGCCACTAGCGCCTCCACCCGCCGGACACCGGAGCCGATGGACGCCTCCGCCACGAGGTTCAGGACACCGATCTGGCTGGTGTTGGGCACGTGGGTGCCACCGCACAGTTCCCGCGACCACGCTCCGGCGAACTCGACCATGCGCACCACCGGTGGGTACTTCTCGCCGAACATGGCCATGGCTCCCATGGCCATGGCGTCCTCGATTTTCATGGACGCCGACGTCACCTCGAAGGAGTCGCGGATGGCCCCGTTGGCCCGCTGCTCAACCTCCTGGCGCAGCGCCACCGACATCCCGTGGGGTGCGGAGTAGTCGAAGCGCATGTAGCCCGGCTTGTTGTAGGAGCCGGCCTGGGTGGCGGTGGGGCCCACGAGTTCTCGCAGCGCGGCGTGGATGATGTGGGTGGCCGTGTGCGCCTGGCAGGAGCCGCGGCGCGCCTCGGCGTCAACGACGGCGCGGGCGTGGGACCCGGAGGCAAGCTCGCCGAGCACCCGGACGCGGTGGACCGCCAGTCCGGGGACGGGGCGCTGGACGTCGAGGACATCCAGGGTGTACCCGTCGCCGGTGATGGTGCCGTGGTCGGCGTCCTGGCCACCGGCCTCCGCATAGAACGGGGTCTCTGCCAGCACCACCTCGACGACGTCACCGTCGCCGGCCCGGTCAGTGACGGCGCCGTCGGCGATGATCCCGGCGACGTGGGTCTCGATGTCGAGGTCGGTGTAGCCGAGGAACGGCACCTCCCCCGCGTCGCGGATCTGGCGGTATGCCTCGGTGCTGGCGGCGCCGCCCTTCTTGGACTTCGCGTCGGCGCGGGCGCGCTCCTTCTGCTCCGTCATGAGGGCGTTGAACTTCACCCGGTCGACGGCCAGGCCTTGTTCGGCTGCCATCTCCATGGTGAGGTCGACGGGGAAGCCGTAGGTGTCGTGCAGCTGGAACACCTGTTCGGCCGGCAGCGAGGTCTCACCTGACTGCTTCGCCCGGGCGGCGGCGCTCTCAAGGATGAGGGTCCCGGATGACAGGGTGCGTCGGAAGGAGTCCTCCTCGGTGGCAGCGGCGTCTACGATCCGGTCCCAGGCGGTATCGATCTCCGGGTAGGACCTGCGCATGGCGTCGCGGCTGACGGGCAGCAGTTCGCCGAGCACCCTGTCCCCGACACCCAGCAGGCGCATGGCGCGGATGCTGCGGCGCATGAGTCGCCGAAGCACGTAGCCACGGGCCTCGTTGCCGGGCGTGACACCGTCGGTCATCAGCATCAGCGAGCTGCGGACGTGGTCGGCCACCACGCGGAAGCGGATGTCATCGGCCGGGTCCGCCCCGTAGCGGCGCCCCGCCAGCTCGGAGGCGCGTTGGATGACGGGGAACACCTCGTCGATCTCGTACATGTTGGCCACACCCTGCAGCAGTAGCGCGGTGCGCTCCAGCCCGCAGCCGGTGTCGATGTTGCGCGTGGCCAGCGGACGGGCCACGTCGAAGTCGTCCTTGGCGCGGACCGCGGAGAGTTCCTCGGTCTGGAACACGAGGTTCCAGATCTCGAGGAAGCGGTCCTCGTCCGCCTCGGGCCCACCGTCGGGACCGAAGGCGGGGCCACGGTCGATGTAGATCTCCGAGCAGGGCCCTCCCGGGCCGGGGACACCCATGTGCCAGTAATTGTCCTTGAGTCCACGCTCCTGGATGCGTGCGCGGGGAATGCCGACGCGCTGCCACAGGTCGATGGTCTCGTTGTCGCCATGCAGGGCTGTCACCCACACCTTGTCGGCGTCAAAGCCCCAGTTGCCCTCAGCGACGCTGCCCGTGACGAGTTCGAAGGCGAAGGCAATGGCCTCTTCCTTGAAGTAGTCGCCGAACGAGAAGTTGCCGTTCATCTGGAAGAACGTGCCGTGGCGGGTGGTGACGCCCACCTCCTCGATGTCGAGGGTGCGGACACACTTCTGGACGGAGACGGCACGCCGATAAGGCGCCTTCTCCTCGCCGAGGAAGTACGGCTTGAAGGGCACCATGCCGGCGTTCACGAACAGGAGCGTGGGGTCGTTGTACAGCAGCGAGCTGCTGGGGACCACGGTGTGGCCATTGCGCTCAAAGAAGCTGATGAACCGGCTCCGGATGTCGGAGGTCTTCATGATGTGTGTTGTCCCTCGGGTTTGTGGTGAAGTCTCAGGAGGCTTCGATGTTCAGTTCGCGGCGCAGCTCGGCCTCGCGGGCCTGGCTGGCGGCCTTGAATGTGGCGTAGAAGTCGCCGAAGCCTGCAGCGGCCTCGTTGCCACGCCGCTCGACCTGTGCCGCAATGCCCGTGGGGGTCAGACGGCGCAGCAGCGCCCGGCCGCGGGTGATGACGAACGCGGCGAGGGCGGCTCCCACCACCATCCAGAAGATCTTCTTCACTTCTTCCTGCGACCCTTCAGCGCGCTGCGCACGCCATAGCTGAACGCCGCGGTCCTGACCATGGGGCCGCCCAGGGTTGCTGCGAAGAGCTGCGACATCTGCGCCGCGTTCTCGCTGACCACGGTGGCGTGCCCGGACACCTTGGAGACGTCCTCGGTGACGAGGCTGATCTTGGCGATCTCGTCGTTGGTGGCCTCGACGGTGCCCTTCAGCTCCTGCAGGATCGGGACCGAGTTGTGGCCGATGTCTCGCACCGCTAGCCGCAGCTCCTCGAGCACCCTCCCAAGTTTGAGCAGGGGGATGGCGCAGAAGGCCACCAGTGCGCAGAGGGCGATCGCAGCCACGATTGCGGCCACCTGTCCAAGGGTCACGGTCATGCGGGATCTCCAACTCTCACGATTGATTCGGCGCAACTCTAGCCGACGAGGGGCGCCCACTGACCTGTTCGGCCGCCCATGCCAGGCGCTCACCCACCGCAGCCTCCGCGCCGTGGTCGGTGGGTTGATAGTAACGGGTGCCCCGCAGGTCCTCGGGGAGGTAGTCCTGGGCGACCAGGGAGTGTGGGAAATCGTGGGGGTAGCGGTACCCCTTGCCGTGGCCCAGGGATTCGGCGCCGGCGTAGTGGGCATCGCGCAGGTGGCTGGGGACGTCGCCGCCCTTGCCTGCCCGGATGTCCGCGGTGGCCGCGTTGATGGCCTGGTAGGCCGCGTTGCTCTTGGGTGCGGAGGCGGCCGCCACCGTGGCGTGGGCGAGGGTGAGCCGGGCCTCAGGCATGCCGAGGAGTTGCACCGCCTGTGCGGCCGCCACGCAGGTCTGCAGCACACCTGAGGCGGCCATGCCGATGTCCTCGGACGCGGAGATCATGAGACGCCGGGCGATGAACCGGGGGTCCTCGCCGGCCTCCAGCATGCGGGCGAGGTAGTGCAGTGAGGCGTCGACGTCGGAGCCACGGATGGACTTGATGAAGGCGCTGATGATGTCGTAGTGCTGGTCGCCCTGCCTGTCGTAGCGGACTGCGGCACGGTCGACCGCCTGGGCCAGGACGTCCTGGGAGATCTCTTCCTGCCCCAGCGCGACAGCCCCGGCCCCCGCCTCCTCGAGGAACGTCAGTGCCCGGCGGGCGTCGCCCTGGGCCATCCGGACCAGATCGTCCCGGGCCGCCTTCGTCAGCGACACCGCGCCTGCCAGTCCGCGCTCGTCGGTGACGGCACGGTCGATGAGATCTCCGATGTCCTCGGCTGTCAGCGGCTTCAGGCGCAGCAGCAGGGAGCGCGACAGCAGGGGCGAGATCACCGAGAACGACGGGTTCTCCGTGGTGGCGGCGATGAGCGTGACGATGCGATTCTCCACTGCGGGCAGCAGCACGTCCTGCTGCGTCTTGGAGAAGCGGTGCACCTCGTCGATGAACAGCACCGTGGAGGTTCCGCGTTCCAGTTCCCGGCGAGCCTTGTCGAGTTCGGTGCGCAACTCCTTGACACCTGCGGTGACGGCGGAGATTTCGACGAAGCGGGCACCGGAGGCGCGGGAGACGATGGAGGCGAGCGTGGTCTTGCCCACCCCCGGCGGCCCCCACAGGAAAACGCTCATGGGCTGCCCGGACACGAGTCGTCGCAGTGGCGCCCCCGGACCCAGCAGGTGCTGTTGCCCGACGATCTCCTCGAGTGTGCGCGGACGCATCCGAACCGGCAGGGGTGCTCCCTCGAGGCGTGCGTCACCGAGCGAACCGACCGGCCGCGCCGGCTGCGGATCGGGATTCCCGAACAGGTCGTAGCTCACGCTCACCCACTCTAGCCATGCTGGTGCGTCGCGCGAGCTGCTCAGGCGTCAGGCAGTGAGGCCCCAGGCCTTCGCCACCAGTTCCTGCGAGTGGATCCTGACCTGCGGATCGTGGGCGTAGGTGACGGTGATGAGCTCGTCGGCTTCCGTCAGCTCCACCAGCGCGTTGAGCTGGCTGACGACGCGGTCCGGGGAGCCGATGGCACTGACCTGCAGCATGTGCTCCATCATGGCCATCTCCTGCTCGGTGGCTTCCACCTCGCCGGGGGGCATCAACGCATCCCGACCGCCGCTGCGGCGCATCGACAGGAACATCCGCTGCACCGTCGTGAACTGGTGGTGCGCCTCAGCGTCGTCATCGCAGGCCAGGACATTGACGCCCACCATCACCCTCGGCTCCGCGATCTGCGCGGTGGGTGCATCGGGGTTGAACCGGCTGCGGTAGACCTCGATGGCCTGCAACAGGGCATCGGGTGCGAAGTGGGAGGCGAACGAGTAGGGCAGGCCCATGTGCGCGGCGATCTGTGCCCCGGCGGTGGAGGAACCAAGAATCCACATCGGGACGTGCGTCCCGGCTGCCACGCCTGCGCGCAGCCCGGAGGCGGCGACACCGCTGTCCATCCAGTCGTACAGGTCTGTGACGTTGGCGACGAAGGCGTTGGGGGAGCCGTCGGAGCGGGCCAGCGCTTTGGCGGTGACCATGTCGGTGCCGGGGGCGCGCCCCAACCCCAGCTCCACCCGTCCCGGGTGCATTGCCCCGAGCGTGCCGTAGTCCTCGGCCACCATCAGGGGGGCGTGGTTGGGGAGCATGACACCCCCGGAGCCGACGACGATGCGCTTCGTCCGGGCGGCGGCCTGCCCGACGAGCACCGCCGTCGATGACGACGCCACGGCTGAAGTGTTGTGGTGCTCGGCGAACCACACGCGCTGGTATCCGAGCGCGTCCGCCGCTTCGACGGATCGCATGGAGGCCTCGATGGCGTCGCCGACAGACTGGCCCGTGGACACCGAGACCAGGTCGAGGATGGACAGCGGGACAGGGTGGGTGGTGTGGGCAACGGCGGGGTTGTGACTCATGCCCGCAATACAACCATGGGCACAAAGTGGCGTAGGGTGACCCAGTTGCACCGTTGCCGCCCCCCGCGTCGGGGCGGCTTTTGCTTTCCCTCACCACCCCACTCCTCTGGAGGACAGATGTCGGCCCAACTCGGCGACCGTTTCAGCCCCCGCCGTCGGCTGGCCATCATCGTCACGCTCGGTCTCCTGACGGCGCTGGGGCCGTTCACCATCGACCTGTACCTGCCTGCCTTCCCCGCTCTCAAGGCGGATCTGCTCATCAGTGACGCACAGGTCCAGATCACACTGTCCGCCACCACCCTGGGGTTCGCCCTGGGCCAGCTGCTCATCGGTCCCCTCAGTGACCGGCTCGGCCGGAGGATGCCCCTTTTGGCGATGAGC
>JBBSRQ010000051.1:0-16826 GCA_038242845.1 Propionibacteriales bacterium | reverse complement strand
GCCAGGGCAGCGAGAGAGGTGCCGATGCGACGGCGAGTGGGCATGGTCATCAAAGTCCTCTTCAGATGGGCGGTCGCCGCAATCCTAACCGCAACCACCGGCACGGGGCGTGTAACGACTCGCGATGAAAAAGGGGGCACACTACGCCTTCCGCAAGCTCGTGGCCACACTGTGTCGGCGTGTCGTGCTAGAATTGCTTGTGGAAAGGGGCCAAATATATGACTTTCTCGGTCGGTGAAACGGTGGTGTACCCCAATCATGGGGCCGCACTCATCGAAGACATTGAAACTCGGCAGATCAAGGGAGAGGACCGTCTCTACCTTGTGCTGCGCATCCTCGGACAAAATGACCTCGTGGTGAGGGTGCCTTCGGACAACCTCGACCTCGTCGGGGTGAGGGACGTGGTGGATGCCGAAGGGCTGGAACGGGTGTTCTCCGTACTGCGGGCAGAACACACGGAAGAACCGACCAACTGGTCTCGCCGCTACAAGGCGAACCTGGAGAAGCTGCACTCCGGGAACGTGATCAAGGTCTCGGAAGTGGTGCGCGACCTGTGGCGCCGCGACCGGGACAAGGGACTCTCCGCTGGTGAGAAGCGCATGCTGGCCAAGGCCCGCAGCATCCTCGTGGCGGAGCTCGCACTCGCCGAGGACGTCGAGCAAGAGCGGGCCGAGGTCCTCCTCGAAGAGGTCCTGGCTTCCTGAACACGCAGCCGCAACTCACTGAACCGGTCGTCGCCATCGTGGTGGCGGCCGGTTCTGGTTCCCGGCTCGGAGCCATCCTGCCGAAGGCGCTGGTCGAGCTCAACGGCACATCGCTCGTGCGGCGATGCATCGACGGCCTCGGTGCCGCAGGCGTCAACCGCGTCGTCGTCACTGTCCCCGATGGTCACCAGCAGGCGTTCGAGGATGCGTTGATTGGTGCCTCTGTGCCCGTGCAGTGTGTGACGGGAGGTCCGCGACGTCAGGACTCGGTTCGCCTCGCGCTGGCTGCGCTGGCCGGTGAGGGTGACGAAGCGATGGTTCTCGTGCACGATGCGGCCCGGCCGCTCGTCCCCCCGGGGGTGGTGCTCCGCGTCGTGGCCGCACTCCTCGGCGGGGCTGAGGCGGTGGTGCCCACGGTGCCAGTCATCGACTCCATTCGTGAGGGCTCCGCGATGTCGTCGGTCGTGGTGGACCGGTCGCGCCTGCGTGCCGTGCAGACCCCCCAGGGTTTCCGGTTGGGGGCGCTGAGCGCCGCACACCTGCACGTTCACGACACTGGGGTCGAGGTCACCGACGACGCCTCGGTCTGCGAGGCGCTGGGGGCGCGCGTGGTGTTGGTGGAGGGCCACCGACACTCCCTGAAGATCACCGAACCCGTCGACATGCTGTTGGCGGGGGCCATCCTTGCCGCGGGAGGAATGCAATGAGCCAGCGAGTGGGCATGGGTACCGACGTCCACAGACTCAGTCCCGGTGTGCCCATGTGGGTGGCGGGACTGCATTTCCCCGACGAGCGGGAGGGACTTGCCGGTCACTCCGACGGCGACGTCGCCGCTCACGCGGTCTGTGACGCCTTATTGGCAGCGGCGGGCCTGGGGGATCTCGGCAGCAACTTCGGCACCGCTGAGCCCCAATGGGCGGGGGCCAGTGGTGTTGCTTTTGTCGAGGAGACCGCGCGTCGAGTGAGGGCGGCCGGCTTCGAGGTGGACAATGTGGCCGTCCAAGTCATCGGCGACCGGCCGCGTCTGATGGCGCGACGCTGCGAGGCTGAGGCCGTGCTGTCCGCCGCACTGGGGGCCCCCGTGGCGGTGTCAGCCACCACCACGGACGGGTTGGGTTTCACCGGCCGGGGCGAGGGCGTGGCAGCCACCGCGGTGGCGTCATTGCGGCGCTGACACCCTCAGCGCACCTCTGATGTGGGGGCGACGAAGGTGTTGCAGCCTGTCAGTTGGCCACCATCGAGGCCACGCGTGGCCCACAGACGCCGGTTCTCCCCAGTCCCGTGATCGCCCTCCTCGATGGGCTGGTCGAAGCGTTCCGCGAGCCGGTCGTCCCCGATCTCGTAGCTGATGTCCCCCACGCTGGTGCGGCCCTGCTCACCCAGATTCATGCTGTCCGAGACCGAGTTGATGGCGGTGCCGGCGAAGCAGTCGGCCTGCAGCTCCACCCTGCGGCTGACCTCCCGGGCGCCGGAGTCCGACGTGGAGTCCTGCGCGAGGTACTGCGAGGCGGCGAAGACGCCGGTCCTGCCCTGGACGGCGTGCCCGTACTCGTGGGCGATCACCAGGTCCAGCGCCTCGGGTGCCTCTGCCGCGTCCGTCGGGAGGATCCGCAGAATGTCCGCGGCCAGGTAGAGGTTCTGGTCCGCCCCGCAATAGAAGGCGTTGAGGGAGCCCTGCGTCCCGCAGCTTGTGGTGACCTCGCCACCGGCCGGGTAGACGTACAGCGTGGGCTGGTAGGCCTCGTGGCCGGAGGCCTCCAGCGCCGGTCCCCAGACCCGAGTGAGGCACCCCACATAACTGCGCATCCGTGCCTGCAGTTGCGCGTCGCTGAGGGCCTTCGCATTCGTGAGAGCGGCAACGTCGCACCGCACCGGTGCTGCCAGCGTCTCGGGGTAGAGGGTGTTGTCCTGCAGCCACTGAAGGATCTCCGACTCGTACTCGGGGATGGGGATGCGCGACACGGAGTCGTCGGTGCGTGGCAGGACGTAGTCCTCGTTCTGGTAGTTCGACTCCACGACGTCATTGCCGGGCTGCGACGAGAAGGCGTAGCCGAGGAGAGCCACCAGAATGATGCCGGCGAACAGGAGCGCGGTGAGTGGGGAGCGCTGCTTGCGCGGGCGCGTGGGGGCTGGCTGCCAGGTGGGTCCGCCGCCACGGAAGTTCTGGACGGGCGGCTGCCACCCCGTCGGGCGCTGCTGGGGTGAGAACTGTCCCGGCTGCGGTCGGAAACCGGGCTGAGGCGGGAATCCGGGGTGGGTCATGGGGTTCAGGCTAGCCTCCCGAAGGGCTCGTCGGGAGCCGGATGTGAGGCGTCTGGACGCCAAGCTGCGGTAGCGTCAGCTCACACCCTTGTTGCACCAGGAGACGAAGCCTTGTCCCAGCATCCCCAGCGCTGTGTGCGCGCCACCCTCGCGACCCTGCTGACGGGAATCCTCGTCCTGGCGGGTGTGGGTACTGCCCGCGCCGACGATCCGGGGGCCTCGTCGTTTGTTTTCGACGGCGTCCTCGGCGCCGATGGGCGTCTCGCTGTCACCGAGACCCTGGCTTTTGATGCCGCACCGGATGCACTGGTGCAGCGCATCGCCACTAAGCAGCGCATCGACGACGACAGCCACTACACCTATGAGGTGACCGACGTCACAGCCACCACTGCCGGTGCCGACGCACTGACGGAGGTGACGACGGATGGCGACTACGTCGTCATCACGGTGGACACGTCGGCGGCGATCGGACAGGACGTGGTCATCAGCTACAACGTGGTGGGTGCCACCCGCGCGGAGGAGAGCTCCTCGGGTCCACTGACGCTGATGACGTGGAGAGCGCTGCAGGGGCTGTCCGTGCAGGCGGAGCAGGTCAGCGGCACCCTTCGCGTGCCCGCGATCCCGGAGCTGGTGGACTGCACGGCAGGCCCACCGGGAACCCCGGACAAGTGCGACGTCTACACCGGCGGCACCACGGAGTCGCCCATGCCAAGTTTCCAGACCGCCGCCCGCGGCCAGGGTGAGCAGGTCACGTGGACGGTGGGTGTGGCGGCCCAGGCCGTGCAGCCCACCGCCACCGTCGTCACGGAGTGGAGCCTTGACAAGGCGTTTGTCCTGACCCCTGTGACGGTTGCCATTGCACTGGGTGTCCTGCTCCTGGGGGCGGCGCTGCTCTGGCAGTTGTACCGCCGCACGGGCATCGATGCTGCCGCTCCCGGCACCGTGCCCCCCGCGGGCACCTTCCGCCCGGTTGGCCCCGGTGAGTCCGTCTTTGACACCGGTGAGGGGCTGCGGCCCGGACTGGTGGGCACGGTCGCGGATGAACGCGTCGATCCCGTCGACGTCACCGCCACCCTGCTGGACCTGGCCGTCCGCGGACACCTGCTCATCACCGAGCAGCCGCGCTCCGGCCATGGCCTCCTCGACTGGTCGTTGACGCGCACGACACGCTCCGAGGAGGGACTGTTCGGCTACGAGCGCGTCATCCTCGAGGCGATTGCCCCCATCGGCGGACTGACGCTCGTGTCTCAGCTCCCCGCCACCCTCGCGCCGGTCATCGCGGATGTCCAGAGCTCGTTGTACGACGAGGTCGTGAGCCGTGGCTGGTTCGAGGTGCGCCCCGATGCCACCCGCAACCAGTGGCGGACCCGCGGCCTCGTTGGCACCGGCATCGCCGTCGCGCTGGCAGTTGCACTCGTCGCTCTCACCAACCTGGGCCTCCTTGCGCTCGTCCTCCTGCTGCTGGCAGCCGCCCTGGTCTGGGTCGCCGACCGCATGCCGCGGCGCACGGTCAAGGGCTCCCAGTTGTTGGAGGGGCTCTCGGCACTGTCGTTGCTGCTGGCAACGCATCCCTCGACGGAGATGCCGAAGGGGCGCGAGATCGAGGAGATCTCCCGAGTGCTGCCCTATGCCGTCGTCCTGGGCGGCAAGGATCGCTGGCTCGCAGCCATGGTGCAGGCTGACGAGGACGATCAGGCGCCGGATCCCACCACCATCGACTGGTACCACGCACCCGCCACCTGGCACCTGCAGGATCTGCCCGTCTCCCTGACCCAGTTCATCCACACGGTCCAGGGGCTGTTGTTCGCCCGCTGACGCGGGGGAAGGGACTACTGGGCCAGCTCGGCGGTGTCGGTGATGTAGCGGACTTCGGCGTCGGTGTCCTCGCCGGGCGAGCGACGACTGTGCGAGAGCCGGTTCTCGACCCACCCCGCCAGCTTCGACAGGCCGAAGTTGATCACCACGAAGATGGTGCCCACCACGAACAGCGACTGGATCGGGTTCTTGAGGTTGAGGTAGATGTACTTGGCCGAGTTCAACAGCTCCGGGTACACGCCCAACACCGCCGCCAGCGAGGTGTCCTTGAGGATCACCACGAGCTGCGAGATCAGTGCCGGGAGCATGATGCGCACGGCCTGTGGCAGCAGGATGATCATCATCGTCTGCAGGCGGCTGAGACCGATCGCGGAGGCCGCCTCGCTCTGACCACGGGGCAGGGCGTTGACGCCCGAGCGCAGGATCTCGGCCAGGATTACGGAGTTGTAGGCGGTCAGGCCAATCACCACGAACCAGAGGCCCTCGCCGCCGGGCCATCCCGACAGGTCCACCCCCAGGTCGGGTAGCACCCGCGAGGCGAAGTAGATCGAGATGACCACGGGGAGTCCGCGGAAGAGTTCGATGAAGCCGACGACAGGGATCTTGCTCCACCTGCCCAGCATCAACCGGGCCACCCCGATAATCGTGCCCACCGCGAGCGAGAAGGCGATGGCCAGGGCGGCGGCCTTCATGGTGTTGACGAAGCCCCCTCCGATGAGGGCCCACACTGCGGCGAAGTTCTCGTCGGCCGGGTTGACCAGTGGATCCCACAACTTGGCCGCGAACTGCCCCTGCGCGTCGAGGCGCTGCAGCACGAGCGCAATCACACCGAGGGCGACGACACCGACCACGATCGCCAGGATGATCTGTCGACGCCTCGCCTGGGGCCCGGGCACGTCGTAGAGGACCATCTCGCCGCTCATCGGAGAATCGCCGTTCTGCGTTCCAGCAGGGCCAGCAGGCCGGCCGCCGGCAGGGTGATGAGCAGGTAACCGACCGCAACACCGAGCAGCACGGGTGTCGCCGCGTAGCCCTGGGCACTCGTCAGCGTGTCGGACACGCTGAAGAGGTCACCACCGACACCGAACGCGCCAAGGACAGCGCTGTTCTTGAACATCGCGATCAACACGCTCCCGAGAGGAGGGACGGATGTGCGGAAGGCCTGCGGGAGGACCACTTCGCGCAGCGTCGCGGTGAACGGCAGGCCGATGGCACGTGCGGCTTCCGCCTGGCCGCTGGAGACGGAGTTGATCCCTGCCCGCAGGGCCTCGCACACGAAGGCCGAGGTGTAGATGATGAGGGCCGAGACCCCGAAGAACCAGTAGCTTCCCCGGATCCCGATTTCAGGCAGGCCGAAGGCGAAGAAGAAGAGCAGGACCGTCAGGGGGGCGTTGCGGATCATGTTGACCCATGTGGTGCCGACCCACCTCAGGGGGGCCACGGGGGACACGCGGAAGGCAGCGATGACGGTCCCCAGCACGAGAGAACCGATCAGCGCAATCAGACAGATCTTGAGCGAGGTCCAGTACCCGCTCACGAACATGTCGAGATTGTCGGTGATGGCGTCCATGGGCCTCCCTTCGAACGTGTGTGGCTAAAGGATGTCGCACGGGACCAGCCCCGATTGTTCACTGCCCGCGTGGTGGCCGGCAGTGAACAATCGACGGCTCGACCCTGGAACTGATCAGGCGCAGGGCGCCGCGGCGGGCAGCTTTGCGGGTGCCGCACCCTCCACGGAACCGGCAGTGGATTCCCATGCCTTGTTGTAGGCGTCCTCGTTGTCCTTCAGCGTCGTGTTGATGAACTCGCAGAATGCCGTGTCACCCTTGGGGATGCCGATGCCGTAGGGCTCCTCGGTGAACAGGTCGCCGGTGAGCTTGAACTTGCCCTCGGATTCGGAGACGAAGCCGAGCAGGATCACGTTGTCCGTGGTCACCACCTGCACCTGGCCGGTGCGCAGGGCATCGGCGCACTTGTCGTAGACGTCGAAGAGGACCAGTTGGCTCTCGCTCGCCAGGTACTCCTTGATGTTCTCCGCCGGTGTCGAACCGACGACGGAGCAGACCTTCGAGTCGGGGTTGTCCTTCAGTGACTCCGGGCCGGTGATCTTGTCGTCGTCGGCCGCCACCATCAACTGCTGGCCGGCAACGTAGTAGGGCCCGGCGAAGGAGATGCGCTCGGCGCGCTTCTCGTTGATGGTGTAGGTGGCCACCACCATGTCGACCTTGCCCTGCTCGATGACCTCTTCGCGCACCTTGGAGGGGGTCTCCACCCACGTGATGCCATCGCCGGAGATCCCCATGGCGCCGGCGATGATCTTCGCCACCTCCACGTCGAAGCCCTCCGGATCGCCCGAGAGCCCCTTGAGACCGAACCCGGGCTGGTCGAACTTGGTGCCGATCTTCATCGAGCCGGCCTCGGCCAGCTTCGCCATCGTCGTGCCTGCTTCGAACTGCCCGGCATCGGCGCTGGCCACGGGTTCGCTGGCCATGGGCTCAGTGGTGCCGTTGTTCGTGGTGTCTCCTCCACAGCCGGCCAGCGCCATGGTGCTGGCGGCAAGGAGTGCGATGAGTGTCTTGGCTCGCATGGTGTCGTGCCTTTCTTCTTGGGTGGTCGGTTCAGTGGATGATCTTGGACAGGAAGTCCTGCGCGCGGTTGCTCTTGGCGTTGGTGAAGAAGTTTTCCGGGTCGCTCTGCTCGACGATCTCGCCGTCGGCCATGAAGACGACGCTGTGGGCTGCCTTGCGGGCGAATCCCATCTCGTGGGTCACCACCACCATCGTCATGCCGTCCTTGGCCAGGCCGACCATGACGTCGAGGACCTCGTTGATCATCTCCGGGTCGAGCGCCGAGGTGGGCTCATCGAAGAGCATCACCTTGGGGTGCATGGCCAGAGCACGGGCGATGGCGACGCGCTGCTGCTGCCCGCCCGAGAGCTGGGCAGGGTACTTCTCCGCCTGGGCAGCGACACCGACCCGGTCGAGCAGGGCCATGGCATCCTTCTTCGCCGTCTTCGCGTCCACCTTGCGGACCCTGATGGGGCCGAGGGTGACGTTCTCCAGGATCGTCTTGTGGGCGAACAGGTTGAAGGACTGGAACACCATGCCGACGTCGGCCCGCAGCTTGGCCAGGTCCTTGCCCTCCTCCGGCAGCTTCTGGCCGTCGAGTGTGATCGACCCGGAGTCGATGGTCTCCAGCCGGTTGATGGCGCGACACAGCGTCGATTTCCCCGAACCGGAGGGGCCGATCACCACCATCACCTCACCGGCGTGCACGGTGAGATTGATGTCCTTCAGGACGTGCAGGCTGCCGAAGTGCTTGTCGACGGCATCCAGCACGACAAGCGGACGGCCGAGCTCGTCGGCCTGCTGTACCTTTTCCTCACCCATGACGGGGAAGCTACCGGGCCTGCGCCCCGCGCGCACGCGTCAGTGGAATTTGTTACACAAAGGATGCGGGGCGTGACACATAAGAACCGCGCGGGGATCATCCCCGCGCGGTTCACTTGGCTGCCAGAGCTCAGAGGGTGAAGCCGGGGTACAGCGGTCGGGTTGCCAGCAGGTCAGCGGCAGCTGAGCGTGTGCTCTCAGCCACGTCCGTGGAGAGGTCGTAGCGTGCCTTGCCTGGTTTGCCCTCCTTGGTTGGCCGAGCAGTCGTGGACGTCAGCACGTCGGCGATCATGTCGGCCACGGCATCCATGTCCGAGGGGGTGAAGCCGCGCGACGTCAGGGCCGGCGTACCGAGTCGGACGCCGGTGGTGTACCAGGCGCCGTTCGGGTCGCTCGGCACCGCGTTGCGGTTCGTGACGATCCCCGTGTCCAGCAGTGCCGATTCCGCCTGGCGCCCCGTAAGTCCGAAGTTGCGGACATCCATGAGGACGAGGTGGTTGTCGGTGCCGCCCGTGACCAGCGTCGCGCCGCGACGCATGAGGCCCTCGGCCAGGGCCTTGGCGTTGTCCACCACGGTCTGGGCGTAGGTCTGGAAGGCGGGGGTGCGGGCCTCGGCCAGCGCAACAGCCTTGGCGGCCATGACATTGCCCAGCGGGCCGCCGAGCACCATGGGGCAACCGCGGTCGATGTCCGGAGCGTACTCCTCCTTGGCCAGCACCATGCCACCGCGTGGGCCGCGCAGCGACTTGTGGGTGGTGGTGGTGACCACGTGGGCGTGCGGGACAGGATCCTCATCGCCCGTGAAGACCTTGCCGGCTACGAGACCGGCGAAGTGGGCCATGTCGACCATGAGGACGGCACCCACCTCGTCGGCGATCTCGCGCATCTTCGCGAAGTTCACCCGTCGCGGGTAGGCGGAGTAGCCGGCCACCAGGATCAGGGGCTTGAACTCGCGTGCGGAGGCCGCGACGGCGTCGTAGTCCAGCAGCTGCGTCTCAGGGTCGGTGCCGTAGGAGCGCTGGTGGAACATCTTGCCGGAGACGTTGGGACGGAAACCGTGGGTCAGGTGACCACCGGCGTCCAGGCTCATGCCCAGCAGGCGCTGATCGCCGAACCGGCGTCGCAGGATCTCCCAGTCCGCCTCGGAGAGGTCGTTGACGCCCTTGACGCCATGCTCGGCCAGTGCCGGGGTCTCGACGTGGTGGGCGAGGATGGACCAGAACGCCACGAGGTTGGCGTCGATGCCCGAGTGGGGCTGGACGTAGGCGTAATCGGCGCCGAACAGTTCGCGGGCGTGCTCCGCAGCCACCGACTCGACGGTGTCGAGGTTCTGGCAGCCGGCGTAGAAGCGGTGACCGACGGTGCCCTCGGCGTACTTGTCGCTGAGCCACGTTCCCATGGTCGCGAGCACCGGCAGGCTGGCGTAGTTCTCCGAGGCAATGAGCTTCAGCGATGTCCGCTGGTCGGCGAGCTCCGCACGCGTTGCCTCGGCGATGCGGGGCTCGACGGCCCCGATGGCGCTGAGCAAGCTCTGGTAGGCGCTGCTGAGGGCTTCGTCTGTCACGTTTCTCCTTGGTAGACGGGTCTGCGGACAAGTCTAGGGCGGCACGTGCGAACGACCCACTCCAGCGCTCACTACGGACGTCCCCATCCGCTGGATCGTCTAGCCCGCTGGTGTGCACGCGGTGACGAGGCGGGCGGCCTACTTGGCCCGGGTCTGGGCTCTGCAGCAGTCTCCGGCTGCTCGTTCACGCCTGTCACCTTCTCCCCGGCGACTGCATCAGCGACGCCGACGGCGAGTCCGGATGCCACGGTCACACTCGAACCCTTCAGCGCTGAGCGCCTCGGAGCTGCGTCACCTCGTACAACGCGATCGCCGCCGCCACGGAGGCGTTGAGTGACTCGATGCCACTGCTGATGGGGATGGAGAGCAGGGCGTCGCAGTGGTCGCGGGTCAGTCGGGCGAGTCCTTCGCCCTCCGAGCCCACCACCACGAGCAACGGACCCTCGGCACCGGGCAGGCCCGAGACGGGGACGTCGCCCTCGCCGGCCAGGCCCACGACCGTGAAGCCCATCTTGGACGCCTGGGTGATCGCGCGGTTCAGGTTGGTGGCCATGGCAACGGGGATCCTCGCGGCGGCGCCGGCAGAGGACTTCCACGCGGCGGCGGTCATGGACGCCGAGCGACGTGCCGGGATCACGACTCCTTGCGCGCCGAAAGCGGCGGCGGAGCGCACGATGGCGCCCAGGTTCCGCGGGTCCGTGACGCCGTCGAGTGCCACGACGAGTCCGCTGCCGCCCGCCTGGAAGGCGTCGGCGAAGACGTCCTCCGGGTCGGCGTACTCGAAGGGGGGCAGCTGGAGGGCGACGCCCTGGTGCACCAGGTCGCCGGTCACACGGTCCAGTTCGGCGCGCGTCACCTGCATCAGCGGGATGGAGTTGTCAGCTGTGAACTTGAAGATGTCGCGGAGCCTGTCGTCGCGCTCGGCACCCTCGGCCACGTAGGCTTTCCTCACGGGCAGGCCTGCCAGCAGCGCCTCGTACACGGGGTTGCGGCCCACCACCCAGTCGGCACCCACGGCGCTCTGGGTGGACTTCTTCTTCGGCTGGCCCTGCCCGCGACGCTCGGCGGCCTTCATGGACTTGTGCGCCTTGTGGTAGGTGCGGTCCTCGGCCTTGGGTGTGGGGCCGCGACCCTCCAGGCCGCGGCGGACGCGACCTCCGGATCCTGCGGTCTTGTTCTTGCCCTTGGTGGTCGCGCCACGGCGCGTTGAGTTGCCGGCCATCAGTTCTTCTCCAAATTCCAGCGGGGTCCGCTCGGTGTGTCGTCAATGGTGAGGCCGAGGGCGGCCAGGGTGTCACGGATCGCGTCCGCGGCCGCCCAGTCCTTCGCTGCCCGGGCCGCGGTGCGCTGTCCGAGGAGGTGGGCGACGAGCCCGTCCACCACGGGGGTCAGGTCGTCGGTTGCTGCTGAGTGGGCCCACTCGGGTGCGTGCGGGTGCAACCCGAGTACCCGCAGCATCGAGGAGACGACCGCCAGGTAGTTGTTGATGAGCTCCTCGTTGCCCGCAGCGATCGCCTGGTTGCCGTGGCGGATGGCGTCAAAGAGTGCCGCGACGGCGCCGGGCGTACCCAGGTCGTCGTCCATGGCGGTCTCGAAGGCCACCCACTCGGCAATGTCCGGGGGTACGGTGTGTGAGGCGGGGGCCGTGAGCTCGGCCGCCCGTGCCAGGAACGAGTCGATGCGCTCGATGGCCTTCTCGGCCTCCGCCAGCGAACCCAGCGTTTCCGCGTCGGAGGGGGAGAACTCGATGGTGGAGCGGTAGTGCGGCGCCAGCAGGAAGTAGCGCACGGCCCGGGGGTCGTGGTGCTGCGTGACCTCGGACACCAGAGCGGTGTTGCCCAGCGACTTGCTCATCTTCTCGCCGGACATCGTGACCCAGGCGTTGTGCATCCAGTACCGCGCGAACCCCCGGCCGGCGGCGGCGGACTGGGCAAGCTCGTTCTCGTGGTGGGGGAAGCGCAGGTCGATGCCGCCGCCGTGGATGTCGAAGGTGTCGCCCAGATACTTCCCGGCCATGGCGGAGCACTCCAGGTGCCAGCCGGGACGGCCACGGCCCCAGGGGGTTCGCCACGACGCGGTCCCCGGCTCATTTTGCTTGTGACCCTTCCACAGGGCGAAGTCGCGGGGGTCGCGCTTGCCGCGCGGGTCGGCGTCGGCGGCGGCCTCCATATCGTCCAGCTTCATGCCGGAGAGCTCGCCGTAGCGGGGCCAGCTGCGCACATCGAAGTACACGTCGCCGGAGCCGTCGGCGGCCACGTAGGCGTACCCGGCATCCACCAGCGTCTCCATCAACTCCACCATCTCGGGAATGTGGCCTGTGGCGCGTGGTTCGTAGGTGGGTGGGATGCAGCCGAGCGCCGCGTAGGCGTCGTGCAGTTCGCGCTCGAATCTATAGGCCAGCGCCCACCACGGCTCGCCGTTGTCGACGGACTTGGACAAGATCTTGTCGTCGATGTCGGTAACGTTGGCGACGACGGTCACCTCGAGGCCCTGGTGTTCCAGCCAGCGTCTCAGGACGTCAAAAACGACCTCCTTGCGGATGTGGCCGATGTGCGGCGAGCCCTGCACCGTCAGACCGCAGTGGTAGATGGACACCTGGCCGTCCACCAGCGGGACGAACGGGCGCACGGCGCGCGTCGCGGTGTCATACAGATGGAGGCTCACGTCACGCAGTCTAGGGCGTCAGGAACCTTTGCGCTCCGCCGCACGCGCGCGCAGCGCGTCGATGTCGAAGCCGAACGCGGGCGCGGGCTCCTCCTCCGCCGCGGCATCCTCCCACGGGTCGTAGGGGGCCTCGTAGTCGTCGTCCACGAAGCCCAGGGAGGGATCGTACTTGTTCTCCAGTTCCTGGCCGACGGGATTCACGTTGCTCATGTGCTCGTCGGGGAGCGTGGTCAGCACGTCGGCGATGTAGCCGGCTGCCGCGTCCGTGATCGACACCTCACGGCTCTCGCGCTGCGACTGGTACCAGCGGTAGTCCAGCAACTCGTGGAAGAACTGGGCGGGATCCCGCTTCCCCTCCAGGTGGGCGGGGATGCGCGTCACCGCGGGCTCGAACACCTCCATGAGCCACTTGTGAGCGACGACGCTCTCGCTCATCGAGGAGGGCAGCTTGGTGCGGTAGGTGTCCATGTCGTTCAGCAGGCGGCGCGCCTGGTGCTCCTCCGCGTCCAGACCCGTGAGGCGCATCAGGCGGCGGGCGTGGTGCCCGGCCTCCACCACCTTCGGCTGCATGCGGATGGTGCGTCCGTCCTGGGAGGTGGTGATATCGATCTCGGCGACATCGAAGCCCAGCGCGTTCAACCGGCGCACACGGCCCTCGAGCCGGTACATCTCGGACTCGGAGAACTCCTCCGCCCCGGTGAGTTCGTTCCAGAGGTTCTGGTAGCGGTCCTCGATGGTGTCCACCAGCCACTGGGGATCCAGGGAGGAATCCAGCATGCCCCCGGCCTCGAGGTCGCAGAACTCGCCGAACAGGTTCACGCGGGCAATCTGCAGGTCGTGGGCCCGCTGGCCCTTGGTGAGCTCGTCGTGCAGCTCGCCGGTCTCCGCGTCCACGAGGTAGGCGGCGAACTCGCCGGCGTCGCGACGAAACAAAATGTTGGACAGGGACACGTCGCCCCAGTAGAAGCCGGTCAGGTGGAGGCGGGCGAACAACGCGACCATGGCGTCCAGGAGCCTGTTGACGGTGTCGAGCTTGACGCCGGAGTAGAACAGCGCCCGGTAGGGAAGTGAGAAGGGCAGGTGACGGGTCAACAGGATGGGGTCCAGTTGGGCGCCCTCGTCGTCGACGCGTCCCAGCACCACACCCACGGGCTCCACCGACGGCACGTTGAGGCGGCGCAACTCGGTCAGTTGCCGGTACTCGTGTACCGCCACCTCCTCGAGAATCTCCTTGGCCGCGAGGATGTCCTGGCCCACCTGGATGAACCGCACGACGTGGCGGGAGATGCCTCGCGGCAGCGCCACGAGGGTGTGGGCGGGCCACTCCTCCAGTGGGACGTTCCACGGAAGTCGGATGAGATTGGCATCCGGCTTGGCGGCGAGGAACCTGGGCATTGCGTCAGCTTAGTGGGTGTACCCGTCGGGGAGCCCAGCCAAGCAGTCGTCAGAGCGCCCGGTCGAGGGCCTCGAGCGCCACGGCCACGAGGTCGTCGCGTCCCTCGATCCCGACGCTGAGGCGCAGCAGTCCGGAGGTGATGCCGGCCTCCGCACGTGCTTGTGGAGACATGCCGGCGTGCGTCATGGTCTCGGGGTGGCACACCAGCGATTCGACGCCGCCCAACGACTCGGCGAGGTGGAAGATCTGGAGCCCGTCGAGGAATCGGCCCACAGCGTCCCACCCACCGGCCAGTTCCATGCTGAGCAGGGAGCCGAACCCGCTCTGCTGTCGTGCGGCCAGTTCGTGCTGCGGGTGCCCGGGCAGGCCGGGGTGGTGCAGTGCAGCCAGGGCGGGGTGCCCCGTGATGGCTGCGAGGATGGCGTCGGTGTTCTCCTGGTGGACGCGCAACCTGGCGTCCAGTGTGCGCAGGCCACGCAACGTCAGGTAGGCGTCGAAGGCGCTGGAGGTGAGCCCCAGCGCATTGGCCCACAGTCGCAACGTCTCGTGCATCGCCGGGTCCGCGGCGACGACGGCGCCGCCCACGACGTCGGAGTGGCCGTTGATGAACTTGGTGGTGGAGTGCATCACGAGGTCGGCGCCCAGTGACAGGGGGCGTTGCAGCAGCGGTGAGCAGAACGTGTTGTCCACCACACTCAGCGCCCCGGCCGCCCGTGCAGCGTCAGCCGTGGCCCGGATATCGGTGATCCTCAGCAGGGGGTTGGAGGGGGTCTCCATCAGCACCAGGCGCGGGCCGAGGTTGAGAGCCGCCGTGAAGGCGTCTGCGTCGTTGAAATCGACGAAGTCGACCGCCAGCTTGCCTTGGGCGGCCAGGAAGCTGAACAGGCGCCAGGTGCCGCCGTAGGCGTCGTGCTGCACGACGACGCGGCCACCGGCCGGCACCAAGGCCTCGGCCAGGAGGGTGAAGCCTGCGAGCCCGGTCGCCAGGGTGGTGGCGCCGGCGCCGCCCTCCAGTTCGGCGATCGCATCATTGAGGAGGTCACGCGTCGGGTTCCCGGAGCGGGAGTAGTCATACTCCCGGGGCTGGTCCGGCGCCTCGAAGGTGTAGTTGCTGGACATGTGGATGGGTGGGACTACGGCGCCGTACGCAGTGTCGGTCGCCAGCCCGGTGCGCATCGCAGTGGTCCACCTGCCGAGTTCAGCCATGACCATCACCGTAGTGCAGGACCCACCGGCGGCCCGCAAGGACGTGGTGGCCGGACAACGGGATCACAGGACACAACAACGGGCGCCCGCGTGATGCGGGCGCCCGTTGTTGGAGCGTGTGGAGCAGATGGCCGTGACTCAAAGGTCGTTGAGGCGAAGCTCCGTGGAGTTGCTGAACACGTGCACACCGTGGGGGTTCGAGGACGTCAGACGCATGATGTCCCCCTTCTTCGGCGCCTTGCGGGCCTCCATGCGGACGATGATCTGCTGGGCGTCCACGAGCTCATCCTCCGACAAGCCGGCCAGGGTGCCGTACACGTAGGAGTCGGCGCCCAGTTCCTCGACCAGTGCCACGTCGAGGGGGATGCCCTCATCCGTCTCGGACACCGCGAAGTTCTCGGGACGGATACCCACGGTCAGGCGGGTGTCTCCCTTGCACTTGGCGAGGATCTCGCGCGGCACGGGCACGGTGTAGTCGCCCACCTGGACGCCGCCGTCGACGATGTTGCCTTCCAGAAGGTTCATGGCGGGCGAACCGATGAAACCGGCCACGAACAGGTTGACGGGGGTGTCGTACAGGTCGAGCGGGGAGTCGACCTGCTGCAGGACGCCGTCCTTCAGCACTGCGACGCGGTCACCCATCGTCATGGCCTCGGTCTGGTCGTGTGTGACGTAGACGGTGGTGACGCCGAGACGACGCTGCAGGGCGGCGATCTGGGTGCGGGTGGACACGCGAAGCTTGGCGTCCAGGTTCGACAGGGGCTCGTCCATGAGGAACACCTGCGGCGAGCGGACGATGGCACGGCCCATGGCGACGCGCTGGCGCTGACCACCGGAGAGGGCCTTGGGCTTGCGGTTGAGGAAGTCCTCGAGGCCGAGCAGGCGGGCAGCTTCCTGCACGCGGGTCTGGCGGTCAGCCTTGGGAACGTTCTGCATCTTCAGTGCAAAACCCATGTTGTCCGCCACGGTCATGTGGGGGTACAGGGCGTAGTTCTGGAACACCATCGCGATGTCGCGATCCTTCGGCGGCAGGTCGGTGACGTCGCGGTCACCGATGAAGATGTTGCCGGAGTTGACCTCTTCGAGGCCGGCGAGCATGCGCAGGGAGGTGGACTTCCCACAACCCGAGGGTCCCACGAGGACCATGAACTCGCCGTCGGCGATCTCCAGGTCCAGTTTTTCAACGGCTGCTCGATCGGAGCCGGGGTAGACGCGGGATGCTTGACGGTAACTGACTGTGGCCATGCCACTTTCCTTTCCACGGGCAGGTACGTGCCCGACGATCCGAGTGGACGGAAGTACAAGTCTTCCTGTCCGGGACATTACACGGCGGCTTGCCGGTCGTACACAGAGGGTCCGGTGATCGTGACCGAATCGTTGCACTTGGCCGACGCTGGAGGCTGCTCGAGCCATTCGCCAGGAAGTGGCGCGACACCGTGGACACAGCACACAGGGGGGCCCCGCCTTGCGGCGGGGCCCCACTGATCAGTGCTGGATGGACGGCACTTCGAGCGAATCAATTCCGCATCGAGGTGCCGTCCGAGGGTCAGTTGCCGGTGGAAGGCAGACCGGGCCTGCCGGGGGTTCCGGGGGTGCCGTCTTCGTAGATGTTGATGATCGTGGACGCTTCCTGATCACCGAAGACAACCTTGAGGGTGAAGTCGCCGACAGCGGTCCACATTTCGGGGTTGGTGAGGGTGAGGACACCGTTGCTGATGACGCCGACGAAGTCGCCGTCGAGGTACGCGGAGGCGTCTCCGACGGAGGTGAAGTTCTTCAGTTCGACCTTCAGGCCGTTGGCACGGAAGTCCGAGAGCTTGATCGGG
>JBBSRQ010000050.1:0-16898 GCA_038242845.1 Propionibacteriales bacterium | reverse complement strand
GGATGCCAGTGCCCGGCTGACGACGGTGTCGCCTGTCCCGGCTGCGATCAACGCGACCGTGCCCAGCACTGGAAGCATCGTCCAGATTCCGGGGAAGGGTGTGGTGCCGTCGATGACCAGCAGCGACGCGCCCAGCAGCACGGCCCCGGCGATTGCCAGCGGCAGTGCGACGCGAGGGGACGATGCGCTGAATTTGGCACCGCCCAGGGCCAGCAGGGCACCAGCGGCGAACTCCCACACCCGTGTGAATGGACCGTAGAACCCCACCAGGTAGCCGGGGATACCGGGGATGCTGAAGCCCGTCGAGCCCACCAGCGCCATGATCAGGGACACCCCACCCAGTACTCCGACCACCGCCGTCGGGCCTGCACGGAGACGCCGTGCGTTCGCCACCAGGACCCAGCCCAACAACAACATGATGGGGAACACGAGGTAGAACTGCTCCTCGACGGACAGGGACCACAGGTTCAGCAGGGGATTGTTCTCCGCGGCGGCGTCGAAATAGTCGCCGGTGGTTCTTTCGATGACGACGTTGGCTGCGAGCAGCAGGGCTCCAAGTCCCGTGCTCGAGGCCGTCTGCTGACCGCCGAACGGTGAGAGGAGCAGGAAGGAGGCGAGCATCACCACACCCACCGTCAGAGCCAGCGCGGGTGCCAGACGCCTGAACCGGCGGACGTAGAAACGACCCAGACGAATCCGCCCCTCCTTGGACCATTCCCGCATCAGCATGGCGGTGATGACGAATCCGGAGATGACGAAGAAGACGTCGACGCCAACGAACCCGCCGGGGGCAGGCAGCCCGGCGTGGAACGCCACCACCATCAGAACCGCGACCGCCCGCAGCCCCTGGATGTCCTGTCTGTGGTGCCCGGTGTGAGTTGCATGCGGCGGGGGAGCCACGGGAGTGAGTGCCTCAGGCATCGGCCTCTTTTCTTGGCGGTGAACGGATCACCGGTGGCACCGAGCCCTTCACCAGGGGCACAGTGCTGCAATCCATGAGAACGGTAGCTGATGTGCTCAGGTCTGCGCCCTCGAGTGTGGCTCTTCGCGGACAAGTGGGAGCCGTCAGGCGAACCGCATGGAGGAAGGGTTTGACGAGTGCTCAACTGGTGCCAACATCCCGAAGGTGTCAGGCTGGTCGAGTACTGCCGCCGCCATGATGGCCTGAGGGGAGGGGCAGAAAGAGCTGGAGTGACATAATGTGGCTTATCGGTCATACGTGAAGAGGGCTGTCCTGAAGATCCCAGCACCGCCGCAGACCGACCGTCAAACAACTGGCTGGGCCTTTTGGCGCCGTCCGTGCGAATCAGCTCGCCGAGGATACTGCGCTAAACCTCACGCACGATGTCTTCCGCCACCTTTTCAGGACGCCAACCTCGCCACACCGGTTGGCGCAGGCGACCAGAGGACGTCCACTCCGCAAAACTGACTTCCCCCACCAGGAGCGGCTCCACCCAGCGTGCTCCCCTGGCGTCCGCTTGCGGCACATCCTCAACGGGTGGTTCAGCAGTCTCGATGCCCTCCAGAACGCTGCGTGCCTGACCCAGCGCCTCATCGGTGAACCCGCTGCCGGCCTTGCCGACGTAGTGCAACTCCCCAGCGTCGTGGACGGCCAGCAGAACGGACCCCAGCGTGGCGGACCGGGCGTTGCTGCCAAGGGACCAGCCGATCACGACGACCTCCTGCGTGCGAAGGTTCTTCAGCTTCACCCAGGACGATGAGCGACGGCCCGGTTCGTAGCGGCTTCGCGCGGACTTGGCCACGACACCCTCCAACCCCAGGTCCTGGGACGTTGCTATGGCGGAATCCCTATCCGTGCCCAGTGTGGGTGGGACATGCACGTGGGCATGGTCTCGCGGCAGCAGTCGCTCGAGACGTAACCGTCGCTCGACCCACGGGCGATCCAGGAAGGATTCATCATCGAGGCGAAGAAGATCGAAAGCCATGTAATGGGCTTCCCCGCCTCCCCCGTGGTTCTGGAGCAGCTCAAATCGGGACCGCCCCTGCTCGTCCAGCACCACTACCTCCCCATCCAGGACTGCGTCGTGACCCTCCAATACGTCGACGAGCTCCCGCAGTTCGGGATAGCGGGCCGTCAGATCCAGTCCGTTGCGGCTCGTCAGGGACAACTTGGCGTCGCGGACTTCGGCCACGCCCCGGTACCCGTCCCACTTGATCTCGTAGTGCCACTCCCCCGCGGCGACGTCCTCCGGTGTCCCGAGGGTGGCCAACATGGCCGGAATGGGAGGCGGAGGAGCCGTGCGCTCCGGCGCGGTCGAGGGTTCCCCATCCGCAGCCTCGTGCGAGTCATGAGGTGGTTGGGGCTTCATCAGATGGATCAGCCAGTTCTTCTGGTCGCCTCCCAGCGCGGTGTTGAGCAGCGCAAACTTGCGCGGCTCGCCGCCCAGTCCGCCGTCGGTTCGTCCATGGAGCGTGGCGATGACCTCCTTTCCGTCCCGCCACTTGTGCAGCTCGTACGTGCCGGAGTCCCAGATGTCGACGTGTCCCCCGCCGTACTCGCCCCGGGGGATGTCGCCCTCGAACGATCCGTACTCCAGCGGGTGGTCCTCCGTCTGTACAGCGAGGTGGTTCTTCCCGTGCTCGCTGGGGGGACCCTTGGGCAATGCCCAGGACACCAGCACGCCGTCGTGTTCAAGCCGGAAGTCATGGTGGAGCCGTCGTGCGTGGTGCTCCTGGATCACGAACGAGTTGCCGCCTGCAGTGATGGGGCGGGTGGCTGGGACGGGCTCCGGGGTGCGGCTGGCGTCGCGCATTGATCGATAAGTGGTGAGGCGGTCTCCTGTTCCGAACAGACCCGCCATCGGGTCCCCATGTTCGTCGAGGCGCTGCAGGACGTCGGTGAACTCCAGTTGCTGCAATCCGGGCGTGATCTCTTCCCACATTCGGGGCGTGGCCACCGTGGGGTGGGGCCGCCCGCGCAGGGAATAGGGCGCAATGGTGGTTTTGCTGCCGTTGTTCTGGCTCCAGTCGAGGAGAACCTTGCCCTCACGAGCGGCCTTCTTCATGTCGCTGACCACCAGGTCGGGTCGCATGCCTTCCAGCGAGCGTGCCAACTGGTGGGCGAACTCCGACGCCGCGTCGCTCGTCAGGGTTCCGTCCAGGGGCGCGTAGAGATGAATGCCCTTGCTTCCCGAGGTGACGGGGACGCACGGCATACCGGCGCCGTCGAGCACCTCTCGGATGAGGTGCGCCAGTTCCACGCACTGATCCATGGTGGCCCCTGTACCGGGGTCGAGGTCGAGCACCAACCTGTCAGGATTGCGAGCTGTCCGGTCCTTTGTGAAGCCCCACTGCGGGACATGCACCTCCAGTGATGCGAGCTGTGCAAGCCACACCAGCGTCGCCGCATCGTCGATGAGGGGGTAGCTCTTGGGTCCGTCGTCGTGTTGGAGCACAGCGGTTGCCACCCATTCAGGGGTCGACCGGAAATCCAATCCCTTCTGGAAGAACGAGCCGACAGGCTCCGACGCGGTTCCAACGCCACTGGGCCAGCGCTTGCGTGTGGCGGGACGCCCCCTCACGTGGGGCAGCATCCACGGCGCAACATGCTGGTAGTAGGCAATCACCTCGCCCTTGGTGGTCCCCGTCGCGGGATACATCACCTTGTCGAGGTTCGTCACCTTCACCCGATGGCCGTCCACCTCCACCTGGGATGAGGTTCCCGTCGGCCCCATGCGTCAGTCCGCCGCCTCGCCGACACCAGGCACCAGGTCCCGGCCGTAGACGAGGTCCCCACCGAGGAACCCGGCTGCCCCGTATGCGACAGCCGCGCCGAACAGGAATACCCGCGCTGCACCGTGTGCCCGGGTCAGGCGGAACACGAACGACAGCAGCGACAAGGTGGTGCCGGTCGCGGCAGCTGCCGCATGGAGCACCCCTACGCGGCGTTGACGGGGTTCTTTTCGTCCTCGTGTCCACTCAGCCAACCCCGTGACCGCGGTCGGCACCGCCACGGCGACGGTGATCCCGCAGAGCACCGTGGTGGCCGACCTGAAGCGACCCCAACCGGCCACCTCAAGAGCGGTGGCGGCCATCGTGATCCCGATGGGAAAGTGAACCAGTGCTGGATGGAGGGGGTGACCCGTGAGGGACTCCCCCGTCAGTGTGTCGTAGATCTCACGGTGGCTCTCCAACTCGTCACCGACGGGGTCCAGCGCGCGCGCCAGTCTCTCCACGATCGGCTTTCTCGACAACTTCGCCACGGTTTCATTGAGACTGCGATATCTCGCCATGTCCCTCCCCCTTTCGTCGTGGATGACACCTTGTGAATGACATCATGCCTTCCCTGCAGGGTGGACAGATGGATTCGGCTCAAGTGGATTCGGCTCAAGCCGGATCGGACTCGGACCACGGACGCAACCAACAACGCCAAGTGAACGGACAGATCGCTGGAAAGCCCAGCGGCGCGGTGAGACAATGAACGGCCCATACATCGAAAACCACAGTCGGGTGAGGGCGGGGCCCTTTCGGCTGACGAGGAGGAGAATGGCAATGGATACCTGGCTGACCTCGCTGACGACGTCGACACCACAGGAGGGCTTCGAGCTCGCCATCAAGCTGTCCCGCATGGGCGTGAAATACACGCAGCCGGACACGGAGGTGCTCAAGCGGCTGCGCCACGAGTATGCCAATGATGCCGATGGGCTCACCGCGGCCTCACATGTGGTGGCCATCAACTTCCAGACCGTCGCCGCCGCGAACGGCTACTGGCACAACTCCTGATTCTTCCCAGCAGCACCGGGATCTCCCACGGCGTCACGCAAACGGATGGCTTCACACAGGATTGCTTGCAGGAAAGCAATGGCGATTGCGCTCTTGACCTCGGAAGTGGCTACGATCATCCTTGTTGTACAGGCCAAATTCCCGCGCAAGCGGGCAGAAAAGGAGACACCATGATTATCCTGGGAATCATTCTCATCATCATCGGACTTTTGGTGGAGAGCCTGAGCATCCTGTGGACCATCGGCATCGCGCTGGTGATCATCGGACTCATCCTCAACCTCGTCCCGATCGGCGGAAGCCGCCGAAGGGTCTGGTAACAGAACAACGACAACGGTGCCGGTGGGAGTCTCTCCCACCGGCACCGTTGTTCTGTGTCTGGAGCCGTCACGCCGCGAGGGTGACACCCGCCAGAGCAACGCCTGCCACCAGGACCGTCGAAGCCGCACCGAGGATGAGCGGTTTGGGCCCCACCTTGATGAGGCTCTTGATCCGGACGCCCAACCCGAGCGCGAACATCGCGATGGCGAGGCAGGCAGTCTGCACCACCTTCGCAACTTCGAGCGCAGGGGCGGGCAGCAGGTGCAGGGAGGCCACCGCCACCATCGCGAGGAATCCCACGACGAAGAGCGGCACCAGGGGCGGGCGCTTGATATGGGTCCCACCAGTGGACTTGCGTCGCTGGATGAGGCCCAGCACCGCCATCACCGGTGCGAGCATCAGGACACGCGTCAGTTTCACGATGACCGCCCCCTTCAGGGCGCCGCCATCAATGATGTCAGCCGCTGCCACCACCTGGGCCACCTCGTGGATGCTGGCCCCCGCCCACAGTCCACCCATCTCAGGGCCAAGATTCATCACGGTGACGAGCAGAGGCACGAGCGGAATCATGATCGTGCCGAACAGCACCACCAGCGCGATACCGGTGGCAACATCCTCGTCCTTGGCGTCCACCACCCCGTCGCACGCGGCGACTGCAGCTGCCCCGCAGATCGAGAAGCCGCAGGCGATCAGGATGCGCTGTTGCGACGGGATGCCCATGGCCCGACCCAGCAGGACCGTGCCGGTCAACCCCACGGCCACCACGACCGCCGCGGCGGCGACCATGCCCAGGCCCAACTCGAAAAGATCACCGAGGACCAGTTGCAGTCCCAGCAGCACGATTCCGACGCGAAGAATGCGTTTGCCAGCGACGCCCACACCCGGACCGAACATCACCGGGACCTGCCAGACATTACCCAGCACTGCACCAAGGACGATCGCGAACAACAACGCACTCACCGTGGGGACGAAGTGATTGATCAGCATTGCGACCGCTCCCCCGCCAAGGCAGAGCAGCAGCCCTGGTGTCAGGCGCGTGCTGACGACTTGGGCGTGGTGTCTCACGGGGTGACTCGATTCCATGTGTGTGGTTTCCGGCATGTGCCCAACCATCTCCTGCAATGGACCATCACGTCATACACAGGCAAAATGGAGGTCATATGCTAACTGTATGACGTGGCCCGTGCTGTTCGACTTGGAGCTGCTCGTCCGCTCCGACCAACTGGGTTCATTGTCAGCGGCTGCGCGGGAGCTGGGTCTGTCGCAGCCCGAGGCGTCCAGACGACTCTCCCGCCTCGAGTCCCAGCTCGACCTGCACCTGCTGGTGAGGTCACACACCGGATCTCATCTGACAAAGTCGGGTGAACTGGTCGCCGAGTGGTCCCACCAACTTCTGGACCAGGCGAGCCAATGGCAGGCCGGAGTGGCAGCACTCCACGCAAGGACCAGGACGCAACTGCACATTGCCGCGTCGCAGACGATCGCCGAATACCTTGCACCGCTGTGGTTGGCAAGCTTCCGACGCTCACACGCTGGGGTCTCGATCCGTCTCGACGTCCACAACTCGGCACGCGTGGCGCAACTCGCGCAGTCCGGCACGATTCAGTTGGGACTGCTCGAGACGCCCATCCTTCCCGAAGGGCTCGACGCCGAGATCGTGGGCAGGGACCGCCTGGTGGTGGTGGTCGCACCCACCCACCCATGGCGGCGGCGTCGCTCGGTGACCCTGCGGGACCTGGCCGCCACACCCCTGGTGGTGCGGGAGCCCGGATCAGGAACGAGGGAGACCCTTGAGCGTGCCCTGGATGGACTCGTGTGTGCTGATCCCGAGCTGGAGTTCTCCAGCAACGCCGCGGTTCTCTCGGCTGCTGCCTCGGGAGCTGCCCCCGCCGTCATCAGCGCTTTGGCAGCCCGCGGAGCCATCTCTGATGCAAGACTCCACAGGGTCCCCCTGACAGGACGCGCCTTGGAACGAGAGCTGCGAGCGGTGTGGCAGCGAGGCACCAGACCCGACGAGATCACCCGGGCCTTTTTGGACATGGTGGTGGCCGGGACTTGATGCCTCGACGCGATGGGCTCCCCCGCCGAAGGCGAGGAGCCCATCATCGTGGTGCGTTGCGATCAGTAGTTGATCATGTGGCCGCCGATGCCCTCGGCGGCCTCCTTCAGCGCCTCGGACAGCGTCGGGTGGGCGTGGATGTTGCGGCTAATCTCGTCGGTGGTGAGGTCATATGCCTGGGCCAGCGTGAGTTCCGGCAGCAACTCCGTGACGTCGGGGCCGATCATGTGGGCGCCGAGGATCTCGTTGTACCGGCTGTCGGCGACAATCTTGACGAACCCGATACCCTCGCCCAGTCCCCATGCCTTGCCGTTGGCAGCGAAGGGAAACTTCGAGACCTTGACCTCGAAGCCCTTCTCCTTCGCCTGCTCCTCGGTGTAGCCGAAGGACGCGATCTGGGGCTGGCAGTACGTCGCACGAGGGATCATGTCGTAATTGATCGGGTGCGTCTCCGCGCCTGCGATCGTCTCAGCTGCCACCACACCCTGGGCCTCGGCCGTGTGCGCCAACATGAGCTTGCCGGTGCAGTCGCCGATGGCGTACACGTTGTCGATGTTGGTGCGCATGAAGTCATCGATGGCGATGGCGCCACGCTCGGTGGTCTCAACACCCAACGTCTCCAGGCCGTAGCCGGTCAGGCGGGGCGCGAAGCCGATGGCGGAGAGGAAGCGGTCAGCTTCCAGCACGGTGGAGTCTCCCCCCTTGGCCGGGCTGATGGTGACCTTGACACCGGAGCCCGTGTCCTCGATGGCCTCCACCTTGGTGGAGGTCATCACCTTGACCCCCATCTTCTTGTACACCTTCGCGAGTTCCGCCGAGATCTCCCTGTCCTCGGTGGGGACCATGCGATCCAGGAACTCGACGATGGTCACGTCGACGCCGTAGTTGCGCATGACGAACGCAAACTCGGTGCCGATGGCGCCCGAGCCGCCGATGATGACGGAGCCGGGCAGGCTGTCCTCGAGGATCTGCTCCTCGTACGTGACGACGTTCTTGGAGACCTGCGTGCCCGGCAGCATGCGTGTGGTGGCACCGGCGGAGATGACGGCGTTGGTGAACGTCACCTTCTTCTTGGCGCCGTCGTCGCCCTCAACCTCGATGGTGTTGCCGTCGACAAACGTCCCCCACCCGTCGATCTCCTTGATCTTGTTCTTCTTCATCAGGAAGTGGATGCCCTTGATCATCCGCTCTGAAACGGCGCGGCTGCGCTTGTACGCTTTGCCGTAGTCGAACGTCACCTCACCGCTGATGCCGAAGGTGTCGGCCTGGTCGTTGAAGATCTGTGCGACCTCTGCGTTGCGGAGCAATGACTTCGTGGGAATGCACCCGACGTTGAGGCAAACACCTCCCCAGTACTTCTTCTCGATGATGGCGGTCTTCAGGCCGAGCTGGGCAGCGCGAATGGCCGCCACGTAACCGCCGGGCCCGGCACCGAGTACAAGGACGTCAAAGTCGTGGGTCATGCCCAACACCTTAGACCCGCCCCGGACCGTGGAACACTCGGATGCTCAGCTTGCTGGGTAATCTCACAAATGAGATATGTTGGGTCGATGAGCACCACAAGCCAGGCAATCGGCACCATGATCCGCGACGGACGCATCGCCAGGGGATGGTCCCAGCAGCGTCTCGCAGACGAACTGGGCACCGCCCAGAGCGCTGTCCACCGCATCGAGAACGGTCAGCAGAACCTCTCGTTGAGCATGATCGACCGCTTGGCGGATGCCCTTGACATGCCACTGATCCACACTGCCACCGAGGGCAAGCTCAACTTCCAGATCACAGGGCCCACGAAACTCTCGGGCGACATCGCCGTGCGCACGTCGAAGAATGCGGCCGTCGCGCTGCTCTGCGCGAGCCTCCTGAACCGGGGTACGACCGTGTTGCGTGGAATCGCCCGCATCGAGGAGGTCGACCGCATCTGTGAGGTGCTCACGTCGATCGGCGTGACGATGAAGTGGATCGGCGACGGCAAGGACCTGGAGATCCGTCGTCCCGAGATACTGACACCGGAGACGATCAACCAGAGAGCAGCGCGGCGTACGCGCAGCATCCTGATGTTCCTCGGCCCGCTCATGCACGACTTCGAGACGTTCGCGCTGCCGTATGCCGGCGGCTGCGACCTCGGCGCCCGGACCGTGCACCCCCACATGTCCGCACTCCGTCGCTTCGGCCTGGGAGTCGAGGCCACTGAGGGCCAGTACGTGGCCACCGTGGAGACCTGCACCGCCCCCGAGCGCCACATCACGCTCGTGGAGAGAGGCGACACCGTCACGGAGAACGCGCTGATGGCGGCTGCGCGCACCGAGGGTGTGTCCGTGCTGCGGAATGCCTCTGGCAACTACATGGTCCAGGACCTCTGCTTCTACCTCGAGAAGCTCGGCGTGGGCATCGAGGGCATCGGTACTACGACACTGCGCGTGACCGGGGTCAAGGACATCGATGTCGACGTGGAGTACCAGATCTCCGAAGACCCCATCGAGGCCATGAGCCTGCTGACCGCCGGCATCGTGACCAACTCCGAGATCACGGTGCGACGCTGCCCCATCGAATTCCTCGAGGTGGAGTTCGCCGTCCTCGAGGAGATGGGCCAGGCCATCGAGATGTCAGCCGAGTACAAAAGCAACAACGGCCGCACGCGCCTCGTCGACGTCACGGTCAAGCCCTCGACATTGGTGGCACCGCTGGACAAGATCCACCCCATGCCCTTCCCGGGCCTCAACATCGACAACCTGCCCTTCTTCGCCGTCATCTGCGCGACAGCCGAGGGCCAGTCGGTGATCTACGACTGGGTCTACGACAACCGTGCGATCCACCTGAAGCAGTTGGCCGACCTGGGTGCCAACGTGCAGCTCATGGACGCCCACAGGCTGCTGATCATCGGTCCCACCCGCTGGCGTGGGCGCAGCATGGAGTGCCCCCCAGCGCTGCGACCGTCCGTCTGTCTCATGCTTGCAGCCATGGCTGCCCGGGGCACCACCAACCTGTTGGACGTCTACGTCATCAACCGCGGCTACGAGGACCTGCCCCAGCGACTGAACGCACTCGGCGCCAACATCAACGTGTTCTGGGGCGACCCCGTCTCCGACTGAGCGTGGAGGCTCAGGACAGCCGAATGGCCTCGAAAGTATGTGTCGGGGTCACGATGTTGTCTTGGGCCGCGACGAGCTGGAGTTCCAACTCCCCCGTGAGTGAGGTCTGCTCGAGGATGGAGTAGACGATCGAGGCGGTCCGGGACAGCGACTCGGCGAGGTTGCCGGTTGTGAGCCAGTGGGTCAGGAACATGGCCGTGGTGAGATCCCCCGACCCCGTGAACGTGCGCTCCAGCAGCGGTGTCTCCACCAGCCACGCCTCGTTCTCCCCCACCGCCAACATCCGCATGGGGTCAGGGACCATGTCCTCGGCAACCACTGAGGTGACCAGTACAATCCGCGGCCCCCTCGAGCGGAGCTCCTCTGCCGCAGCGAGAACGTCACCGACGGTGGTGGTGGTCCGGCCCGTCAGGAACTGGAGTTCAAACAGGTTGGGTGTGATGATGTCGGCTGCCTGGACGACGTGGTCGCGCATGAACTCCGGAATTCCCGGCCGGGCATAGAACCCCCGGCCGACGTCTCCCATCACGGGATCGGCGCAGAACAGTGCTTCCGGATTGCGCCGCTTGACGAGTGCCGCGGCGTCGAGGATCACCTGCCCCATGTCGGCCGATCCCTGGTACCCCGACAGAACGGCGGTCACCTGCGGCAGGACGCCCCTCTCATCGATGCCCTGGATGACCGAGGCGACGTCCTCGGCATCAATCATCGGACCCCGCCACGTGTCGTAGCCGGTGTGGTTGGAGAAGTTCACGGTGTACACGGGCCACACGTTGACCCCGGAGCGTTGCATGGGGAAGACGGCTGACGAGTTCCCGGCATGCCCGTAGGCCACGGCTGACTGGATCGAGAGGACAGTGTGCATGGTCAAAGTGTTGCACCTTCGTGAGAACGCACCGCACGACGACGACGGTGCACGTGATCAGCCGTGCGGTTTTTTCGTTGGCGGCATACTGTGCCCATGTCGTTGCAGTCTGGTGAGTACCTGGCGCCGGGATTCATCCCGATGGCGCATCGTGGCGGGTCCCTGCTGACGGCGAACCTCGGGATCGAGAACACGCTGCAGGCGTTCAGGAACGCCGTCGACCTCGGGTACACCTACCTGGAGACAGACGTCCACGCCACGTCTGACGGTCACCTGGTGGCGTTCCACGACCCCGACCTCAGCCGGGCCACCGACTCCACGGGCCGCATCGCCGATCTCACCCTGGAGCAGGTGCGCAGCGTCCTGGTGGGAGGACGGGAACACGTGCCGACGTTGGAGGAGCTCCTCGACGAGTTCCCGACGGCGCGCTTCAACATCGACCTCAAGGCCGAGGGCGCCGTGGCGCTGCTGGAGCAAAGCGTCACGAGGCACGCGGCGACGCACCGGGTGTGCGTCGGCTCCTTCTCCCGCAAGCGGCTCACGAGGTTCCGCGGATTGGTGCCGGGGGCAGCCACGGCCGCTTCCACACCGGAAGTGTTGACCATGGCACTGGGGCATGTTCGCAAAGAGCGCAAGAACGTGGTGTTCCAGGTGCCGATGACGCATCGCATGGGTCCTGTCACCGTGCGCATCGTGACCCCACGAACGGTGCGTGCCGTCCACAGGGCCGGGCGCAAGGTCCACGTCTGGACCATCGACGACGTGGAGGAGATGCACCGGCTCATCGACTGGGGCGTCGACGGAATCGTGACCGACAGACCTGATCTGTTGAAAGCCGTTCTCCGCACCCGGGGAATGTGGTCTACTCGTCAGGGAACATGAAGCCCTCGTCGTTCGTTGTTCAGACGAGACGATGAGCTAAGGAGGCAACAATGGCTGACCGTGCACTGCGCGGCGTAGGGCTGGGCGCCAAGAGCTTTGAGGACGAACAGGGTATTGAGTTCGCGGGGCGCCAGAACGTCGCGTTCGACTGCCCCAAGGGGCACCATTTCGAGGTGGCGTTCGCGCTTGAGGCGGAGCTCCCCACCGAGTGGGAATGCAAGAAGTGCGGATCCGTGGCGGTGCGCTCGGACGGTTCCGTCGGCGAGGAGAAGAAGACCAAGCCGGTGCGGACGCACTGGGACATGCTGCGCGAGCGGAGATCGATACCGGAGCTGGAGGACATCCTGGCCGAGCAGTTGGTGAAGCTCAGGGAGTCCGACGACCCGTACTGATCCCGGGAGACTGCGCATTGATGACCCGTTGGATACCCACCCGACGGGTCATTTGTCGTTGCGTTCGTCCTCGTCGTGGCTGATCTGCTGCCTGGAGGGATGATCCGCCTCCGGCTCCACGACCTCACCCTCGATGACCATGGAATCACTCGATGGGGCTGACCCTGACACCGTGCGGCTCACCCACCATCCAAGGATCGAGCGCACCCCGGGCCGGGTGAACGGCAGCAGCAGGAGCAGCCCGATGATGTCGGTGATGAATCCCGGCATGATGAGCATGAACCCGCCCATCAGCACGAGGACGGCGTCGGCTGTCCGACCCGCCGGCAGGGTTCCGGTCTTCACGGACTCCCCCAACTGCTTCCACGCCTTGCGCCACTCGCGTTGCAGCAGGAAGGCGCCCAGCACCGTCGAGATCATCAGAGCGACCAGCGTCCACCAGCCGATCTCGGTGGATACGAAGACCAGCAGCGAAACTTCGGCGAGGATGAACGCGAAGAAACCGACGAGCGCCAGCGCCGGCGTCGACCGGCGTGGAACACGGTCGCCAGGGTCCTCAGGCATCGCTGGCGGGGGTGCCGTTGTTTCGACCCGTGACCCGACCCGCCAGGTCCCTGACCTGACCCCCTCGGTACTCGACCCCCCACAGAGCGGTGCGGATCATGGCCTCGACGACAATGTTCTTGCTCATCTTGGAGTCGCCGAACTCGCGCTCCACGAACTCGATGGGGACTTCGACCACCGTGTGCCCGGTCTTCAGGGCGCGCCATGCGAGGTCCACCTGGAAGCAGTAGCCGGCAGAGGCGACGTCATCGAGGCCCAGCTGGCGGAGCGTCTCCGCGCGGAAGGCGTTGAAGCCCCCCGTTGCATCCTTCAGCGGGATGCCCAGCCACATGCGGGTCCAGAGGTTGCCACCCTTGGACAGGATTTCGCGCGACTTGGGCCAGTTGACCACGCTGCCGCCCTTGACCCAACGCGACCCCTTGACCATGTCCGCGTTCTTGAGTGCTTCCAGCAGCAGCGGTAGTTGCTCAGGCTGGTGGGAACCGTCGGCGTCGTGTTCCACCAGGACGCCGTAGCCATTCTCGAGGCCCCAGTGGAATCCCGCGAGGTAGGCAGCGCCGAGCCCCTCCTTGCCCTTGCGGTGCAGGACGTGGATGTGGTCGTCCGTTTCCATGAGGCGGTCGACGATATCGCCGGTGCCATCGGGTGAGTTGTCATCCGCCACAAGGATGTGCGCCTCCGGCACGGATTTGCGGAGCCGACCCGTGATGCTCTCGATGTTCTGCGCCTCGTTGTAGGTGGGGATGACCACGAGGACGGTGCCGAGGGGCGGGTAGTGCTTCATTGCGCGGTTCCAATCACTGCCGGGGACTGTCGCGGAAGTCTATCCGAGCTCCTGGACCGGGATGTCCGCACCCCGGAATAGGCCGTGGCCCCGAACGCGAGGAGCGTGAGCGTCCAGCCGAGCCAGGGGCTGAGCACGACGGCGAGGTTGACGTTGCTCCGCAAGGGCACGGTGAAGCTCCGGTGAGCCGCGGTGAACTCGGCTGTGGGTTCGCGGAGCGCGCCGGTGGCATCGACGAGTCCGGACACGGAGTTCAGCGTCGCCACCACCATTTCCCGGCCCAGTTCCATGGCACGCACGCGGTTGATGGCCAACTGCTGGTACACCTCGAACGTGCCGCCATAGGTGTTGGTGTTGCTCTGCGAGACGATGACGTCGGCCCCGGAACGGACGGTGTCGTAGACGGTGTCGTCGTAGGCCAGTTCGAAGCAGATGACATCGCCGACCTGCAGGTGGTGGTACTCGTCGGTCGGGCCCGACACGACGCCCGGGGCGGTACCGGCAACGGACTGTCGACCGATCTGCTCCAGGATGGGAAGTCGGGGCAGGAGCACGTCCCGCAACGGGATGTACTCCCCGAAGGGGACGAGGTTGCGTTTGTCATAGCGATCCCCCGGCCCGGACTGTGGATCCCACCAGATGCCTGAGGTCTGGCGCTCGGTGGCGGGGTCCGGCCCGTCCATGACGGCCCCCACGAAGATGGGAACGCCGGCGAGCGCTACGGAGGTCTCCACGAGCCGGCGCGTCCGGGGCTCGGTCAGGGGGTCCCTGTCGGTGGCGTTCTCTGGCCACAGCACGAAGTCCAGGGGTGCGGCCCCCGTGGCCCTCGTTGATGCCAGTAGGAAGATGGTCTCGCTCAGCATGTTGTGGGTCACCGAGCTGGCGTAGGCCGCCGTGCCATGCAGCTCACGATTCACGTTGCCCTGTACGACACCCACCGTGACCTGCTGCTCGGGTTCCGCCTGTGGAACGAGTTTCAGCATCCCCCCGGCCACGACGATGACGAGGGCGGCCGCGACGGCGCCGAGCCTGTGCTGGCGTTCACGCACCGCTTCGAGTCCGAGTTGTCCGATGAGTGCCAACAGGAAGGCGACCCCGGTGGCGCCGATCCATGGCAGCCATCCGGAGACGGGCTGGTCGACGGTGGTGTAGGCGAGCCGGTTCCACGGAAACCCCCCGAAGGGGATGCGCCCTGCGAGGGTCTCCACCGCCACCCAAGCTGTGGGCACCAGCAGCGCCCACCACCGCAGGCGGGTCAGAACCGACACCATGGCGCCCAGCAGCGCGCTCCACAACGACATGAAAAGCACCAGGGCGATCGCCACCGGTATTCCGAGCACGCCGATCCAGTGGAGGGTCAGCGCATTCAGGGCCAGCCCGGCAATCCCGCCGAGAGCCGCCCCCTGCCACGGGGTCCGCCCCGACATCAGCCATGTGAACAACCCGACGCCGGCAATGGTGGCGGGCCATACCCCCATGGGTGCGTATCCGGCACCCAGGAGCAGCCCGGTCATGACAGCCAGGACGACGGTGATGCCGCGTGGCAGGTCTTGTCTGAAGAGCGGTTGCACGACAGTCAGGGTACCCGCAGCCACGGGTGGGATCATCGTGCCACCATGGGGCCATGGGCGACACCATGATGGTTTTTGACACCTCGTACCTCTACTACCGTGCCTTCTTCGGCGTCCCCTCCAGCATGCGGGCCCCGGACGGCACCCCCGTGAATGCGATCAGGGGACTCCTGGATGCCATCACGCGGTTGGTCGAGCAGTACTCGCCGGATCGGGTTGCCTGCGCATGGGACGACGACTGGCGGCCGTCGTGGCGGACGGAACTGTTGCCGTCCTACAAGGCGCACCGCGTGGAGGAACCCGTGCCAAACGGTGTGGACCAGGAGGAGACTCCCGATGAGCTCGGGGTGCAGGTGCCGCTCATCCGTGAGGTACTGGAGGCCGTGGGCATGCCCATCATCGGTTTCGCGGAGCACGAGGCGGATGACGTACTGGGATCACTGGCCACCCGGCATGACGGTCGTTCACTGGTGGTGACCGGAGATCGTGACCTGTTCCAACTGGTAGACGAGGAGACCTCCGTGATCTGGGTGGGTCAAGGTGTGGCCAAGCACGTCGTCGTCGACGGCGAGTGGCTCCACGCCAAGTACGGCGTGTTCCCGGACCGCTACGTGGACTACTCGGTCCTGCGGGGCGACCCGTCAGACGGCCTGCCGGGGGTCAAGGGTGTCGGCGAGAAGTCGGCGGCGCGACTCACCGACGCCTTCGGATCCCTGGAGGAGTTGGTCACGGCCGCCATGGAGGGCTCTGGCTCCATCTCCCCCGCGATTCGTGCGCAGATTGTGGATTCGGCCGAGTACATACTGCGCGCCGAAGCCGTCGTGTCCGTGGTCCGTGACCTTCCCCTCACGGAGCCCCCGGCGCTGCCACTCGTCCCCGACGACGACCTCGTCACGGCCCTCGCGGACCGTCTCGGGCTGGCGGGACCGATCGGTCGGCTGCTGAACGTGTGCGTCCCGGACGGGGGGTAGTGGCCGCGGCAGCGGCTGACGATGTCTGCCAGCGCTGCTGACGCAGCTCACCCCACCTGATCGCCTCAGAACTCGTTGACGGCGGCTTCTGCAAGTTTCTCGGCGCCCTTCACGAGAGCGTCACGCAACTCACCTTCGCCCAGCCGTACGGCCATCGACGCGAGCACGACCGCACCGGACGCCTTGGCCATCGCCACGGACCACGGTTCGGGCTGAGGGTTGTCCTCCGGGCCGAAGCCGGGCCCGGGCCGAGGCCACTTGCGGGGCCACGGCGTGGGGCACCAGTCGTCGATCATCTCGGACACCCACTCGACAGTCCCCTGGTTGCGTGCTGCATCCTCCACGGCCAGGGTGACCAGTCGGTAGCTCATGCGAACCGCAGCCAGCACGAACTTGTCCGGCGGATGGGGCGGAAGTGGCTGCGGATTGAGTGACGCCCAGTCGAGGTATCCGCGTTCGGCGGACCACTGTGGCTTCCATGCGTCCCATGATTCCGGGTGGATGCTGCCCACCAGGGCGAGCAGCTTGACCGTCTGACTGAGATCCATTCTTGGCATCCGAAACACCTCCAGGTGAGACCGGCATCCCAGCTCGTGGGATGGCCGATGTGATTGTGGTGAAATCCTTGCTTCCGAGACGACGCCCGAACCCATCAGGTGC
>JBBSRQ010000049.1:0-17158 GCA_038242845.1 Propionibacteriales bacterium | reverse complement strand
TGGTGGTACGACCCTGCCCTTGGTGGGGGGAGCATGCGGGACTACCTCGGCTACGGCACGACCTTGGGCACGTGGTTCCGCGACGGTGAGATGCCGTACGCAGTCACAGCCGCAGCGCACGTCCCCGAGGGCTTGGAGGTGGACGAACAATCCGTGGTGATCGGGCATTATGCCGATGGGCTGTCGGTCTTCGAAACCCGCTGGGGGACGTTCACGGACCCGTGGATGTCGCAGCCCCAGCCGAAGTGCGGGTTCATCATCAACGGAACGGCCGGCTCGATCGCCAGTTGGGACTACGAGGACGAAGTGACCCTGCACGGGCAAGGTGGGGTGGAGATCGTCCCCGCCGACGAGATCGCCCCCGAGGATGCGAGCGCACTGGCGAACGTCATTGCTCATCTACGGGATGGGCGGCCGCTGGACCAGCCACTCACTCTGGAGACGACGAATGCCGGCCACGCAATCATCGAAGCGGCTGTTCGCAGCGCGCAGACAGGCAGGCGGATCGACCTGTGATCCACGCTGCCTTCGGAGCCGTGCGCAGTGACAGTTCCACGCTGCGGGAGTCGATCGAAGCTGCTCTTCCCACGCTCCAGAGTGCTCCCGCGGTCCCCATTGGCCTGCTGGGGTGCGGCTGGATCGCAGGCCTGCAGTTGCAGGCCTACCGACATGCCGGATTGGGCGTGGTCGCTCTCGCTGACAGACATCCGGACCGCGCAGAGGAGTACAGGCGTCGATACGCGGCGGATGCAGATGTCTACGGTTCCCTGGACGACCTGCTGCGTCATCCAGGACTTGGGGTCGTGGACATCGCCACACACACCCCAGGACGGGCTTCCATGGTTCGGCAGTGCATCAACGCCGGGGTTGCAGTGCTCAGTCAGAAGCCGTTCGTTGACGATCTGGAAGATGGTCTGGAGCTCGCCAGAGAAGCGCGCACTGCGGGGGTGACGCTTGCGGTCAACCAAAACGGTCGTTGGGCCCCGCATTTCGCAGCCTTGCGTGCCGTCGTGGCGGCTGGGGTCATCGGCGACGTCGTCAGCGCGGACTTCCAGGTGAATTGGCCCCATGATCTCGCGGTGGCGGACATGGCTGCCTTTCGGGAGATGGACGACCTCGTGCTCTTCGATTTCGGAGCGCACTGGTTCGACGTGGTGGCAACCATCGCGCCGCCCGGAGCGCTGGCTGTTCAAGCTGAGGTGAACCGACGCCCTGGACAGGCGATAGGGGCACCCCTGCAGGCCGATGCGCTGGTCACCGGCGCAGGGTTTCGTTCGGCGCTCAGCTTCCGGGCGGGCGAGCGATTCGCAGAAACAGGTGCATATCGAGTCAGCGGCACTGCCGGTGTTCTCACCCATGTGGGCCAGTCCCTGGGAGGAACCGAAGTCATTGTCCACACGAGCGCTGGTACAGCTGTCGTCGAGATCTCGCCGGACTGGTTCATGCATGGGTTGGCCGGGGCGATGCGCGAAGTCCTGGAATCCGTCGCGACCGGCCGTACCCCGGACAACAGTGCAGATTCCGCACTGAGGGGACTCGGCTTGTGTTTCGCGGCGGTCGACTCTGCGCGAACTGGCGCCCGGGTTATGGCCGGTGCGGCGACGACCCGCTGACCGCGTCAACCCGACGTCAGAACGCCAGCCCACCATCGGAACGCCAACCCAAACGAACGACGCCACTGATGTATCGCTGGCGATCGCCACTTCGGTTGGCGTTCCGGTTCTGGGGAATGCAAGCGAAACCCAGCGCTGAAACAAAGTTGTATATACATTTGATCTCACGGGCAAGGATGCCGTCGGCGGCGTCAGCCTGATCTGTGAGGGGGAGCACGCATGACCTGGATCTCCGAAGCGCGCGTGGTGCTCGACCGGATCGAAGCGACGCAGATGGAGGCCATGGAACTGGCGGCCGACATCGCTGCCGCAGCCATAGGTGGAGGCGGAGTCGTGCACACTTTTGGCACGGGGCATTCGCGCATACCGGTGGAGGAGATGTTTCCGCGGTATGGCTCGTACCCGGGCTGGCATCCGCTGGTGGAGCTGTCCATGACGTTCCACACGGAGATCGCAGGTTCCAACGGGCAACGTCAGGCAATGTTCATCGAGCGCATCCCTGGGTTCGCCGCAGCAATCATGGCGAACTTCAACCTACGACCCACCGACGCGATCCTCATGTTCAGCGCAACCGGACGCAATGCCGTCCCAGTGGAAACGGCAATAATTGCCAAGGAGGCAGGGCTGAAAGTGATAGCGGTGACGTCCATCAGCGAAGCGCGGGCAATCCCGCCCGTCCATTCCTCCGGCACGATCCTCGCTGATCACGCAGACGTCGTGATCGACACCTGCACTCCGCTGGGCGACGCAGCCGTCGACATCGAGGGGTGGGAGAACCGGGTCGGCCCGGTCAGCAGCATTGCCAACGTCGCCATCGTCAATACCCTGAAGGTGCTGACAGCCCAGAGGCTCGCCGACCGCGGTATCGAGCTCCCCGTCCTTACCGGACCACAGATCGTGGGTGCGGAGCGGTCCCACGAGTTGTTCGAACGGGCCTACCTCGAGCACGCGCGGCGGAAGGCATCGGTGCTGAGAGTCGACCCCGTCGAACGCGCCGGGTCATGACGGGCACGGCCTGGGTGGTGGGGGGCGACGGCGGGATAGGGGCTGCGTGCGCACGGGCCCTGTCAGGCGACGGTTTCGAGGTGCACACCTCCGATCGCCCCGACGAGGACATCACCCAACCCGGCACGGCCGACGAAGTGGCGACCCGTCTCGCGGCCCATGGGTCCGTCATTGCGGCGGTGCACACCATCGGAATGAGTGGCCGTCGCCTCGGGGACGGGCCAGTGTCGACGTGCAGTGACGACGCCTGGGACGAGGTACTCCGGGTCAATCTGACATCCGCCTTCTACTTTGCTCGGGCGTGCCTCAACCACTGCCCGGCAGGTGCCTCGGTGGTGTTCATCGGTTCGGCCCTCGCGAAGGGGCTCGATGCGGAGTTCATGACTGCTGCATACCGTGTCGCCAAAGCCGCAATGATCCCGCTGCTGGAGGCTTCTGCGTTTGAGGGGGCCCGGAAAGGTATCCGGTTCAACATGGTTGCCCCCGGATTGGTGGACACGCCCATGGCATCCCGTGCGCTGGGTACACCAGAGGTCATGGCACGGTTCCCAGAACTCATGCCCCTGACTGAGCGGCCCTCGACGGCCGATGAAGTTGCCGCCGCAGTGCGCTGGCTCGTCGGCACCGGCTCCGTCCAGACGACCGGAGCCGTGATTCCCGTGGATGGGGGCTGGCTTCTCAACTGAGACGTATTCGTCCCACCCATCATGAAAGGACTGCCGTGGAAAACGACACGTTCACCTCCGCGCTCATCGTCGAGCCCCCAGAAACCGCGTGGGACCTCATCAGGATCAGCCCAGAGCACGCTGAGCGCATCCCACTCCTGTGGGAAGCCGATGTGGCAGTGGTCGGCGGCGGTTCTGCAGGCTGCGCCGCGGCGATCATGGCCGCCCGGCACGGTGCTGCCACCATCCTGATCGAGAGCGGCAGCTTCTTCGGGGGCACCGCCGTGGCGGTCCTCGACACCATGTACGGGTTCTTCCCTCCAAGCAGCCAGGAACGGGTCGTCGGTGGCATCGGGTGGGAAGTGGCCGAAGCCATGCTCACCACCGGCCAAGCCATCCTTCGTGCCAACACCTACGGTGCGGGCACAGGTGTGACCTACGAGCCGGAAGCGCTCAAGGTCGAATGGGACAAACGCATCATCGACAGCGGGGTCAGGCCGTTGCTGCACGCCCGGATGGGTGCTGTCGTCATCGACGGATCCGCCGTGAAGGGTGTCGTGGTGTTGACGCGTCGTGGACCATTCCGGATCGCGGCCCGCCGGGTGATCGATGCGAGTGGCGACGCGGACGTGGCATGGGCGGCTGGCTGTTCTCTCGAGATGCCGAGCGCGCGCCGACGGGTCCAGCCGCTCACCACGACGTTCAGACTCGGCGGGGTCGGAGAACCTCCAAGTACGGCTGAACTCCACCGCCTCATGCACGAAGCAGCCGAGGGCGGTGACTACGTCCTGCCGCGGCTCGAGGGCTCTGCCCACCGCACGGTCATCCCTGGGATTTACCACACCAATGTCACCCGAGTGTCAGGTATCGATCCCACAAACCCGTGGGCGGCCACTGCGGCGGAGATCGAGGGGAGGAACCAGGCCGCGGAGTACGTGCGGTTCTTCAAGGATTGCGTTCCGGGCTACGAGCAGTCCTACCTCCTCAACACGTCCGCCTGGGCGGGCACTCGCGAGACCCGACGCCTCATCGGTGAGTACGTCCTGACGAAAGACGATGTACTCGAGGCGCGCCAGTTCGACGATGCCATTGCGTTGTGTGGGGCGCCCATGGAGGACCACGACGCAAGCCGGTCCACCATCTGGCGATACGTCGCGGCGGGCGAGGGTGGTGAGCCGTCGGGACGCACTTACGGGATTCCATTCCGCTCCCTCGTGCCGCGGATCATCGACGGACTCCTCGTGGCGGGCAGGTGCCTCTCTGCGACCCATGATGCGCACGCATCGGCGCGCTCGATCGGACAATGCCTCGCCTACGGCCACGCGGCCGGGGTCGCTGCTGCCCTGTCCGTGGAGACCGCATGTCAGCAACGAGACATTGACACAGACACCCTGCGTTCCAGGCTGTTTGCCGACGGGATGATCCTGTGACCACCGGCGCGATCCGCACCGTGCTAGGTGACATCGAGGGGTTTGACGGGATTGCGTACATGCACGAGCACCTGATCATTGATTCACCCATGATTGCCGACAGATTCCCCCATATCCATCTCCATGACGTGGATGCCGCGGTGGAGGAGGTCAGTAACTGTCGGGAGGCAGGCGCGGGTCTCATGCTTGACGCCATGCCGATGTCAGCAGGAAGGGACGTCGTCCGGCTCGCAATGATCTCCCGAAGGACTGGCGTCGCCATCGTGGCAGCGACAGGCCTTCACCACGACCGTTATTACGGGGATCTGCACTGGACCAACCGGGTCCGGGTGGACGAACTCACGGAGTTGTTCGTCGCCGACCTCGTGGAAGGTGTGGATGTGTTCGACTACACGAGCCCCATCGTTCGACGAACACCCCATCGTGCCGGGGTCATCAAGTTTGCCGGGGCCGGCGAGCACCTGGACTCCCGGGACCTCCGCAACCTGGAGGCGGCGGCGATGGCGAGCGTGGCCACGGGTGCACCCGTCATCACCCACTGCGAGGGCGGGGTGGGAGGTGAAGCCCAGGTGGAGTACCTCGTGGACAGGGGCGTGCCCGCCTCGTCGATCATCCTCAGCCACGTCGACAAAGCACATGACCTGCCCTACTTGGAGAACTTGGCCCAAAGCGGTGCCGTCCTCGAACTGGACCAGTCGTTGCGTGAGTACAGCAAGGGGCTGGAGTCAATGACCGTCAAAGCGGTGATGGCCCTCATCGAAGGGGGTCACGTCGAACGAATCGTGCTTGGAACCGATGGTGCGCGCCGCACGCTGTGGACCTCCTTGGGTGGCGAGCCGGGCCTGGCATGGCTGGGAAGTACGTTGCCGGTGGTCCTGCGACGGGCGGGGGCCACGGAGGACAACCTCAGGATGATCCAGCATGACAATGCGGTTCTAGCCCTTACGTGGTGCCGTCCATGAATGCCCCAGAGGAAAGTTCCTGATGGCGTCGCCGGGCACTCGTCAGTGGGAGATCGAATCCTGGCTGCGTGGACTCATCACTGGCGGAAGGCCTGGTGATCGATTGCCAACAGAATCGAATCTGGCTGAACGCTTCGGGGTCAGTCGCATGACTGCCAGACAGGCGATGCAGGATCTCGCGGGAGAAAACCTCGTCGAGCGGCACCGAGGTGCCGGAACTTTCATCGCTCCACAGCCCATTCACCGTCACTCCGGTCCGCTGATGAGCTTCACCGACGACATGAGGCGCCGGGGGCGCGTTGCCAGCTCTCGACTACTGACCGTCGAACTACGGCTGCCGACGAGTGCGGAAGCGTCCGATCTGGAGTTGCAGGAGGGAGAGAGATTGGTCTCGCTGGCGCGGATTCGGATGGCGGACGGCCAACCCATGGCGCTCGAGCGCACCGTGTTGTCGCCCGACGTGGTGTCCGTGCTCTCGTGTGATCTCGAACACGGTTCCCTCCACCAGGAGCTCAGGAAACTGGGCAGGGTGCCGACCAGCGCTCTCTGCAGGATCAGCGCCAGGCCAGCGTCACCGTACGAGCTTGCTCTTCTCGATATGCCACCCCAAGGCGCCGTTTTGCAGGAGCAACGGGTGATAGCAGACCAGGACGCCAGGCCGCTGGAGCGCACCATCACGCTGTATGCCGCGGATCGCTACGTGATCGATGCCGTGTTCACCCTCGCGCCATCAGATTTGGCCCGCCCATGAACACCTGACGAGGCGTCGGTACTTGGGTGCCGGCTGAACAGCGTCGGGGTCCTGTTGACTCATGCCAAGATGCCGGGGTGGTTCGAGTCGTTGACTGATTTGAAGATGGCCGCCGCCTTGTTCCCATTTTCGTGCGGTTGAGGTAGGTCGCGTTGTTCTTGGCGCGGCGCTGGATGATGCCTCGTTGCTGTCCAGTTCGACGACGTTGGCTTGGAGGAGGTCGATGCAGCGGTTCAACTCGGCCGGGTTCGCTTCGCGGCGATGCTGCTCTGGAGCGGGCCTGGGCCAGCGTGGTCGCCTTGCGTTGCCCCATGGTCCACTCCATCTTCCGAGGGTGTCCGCTACCCGGTCATCTTGAGATGAGTCAACGAACCCCCCCACGCGGACATCTACGGGGGGTCAATGTGGCAGTTTGGTGGCGGGGAGCATCGCATAGTAGAATGAGCGACTGTTGAGATCACCCACGGGCGATCCGCATGCAAGTGGAGGCCTGACCTCCCACCCGAGATGGCTTTCACAGGCTGCCGGGTCGGTACCAGTACACCGTAGCGGTGTGCAGTCAGGCCTTCGCGTACGCGGAGGCCTTTGTTGTGTCGAGACACACATTTGACTCATCGAGTTTGATCCCACACCTGGAGGACACATCAGCACTGAACCACGGATCAACGATCGCATCCGAGTACCAGAAGTCCGGCTCGTCGGCCCGAACGGCGAACAAGTCGGCATCGTTCGTGTCGAGGACGCCATTCGTCTGGCTGCCGAGAACGATCTCGATCTGGTCGAGGTCGCGCCGATGGCGCGTCCCCCGGTGTGCAAGTTGATGGACTACGGAAAGTTCAAGTACGAGGCGGCGCAGAAGGCGCGCGACGCCCGGAAGAACCAGACGAACACGCTCACGAAGGAGATGAAGCTCCGCCTCAAGATCGACAACCACGACTACGAGACCAAGAAGGGTCACGTCGTGCGGTTCCTCAAGGGCGGGGACAAGGTGAAGATCACCATCATGTTCCGTGGACGTGAGCAGTCGCGCCCCGAGCTGGGCATGGAACTGCTGAAGCGTCTCGCAGACGACGTATCCGAATTCGGCTACGTTGAGTCGTCGCCGAAGCAGGATGGCCGCAACATGCTGATGGTGCTGGGGCCGGCACGCAAGAAGACCGACGCCAAGGTCGACAAGGCTGCGGATCGCGATCGTCGCATGGAAGAACGTGCGCAACAGCAGGAGGCCGAGAGGCAGGCCGAGGCGGATCTTCGCGCGGCACACAGCGCTGAGCCCGCACACACCAAGAAGCGCGGTCCTGCAGACAACATGGACCCAGACATCGACCTCTGAGTCGATCCGCGAAGTAGAAGAAGGAAGAGAACTCAACCATGCCGAAGATGAAGTCTCACTCGGGTGCCAAGAAGCGATTCAAGGTGACCGGAACGGGCAAGATCATGCGCCGTCAGGCCAACCTTGGCCACCTCAACGAGCACAAGTCGCCCACCCGCCTGCGTCGTCTGAAGGGCAACGTCGTGATCTCTCCCGCCGATGCCAAGCAGGCTCGCAAGCTGCTCGGCAAGCACAAGGGCCGCTGAGCTCACCCCCTGAACTGACCACTCGTCGGTGATCTCACCGGCACCCCCAAGCAAGGAGAAGACATGGCACGCGTCAAGCGTTCTGTGAACGCGCACAAGAAGCGCCGCGAGATCCTCGAACTCGCATCCGGCTACCGTGGACAGCGCTCACGCCTGTACCGCAAGGCCAAGGAACAGGTCCTCCACTCGATGACCTACTCCTACCGCGACCGTCGCACCAAGAAGCGCGACTTCCGTGGTCTGTGGATCCAGCGCATCAACGCAGCCTGCCGTGCAGACGGCATGACCTACAACCGTTTCATCTACGGCCTCAGCAACGCTGGCGTCGAAGTGGACCGCAAGATCCTTGCCGACCTGGCAGTGACCGACCCCACCGCGTTCTCGGCCCTCGTGGTCGTGGCCAAGGAGAATCAGACCGCAGCCCAGGCTGTCTGAGTGGTCGACACCTCAGGACCGAACGCAGTGCCCGACCTCCCGGTCGCGGTGCTGCGTTCGGTTCGTCGTCTCACGAATCGTCGCGGCCGTGACGTCGCCGGCACCTTCCTTGCAGAGGGCCGCCAGGCGGTGCGCGAGGCGATCGCCCTCGGAGGCATCGTGGCGGAGATCATCGTCGAGGAGCCGGACAAGCACGCCGACCTCCTCGAGGGTGTCGACGTCCCCGTCTGGCGCGCCAGTGGCAGCCAGATGCGTCAGCTCAGCGACACCGTCACCCCGCAGGGGGTCATCGCCGTCTGCCGGCAGCTGTCCTACGGACTCGACGCCGTGGAGGGGGCCCGCCTGGTTGTCATCTGTGCGCAGGTCCGCGACCCGGGCAACGCGGGCACGGTGATCCGCTGCGCCGACGCGTTCGGCGCCGACGCCGTGATCCTCACCCAGGGCTCCGTTGAACTCCACAATCCCAAGACCGTCCGGTCGTCGGTGGGCAGCATGTTCCACCTCCCGATCGTCACAGGTGTCCCGTTGGCCGACGCCGTCGCGTTCTGCCGCGACCGTGGGCTGCAGGTGCTTGCCGCTGACTCCGACGGCGTCGCCCTGGACCTGATGGCCGCCGACGGCAGCCTGGCCGGACCCACCGCGTGGATCATGGGCAACGAGGCGTGGGGTCTGCCGGAGCAGGACGCCGCACTGGCGGACAGGGTGGTCTCGGTTCCCATGTGGGGCGCTGCCGAGAGCCTCAACCTTTCCAGCGCCGCCGCCGTCTGTCTCTACCAGAGCGCCTCGTCCCAGCGGCGAAACACCGATGCTGACACCAACCTGGAGGAATCCTGATGTCCGGGCCGAATGACAATGTCGATCCCAGGAGCGTTGCCGCGCTGGATCCCGCGGTGGTTGCCTCCTTCATGGATGCGGCCATGGCAGCCATCGCCGCAGCCGGCACCACCGCCGAGCTGAAGCAGGCGCGTCTCGACCATGCCGGGGACCGCTCACCCCTGGCTCTGGCCAACCGAGAGATCGGGACGCTGCCACCGGCCGCCCGCAAGGAGGCCGGCGCCCGCACCGGGCAGGCCCGCGGACGCGTCAACCAGGCCGTCGCCGCCCGCCAGGAAGAACTCGCCGCCCTCGAACTCGAGGGAGCCCTGCGCGATGAGCGCGTCGACATGACGCTGCCCGTGCGGCTGGCGCCCCGGGGGGCACTGCACCCCATCACTGCACTCATGGACGAGATGTGCGACGTGTTCGTCGCCATGGGCTGGGAAGTTGCGGAGGGACCCGAGCTCGAGGCCGAGTGGTACAACTTCGACGCGCTCAACGTCGCCCCTGATCACCCGGCGCGGGCACTGCAGGACACCTTGTGGATCGACCCACCGGAGCATGGCAAGCTGCTGCGCACCCAGACTTCACCCGTCCAGATCAGGGCACTCCTCGAGCGCGACCTGCCGCTCTACGTCGTCAGCCCCGGCAAGGTTTTCCGTGCCGACGAGTATGACGCCACCCACCTGCCGGTGTTCCACCAGCTCGAGGGCCTCGTCGTCGACAAAGGCATCTCGATGGCCGACCTGCGCGGCACGCTGGACCACTTCGCCCGTGAGATGTTCGGTGATGTGAAGACCCGCATGCGTCCCCATCACTTCCCCTTCACCGAGCCCAGCGCCGAAGTGGACCTGGAGTGCTTCGTCTGCCACGGCACCTCCGTCGGCAACCCCGAAGCACCGTGTCGCACCTGCCGCAGCGAGGGCTGGATCGAATGGGGCGGCTGTGGGGTCGTCAACCCCCGCGTCCTACAAGCCTGCGGGATCGACGCCTCGGTGTACTCCGGCTTCGCCTTCGGCATGGGCGTCGACCGCACCGTCATGTTCCGCAACAACGCCCCCGACCTTCGTGACTTCGTCGAGGGCGACATCCGCTTCAGCCGATCCCTGCTTGGAGGAGCCCGATGAAGGCACCCGTTTCCTGGTTGCGTGAGCTGGTCTCCCTGCCCGTCACCGACGCCGAACTCGCCGAATCCTTCACCCGCGCAGGCCTGACGGTCGAGCGCGTCGAGACCACGGGCCCCGGTATCACCGGACCTCTCGTGGTGGGCCGTGTGCTGTCGCTGGTGGAGGAACCGCAGAAGAACGGCAAGACCATCCGTTACTGCAGGGTCGACGTCAGCGACGAGTACAACGACGAGGCCACCGAGACGTACCCCGCCTCCCGCGGGATCGTCTGTGGTGCCCTGAACTTCGACGTCGGGGACCTCGTGGTGGTGGCACTGCCGGGCTCCGTGCTGCCCGGCGACTTCGCCATCGCTGCCCGCAAGACCTACGGCCACATCTCAGACGGCATGATCTGCGCCGAGGACGAGATCGGGCTGGGGGAGGACCACGACGGCATTATGGTCCTCGACCCCGCCACGGGGCTGCTCCCCGGCGGCGACGCGCTCGCTGCAGTGTGGAGCAGCGACACTGTCCTCGACATGGAGATCACCACCGACCTCGGCTACTGCCTGTCGATGCGCGGACTGGCACGTGAGGCCGCCATCGCGGCCGGGGTGTCGTTCAGCGACCCGTACGAGGCGTCCATGCCGGAGCCCGTCACGGCGGGTCATCCCGTGGAGTTGAAGTCGGAGCGCTGCACCAGCTTCGTCGCACTCACCATCGACGGTTTCGACCCCGAGGCACCCACACCACCGTGGATGGCGCAGCGACTGCGCGCCAGCGGGGTCCGCTCCATCTCCCTGCCCGTCGATGTCACCAACTACGTGATGCTCGAGTCCGGCCAGCCCCTGCACGCCTACGACGCGGCGAAGCTGCAGGGCCCCATCCGGGTCCGGCTCGCAACCGACAACGAGACAGTGCGCACCCTCGATGGCACGGTGCGCACCTGCACCGCCGACGACCTTCTCATCACCGATGATTCCGGCGCCATCGGCATGGCCGGCGTCATGGGCGGCGAGGACACCGAGGTGACCCCGTCGACCACCTCCATCGTGTTGGAGGCCGCGCACTTCGATGCCGCCAGCGTCTCCCGTACCTTCCGTCGCCACGGGCTGCCGTCCGAAGCGTCCAAGCGGTTCGAGCGCACCGTCGACCCCGGCCTGCCGTACGCGGCCGCCCGTCGGGCCGCGGACCTGCTCGTCAAGCACGGCGGGGGAGAGCGGCTCGCCGAGGAGACCGTGGTCGGCACGGTGCCCGCACGGCATCGCATCAACCTGCGCGCCGGGCTGATCCCCGCCATCCTCGGTGCGCCCATCGAGGCGCAGGAAGCGGTCCGCATCCTCGAGGCCAGCGGCTGCCAGGTCACCGCCATGGGGGACTCCCTGACCGTCTGCGCACCCACTTGGCGCGTGGACCTGCACGATCCCTACGACGTCGTCGAGGAGGTTGGCCGCAAGTACGGTTACGACCGCATCGGTCTGCGCATCCCCGTCCCGCCCGTGGGTGGGGGACTGACCCGGACCCAGCGCGGCCGTCGCGCCGCCATGGCCGCGGTGGCCGGCGCCGGTTTCACGGAGGTCTTGAGCCTGCCGTTCATCTCCGAGGGTGAGCTGGACAGGATGGGTTTGCCGTCCGAGGACGACCGCCGGCATGTCGTGCGGCTCGCCAACCCCCTGTCCGACACCCACCCCTTCCTGCGCACCAGCCTGCTCCCCGGGCTGTTCGCGGCGGTGGTGAAGAACACGTCGCGATCCCTCGACGACCTGGCGCTGTTCGAGCACGGTGCCGTCTTCCTCCAGACCGACGGCGGCTCCGCCCCGCACCCGGGCGTTGACGAACGCCCATCGGATCACGACCTTGCCGGGATCGAGTCGGCGCTGCCTGAGCAGCCTGACATTTTGGCAGCCGTCGTGACCGGGGACTGGTCGCAGGCCGGATGGCACGGCGCCGCCGTGCGGGCTGACTGGACACATGTCGTGGCATTTGCGGAGACGGCCGCCGCTGCTGTGGGGCTGCAGTTGACCCGGCGCAACGCCGGGGCAATGCCGTGGCATCCCGGCCGCTGCGCAGAACTCCTCATCGGTGACACAGTCCTCGGGTACGCCGGCGAACTGCATCCCGAGGTCATCCGGGGATTCGGGCTGCCCGAACGCACGTGCGCCGTCGAGTTCACGCTCACGGCCCTTCTGGAAGCCGCGCCCACGGGTGGCACGATCGCAGCGTTGTCGTCGTTCCCGCTGGCCAAGGAGGACGTGGCTCTCATCGTCGACGAGGCCGTGGCCGCCGCAGACGTGCAGGCCGCCCTCATGGAGGGGGCGGGTGACCTCCTCGAGGAGATTGCACTGTTCGACGTCTATCGCGGGGACCAGGTGGGCCGGGGAAAGAAGTCCCTGGCGTTCGCCCTGCGCTTCCGTGCCGACAGGACACTGAAGGACGCCGAGGCGGCTGAGGCGAGGCAGGCTGCGGTCAAGGTCGCCGCACAGCGCCACGGGGCCGTGCAACGCGCCTGACCACGCGATGCTTTGACGCAAGGGACGGCATGGTGCTGCAGCACGCAACGGCGACGAGAAATGGGTGCCCCTCAACCAGTTCGCGGCCGTAGGCTGGACCAGTGAGTATGATCACCCGTTTCGACCATCCCGCATCCCTCGATGCACCGGGGATGTTCGTGCTGCGGGCTGAGCGCGACGTGTGGGCGAAGGTCCTGCGGGACAAGGTTGGTGACGCCGACATGGGTGAGTCCGCCGGAATGGCCTTCGCCTGGGGAGCCCAGCCGCAGTACCACCGTCACGTCCGTCTCGTCGCCAGCGACGTCGCAGCACCCACCTCCGAGGGAGACGTTCTCGGTGTTGCGACGCTGGACCTGCCCATGGCGGACAATCCCCGGCTTGCCGATCTCGGGATCGTCGTGGACCCGGAGCGACGCGGCGAGGGTATCGGCTCCGCGCTGCATGACGCCGCACTCGCTTTGGCGCATCAGCTTGGCCGCACCACCGTCCAGTCACGGACGTGGGAGCCCGCGCGGCTCCCCGAAGCAGCTCGTGCGATCGAAGCGGAGACGGGGACCGGGTGCGTCGCTGCGGACAGTCCTGAGACGCGATTCCTGACGCGTCACGGCTACGTCCTCGGCCAGGTTGAACGGCTTTCCCGACTTCATCTGCCTGCGCACGTGGAGTTGTGCTGTGCTCGTGACGAGGCGTTGGCAGCCAAGCCAACCGGTTACGACACCATCGTCATCCATGGCCGGACACCGGAAGAATTCCTTGCCGACGTCGCCATGCTCAATGCCACGATGGCATCAGACGTGCCCACCGGCGCCATGGACCTGGAGGACGAAGTGTGGGATGCCATGCGTGTGCGCGCCTCGGAGGACCAGTGGGACATGGCCGATCGGGACCAGCTGCAGACGCTGGTGCGGCACGCCCCCAGTGGGCGACTCGTGGGTTTCACGAGGCTCTTCCGCGACCGGTCGCGTCCACGGGTGGCGCACCAGTGGGACACGCTCGTGGTTGGTGCGCACCGTGGCCGTGGCCTGGGCATGCTCATGAAGGTCGTCAACCACGCTGCGGTGTCAGAGTTCTGGCCCGAGGTGGCGCGACTGATCACCGGCAACGCATCCGAGAACGTCCACATGCTGGCGATCAACACGGCCCTGGGTTACGAGCCCTACGCCGCCACCGGGTTCTGGGAGCTGCGCCATGGCGCTCTCAGCTGAGCGCATCGTCGAGGCCGCCTGCACGATCCTTGATGACTACGGGCTGGGCGACCTGACGATGCGGCGCGTCGCCGATGCGCTGGGAGTCAAGGCTGGCGCTCTCTACTGGCACTTCCCGAACAAGCAGACGCTGCTGGCCGCGGTGGCCGACGACGTGCTGGCCGACCTCGATCGCCGCGCCACGGACAGCGGAGAAACGTGGCTGGGGAAGTGGGCGGAAGATGTGCGTGCCCTGCTGCTTGCACACCGTGACGCTGCGGAGCTCGTGTCCTCCACCCGGGCCATGGGGCTCGGCCGTGTTGATCCAACGGCACGAGCCAGGGAGGCGTTGCGTGCCAGGGGAGCCAGCGAGGACGAGGCGGATGGTGTCGCCCAGGCGTTCCTGCACTTCGTGCTGGGTCACGTCATGGAGGAGCAGACGCAGTCCCAACTCGCTGCGCTGGGCGTGATCGGGGCCTTCGATCGTGAACGGGCGCAGCGTCACTTCGAGCGCGGTGTCCGGCTCCTGGTGTCAGGCGTTGAGCAGGACGCCCTGCTGGGCGCACGTTTCGAATAGTTATTCAATCTGTGGCATAGTTTCTTCTCATGAAGTACACGGTCGCGGTTGCAGGATGCACGGGATATGCCGGCGGTGAGGTGCTGCGCCTGCTGCTGCAGCACGACGGCGTCGACATCGGGGCCCTGACGGGAAATTCCAGCGTGGGAGACCTGCTCGGTCAGCACCAGCCCCACCTTGCCCCGCTGGCCGGTCGCCGCATCCTGGCCACGACCGCCGAGAACCTTGCTGGCCACGACATCGTCTTCCTCGGGCTGCCGCACGGCGCCTCGGCCGCGATCGCCGAGCAGCTCGGGGACGACGTGCTCGTTGTGGACGCCGGCGCGGACTTCCGGCTGCAGGACCCGGCGCTGTGGGAAAAGTTCTACGGCTCCGCCCATGCCGGGACGTGGCCCTACGGTCTGCCCGAACTCCCGGGGCAGCGGGAAAGGTTGCGCGGGGCGAAGAGGATCGCGGTCCCGGGGTGCTATCCCACCACCGCGACACTGGCGCTGCTTCCTGCCGTTGCTGCCGGACTCGTGGACGCAACGCAGCTCTCGATCGTGGCTGCCAGCGGAACGTCGGGCGCCGGTAAGGCTGCCAAGGCACACCTCATCGGCGCCGAGACCATGGGCAACGTCAGCGCCTATGGGGTCGGCGGCGTCCACCGCCACACCCCCGAGATCATCCAGAACCTGTCGGCGGTCACGGACTCACCCGTGACCGTCAGCTTCACCCCGCTGCTGGTGCCGATGCCCCGCGGCATCCTGGCAACCTGCAGCGCCCCCGTCATCGCCGGCGTCGACGCCGCCAGGGTCCGCGATGTCTACGAGGCCGCCTACCGGGACGAAATGTTCGTCGACCTTCTCCCCGAGGGCGCATGGCCCCAGACCGCCTCCGTGGTCGGGAGCAACCGCACCACCGTTCAGGTGACCGTCGACGAGGCCGCAGGACGATTCATCGTCATCGCCGCGCTCGACAATCTCACCAAGGGCACCGCGGGCGGCGCCATCCAGTCCATGAACATCGCGCTCGGTCTGCCAGAGGCAACCGGGCTCAGCACCGTCGGAGTCGCACCATGACCGTCACCACGCCCAAGGGCTTCATTGCATCCGGCATCGCCGCCGGCATCAAGGCCAGCGGCAGGGCCGACCTCGCGGTGGTCCACAACACCGGCCCACACTTCGCCGCCGCGGGGGTCTTCACCCGCAACCGTGTCCAGGCCGCCCCGGTCAAATGGTCGCGTCAGGCAGTCAGCGACGGCCAGTTGGCCGCCGTTGTCCTCAACTCCGGCGGCGCGAACGCCTGCACTGGGCCGGAAGGTTTCGCTGACGCCGCCCGGATGGCCGCTGCCACCGCCGGTCACCTGAGGGTGCCGGCCGACGACGTTGCTGTCTGCTCGACCGGCCTCATCGGCATCCGGTTGCCGATGGACACCGTTGTGTCCGGGATCGGCACCGCCTGCAATGCCCTTGGAAGCGATGGTGGTGCTGCCGCGTCCCTCGCGATCATGACCACCGACACCATTTCGAAGGTGGCGGTCCGGGAGCAGGGCGGCTGGTCCATCGGAGGGATGGCGAAGGGTGCGGGCATGCTCGCACCGGGGCTGGCCACCATGCTCGTGGTGATCACCACCGACGCCGACGTCAGCGCTGCCCAGCTGGATGGGGCACTCCGCGATGCCTGCCGCGTCAGCTTTGACAGGGCAGACTCTGACGGCTGCATGTCCACCAACGACACGGTCCTCCTGCTGGGCAGCGGTGCCAGTGGCATCGCCCCGGGGATGGATGACTTCACGGCGGCGCTCACGGATCTCTGCTGTGACCTGGCGCGGCAACTCATCGCCGACGCAGAGGGCGCCAATCACGAGATCGCCATCGAGGTGGTGGGCGCGGCCTACGAAGAGGATGCCGAACTCGTCGGGCGAGAGATAGCCCGCAGCAATCTTTTCAAGTGCGCCGTGTTCGGAAACGACCCCAACTGGGGGCGTGTGCTCTCAGCCATCGGCGTCACCGACGCCGACTTCGATCCGGACATGATTGACGTCTCCTTCAACGGCGTGCCGGTGTGCCGGGCCGGCCAGATCGGTGAGGACCGCTCACTGGTGGACCTCAGTGGACGCCAGGTCCATGTCCTGGTCGATCTCCACGCCGGTGGGCACAGCGCCACGGTCCTCACCAACGACCTCACGTATGACTACGTGAAGGAGAACGCGGAGTACTCCTCATGAGCCGGATCACCAGCCAGGATCAGGCCACCCTCATGTCCAAGGCCAGCACACTCATCGAGGCGCTGCCCTGGCTGGCGGAGTTCGCCGGGCAGACCATCGTCATCAAGTACGGCGGCAACGCCATGGTGGACGAGGACCTGAAGCGTGCTTTTGCCGCGGACGTCGTCTTCCTGCGCCGCGTCGGACTCAAACCCGTCGTGGTCCATGGCGGGGGCCCCCAGATCTCGTCAATGCTGCAACGCCTCGGCATCTCCTCGGAGTTCCGCGGCGGGTTGCGCGTGACCACTGAAGAGGCCATGGATGTGGTGCGGATGGTG
>JBBSRQ010000048.1:0-17163 GCA_038242845.1 Propionibacteriales bacterium | reverse complement strand
CCGATGGCGCTGGCGAACGTGCGTACCGCCTCGCTCGCGAACATCTCTATGCCGAACAGGTCGATCACCTCGCGGTTGGTGAAGTAGAGGAGCAACAACACGGTCAGTGCTCCGCCGGCGTAGGCGAACACGATCGTGTAGATCGTGGAGGCGATGTGGTCGCGCCCGATGCGCATGGCGGAGGCGAAGATCCTGGCCCTGCTCATTTCCGGGGCTGCGGCCCGAAGCTCCCACACGGCAGAGCTCTGCGTGATGGTGACGTCGTTGAGCACCCCCAGACCGCCGATGATGATGGCGCACAGCAACAGTTCCTGGAAGTCCAGCCCGGGCACCAGTTGCGCCAAGTCGTAGTCTTGCTCGTCGGCGAACCCGGACAAACGGGCCGCCCCGACCGCGAGGCTGCCCAGCCCTGTGGTCACGGCGAGTCCCAGCAGGGTTCCCGCCAGGGCGGTTGAGGTGCGGATGGAGACACCGTGGGCCACGTACAACACGACGAACATGATGGCCGTGGAGCCCGCAAGCGCCACCGCCATGCCCGGTTTGCCAGTGATGAGGGCTGGCAGCATGAAGCCCAGCAGGACGAAACCCGCGAACCCCAGCCCCAGCAGGGCGAAGAGCCCCCGCCAGCGGGCAACGGCCAGGACGCACGCGACGAACAGCAGACCCATGATGATGAGCGTCGGGAGCCGGTTGGTGCCGGAGTAGGAGTACAGCGGGCCAGTGTCGGTGGGGATGCGTGCCACCTCGATGGAGTCACCGGAACGCAGCCCGGCCTGTGACTGGGGGCCCTGCAGCTCCACATCCACCACCCGGCTCAGGTCCTCACCTGTCGTCAACTCGACGGTGGCCGTGCGGCACGGCGCCGTCGAGCCGCTGCCATCCTGCGTCACGCATCCGTCTGCCACTGCACGGATGGTGGCGTCCTCGTAGGTGACGCCAGGGGCATCAAAGGGTACGTCGACGGCGGACGCCAGCGCGGAGCTGTCGGGCCACAGCCAGATCAGACCAACAGCTGCCAGCACGCCCACCACGGCGAGAAACGCCACCAGAGCGTTGCGGGCACGTGTCCCCACCTCGACGTCTGCGGGGATACCGTGCGAATGTCCTTGGCCCATGGGATGAGACCCTACTGGCCGCCGGTACCCTTGCGCCCATGGCAGAACCCGCATCGCAGCCCGTGTGTTACCGGCATCCGGATCGTCCCACCCGTATCGTTTGCCAGCGGTGCAACCGCCCCATCTGCCCGGAGTGCATGAACCCGTCGGCCGTGGGTTTCCAGTGCCCCGAGTGTGTGGCGCAGGGGCGCAGGGAGACGCGGCAGGGACAGCTGCCCTACGGAGGCACCCCCAGCCGCGACCCGCGCATCACCACGATCACGCTGATCGGCCTCAACGTCGCCGTCTGGGCGATGGTGCTGCTGACGGGTGGCTCATTCGGGAAGGTGTTCAACCTGCTGGCCATCTCCCCCGAGGGGCACTGCCCGGCAGGCGGGAACCAAATCCTCCTGACCAACAAGGCGGGATGCGTTGCGGAAGGCTTCCAGTGGGTCAACGGTGTGGCCACCGGTTCGTGGTGGCAGGTGCTGACCAACGCCTTCACGCACGCCGAGGTGCTCCACATCGCGTTCAACATGTTCGCCCTCTGGGTTCTCGGCCCCCAGCTTGAGCGACTCCTGGGCCGCGCGCGTTTTCTTGCGCTCTACCTGGTATCTGCACTGGCTGCCTCGGCGTTCGTCATGCTGTTCTCCGAGCCGTTCCAGTCGACGATGGGCGCCTCGGGCGCGATCTTCGGGATGTTCGGCGCTTTCCTGCTCGTGGCCCGCAAGCACGGCGGCAACGTGCGCCAGATCCTCATCCTGCTGGGCGTCAACATCGCGATCACCGTGGTGGGGTCCTCCTACATCTCCTGGCAGGGGCACTTCGGCGGTCTCCTCGGGGGCCTGGCGGTCACGGCGGCGCTGATCCACCTGCCCAAGGAACACCGCAAACGATGGCAGTGGCCCCTCGTGGGACTCGTGGCCGTCATCTCACTGGTGGTGGTGGCGGTGCGCGCGCTCCAGTTCGCGTGACTCGTGTCGTCCGGTCCGCTCGGCCCAGATGAGCGATGCCGCACAACCTGAACCCCAGATCTGGGTTTTCTCAGGCTTTATTAGGTTTTCTTGACATTTTTTCTCTACTGTCGTCTCGAGGGACGTCACGAAGAGAGAGAAGTCGGATGCGCTGTTTGAGAATTCTTGGTGTGGCCATGGTGGCCGCTGCCGTCGGGTTGCTGGTGGGAGTGGTGCCGCAGGCGAACGCCGCGTCCCTGCCCAGCTTCAGGATGGCGTTGCCCATCCAGTGGGGTGCGACCGTCCAAGTGGGCGGCACCCACACCTTCTCCAGTGGGACGCGTAGCTCCATCGACCTCGGTGCCGCCAACAACGTCAGCATCCCTGTGGTTGCTGCTGCCGACGGTGTGGTCAGCGTCGGTGCTGCCGACGGATTCTCCCGGTGCTTCGTCACCGTCACGCACACGGGCGGCTGGCAGACCCTGTATTACCACCTGAAGGGCGTCCCTTCAGGCCTATCGAACGGTGGCAGGGTGGTGGCCGGGACGAAGCTCGGGATGACGGGAATGCCCGGTTCAGAGACCTGTGGCCGCGGGAGCTTCCGACACGTGCACTTCACCCTGCAGAAGAACGGCGTCGAGCAGCCCATCAACGGTTTGTCCCTGGGTGGCTACACCATCCACGACGGCTCGCGGGCCTACTGTGGCTACGTGACGCGAGACAGCAATGGCGCCATCGTCGCCGATGCGCGCCGCGCCTGCCTCGCAGTGCCCAGGGTGGTCAACAACATCGTGAACCCGGCCACCCTGACCGACCGCAACGCAGCCGCGGCTGCGCCCAACCGTGGGTCGGGGCGTCCCGCCATCGCCGGCAAGGACACCATCTCAGCGGTCAAGCTGTACACCACCGCTGGTCAGCACACCGTCAACGGACGGGCGTGGAAGACCACGTGCGAGCCGTATTCGCAGACCAAGCGCTGCCGCACGGAGATCTGGTCCACCCAGGCGAAGCAGCAGGGCGGCGGGTTCGCGATGGTGGAGGGCTGGGCGTTCAACAACCTGACCTACGTCGAGTCACCGCGCGAGATGTGGGCAGGTAACCCGCTGGGCACACACGACGACGTTGGCTGGACCGCCCCTGACGGACGCAAGTGGAAGACCGAGTGCGACACCGCCACCACCGGCGGCAACGGGTGCCGCAGCTACGCGTGGAGCACGACAGCGACCGCTTCGGCCAAGACCTCCGGTGGTTACCGGTTCACCACGAAGCAGGACTGGGTCTTTAACAACATGGTCCGCTTCTCGGCCTGAGTCAGGAGAACAGTGCCTTGATCAGGGGCGCTGCCGACTGGGAACCGGACACGCCCTCCTCCACAAACGCTGCCACGGACACGCCCTCGTTCCAGGCGATCATCCAACCGTGCGTCTTGTAGGCCCCGACGGTGCCGAACTCGGCGGTGCCAGTCTTGGCGCCCGTCATCAGCCCCGCGAGCGAAGCACCGGACCCGTCGGTGACCACGGCCGTCATCAACTGCTGCAGTTGGGTGGCCTCCTCGGGGGTCAGCGGCGGAGCGGTCGAGACGGCTTGGGTACCGTTGACGAGCCAGGGGATGGTGGTCCTGCCGCTGGCGACGCTGGCAGCAACGGCCGCCATGCCGAGCGGTGACATGGTGATCTGGCCCTGACCGATCATGCTGGCGGCACGGTCGATGGGGCTGTTGTTGGGCTCCACCGTGCCGAAGTTGGACGTGAACCCGGCGTCGTAGTCCGTCCCGACGCCGAGGCTGCCGGCGGCCGAGTGCAACTGCTCGGGCGTGATCTTCCCGGCAGCACCGACAAAGGCCGTGTTGCAGGAGTTCGCCAGCGCCTGCGTCAATGTGATGGCCCCCAGCTTGCTGGTCGGGTAGTCGGAGTAGTTGCCGAATGTCTTGCCCGCCACGTCGAGGGTGTTGGGGCACTGCACGGTGGAGGCGGGTGTCAGGCCGCTGCGGAGCATGGCCAACGAGGACACCACCTTGAACGTGGACCCGGGCGCAAACTTGCCGAACGTGGCCTGCGGGAACGTGCCGGCGGCCGGTGAGTTGGCGGCCGCAAGGATGGCGCCGTTGTCGTTCTTGATGACCACCAACGCGGCAACCCCGGGCTGTGAGGCCAGCACCGACTCCGCCTTGGTCTGCAGGTCGCGGTCGAGGCTCGTCTCGACGGTGGTGGGGGCGCTCGCATCCTGCAGGAAAAGGTTCTGTTCCTGGAAGGTGGCGTCGGTCTCGGTGGTGCGTCCGACGAGGTCGATGCGCACCTCAGGCACGCCCCTGAGCTGTGCCTCGTAGCGTGACTGCAGGCCGCTGAGGCCCACGGTGTCGCTGGCGAAAACATCACGTTTCTTGTCGTCCAGCATCTCCGGGGTGGGGGAGCCGACGATTCCCAGAAGGCTGGCGGCGAAGGTGTCACTGACGGGCACCATGGCGGAGGTGGGCAGAACCTGCGTGCCCGTGACCTCGCCCACGTCGGGGGGAATCTCCTCCTGTCGTATCGTCTTGGCCACGACGAACTGGCGGGCCCCCCCGGCGGCGACGTTCGCCTGGAACTCTGCGGGGTCCACTGCGAGGAGCGCGGCGAGTTGTGCGGCAGCACCAGCCCACTCGGCCTCGGGGATCTGCGACTTGTCGATGCCCACCTGGTAGAGCGTCCGCTCCTCGACGAGTGCCAGCCCCTTGTTGTCGTTGATGGCAGCCCGCTTGGGCAGGGTGCGCTGGTGGCGCAGCCGGGAGTCGCTGGTGAGCTGGGGGTGGACGACGGTGGGTGTCCAGTCGATCCGCCAGTCTTGGTCCTCCAACGTCAACGGTGCGACGCTCTCGTAGGTCCAGCCCTTCTCCCCGATGGCGTAGGTGAACGTCAGCTTGGCGCGGGCCGAGGGGTCGGTGGTGGAGTAGTCGATGCCACCCAGGGTGACGGTGGGGGTGATGCCGTCCATTCCGGCGAAAATCGTCTCCAGCTCGGCCTGTGCCGCCGCCGGATCCTCGATCGGAAGCGTCGTCACGTCGAGTTTCGTCAGGGCGGCTGCGAGGCTGGTGGCCTCCGCTTCGGCTGAGGGGAGATCGCTGACTGAGGTCGACTCCACCACTGGTGTGGGGTCCTGAGAATTGTTGCCGCCGTCAGCGGTGCATCCTGTTGCCAGGACCCCCGTTGCCAGAACGGCTGCGATCCAGCGTCGTCGTTGCATGAGCGTGTCCCTCCCTCGAGTTGCCGCACCCGATGCTACTACCGCTGGTTCGAGCCGGTCGACGGCTGCGGTTACCCTTGATGGGAGCGTCTCTGCCCTGGAAGGCGCCTTCGGGATGCGCACGAGCGACGATCCCCCGCCTGATCAAGGAGCGTACTCACGTTGACTGAACCCCTCTGGATCTGGGGACTCACCATCCTGGTGATCATCGGCCTGCTCGCGTTCGACTTCATCTTCCACGTGCGCAAGGCACACGAGCCCACCATCAAGGAGGCCGCCATCTGGTCGGCCATCTATGTGGCGCTGGCGTTGCTCTTCGGACTGACAGTGCTGGTCTTCGGTGGTCCCCAGATGGGGTCGGAGTACTTCGCCGGCTACATCACCGAGAAGGCGCTGAGCGTCGACAACCTGTTCGTGTTCCTGGTGATCATGGGCAGCTTCGCTGTGCCGCGCATTGACCAACAAAAGGTGTTGCTGTTCGGCATCGTGTTCGCCCTCATCGCCCGCACGGCGTTCATCTTCGCCGGCAAGGCGCTCATCGAGAACTTCTCGTTCATGTTCTACCTCTTCGGCCTCATCCTCCTCATCACCGCTGGCAAGTTGTTGGCACCGGAGAAGGAGGGCGATGACGAGGCCAACAACTTCATCATCCGCCTGGCCAAGAAGTATCTGCGAACCACCGATCACTACGACGGTGACAAGCTCTTCACCATCGAGAACGGGAAGCGCGTCCTCACCCCCATGCTGCTTGTCATGGTGGCGATCGGTGGCACTGACGTGCTGTTTGCACTGGACTCCATCCCCGCCATCTACGGGTTGACCACCGACGTCTACATCGTCTTCACTGCCACGGCGTTCTCGCTCATGGGTCTGCGGCAGCTGTACTTCCTCATCGAGGGCCTGCTGGATCGCCTCATCTACCTCAAGTACGGCCTGGCGCTCGTGCTGGCGTTCATCGGCGTGAAGCTCATCCTCGAGGCGCTCCACAAGAACGAACTGCCGTTCATCAATGGCGGTGAGAACGTGGACGTGTTCACCTTCACGGCGGCCACGTCGCTGCCCGTCATCATCGGCCTGCTGGTCATCACGGTTCTCATCAGCCTCTACAGCAAGCGCGGACGCGTGACGAGCGTCGTCGGATCGCTGGACCGGTTGGCGCACGCCTACCTCCACACCGAGTACAAGAGCGACGCTGTCGAGCGTGACGCCCAGTGGGCCAAGATTGAGGCCGGTGAAGAGCGACTCCACGGGTTTGACCACGACCTCATCAAGCGGGTCCTGGCCGACACCGGGGCAGACTGGGCGCTGGAACGGGCTCACAAGCTGCACGACGAGTCCAAGAACGCCTAGGACGCCCGCGGCATGCAGATCGGTCCCGCCCTTCGGCGGTTGTGGAAGCATGCGCCGTTCCGGCGACTCCTGATCCTGCGGATACTCAGCCAGGCCGGCGACGGCACCCTGCAGGTGGGCATGGCGTCCTACATCCTGTTCTCCCCGCAGAGCCAGCCCGACGCCTGGGCGATCGCCGGGGTGCTGGCCATCACGCTGCTGCCGTTCACCATCGTCGGTCCGTTCGTCTCCACACTGCTGGACCGCTGGTCGCGCCGTCAGGTGACGGTGATCTCCGACATCGTGCGCGCAAGCCTTGGTCTGGTCATCGGTCTGCTCATCGCCTTCGGCCTCACCGACGGGGTGTGGCAGGTGGCGTTCTACGGCGCCCTGCTGGTGGCCATGAGCGTCAACAGGTTCATGCTGGCCGGCCTGTCCGCGGGGTTGCAGTACACCGTCGAGCCGGACGAGTACCTGACGTCGTCGTCCATCATCCCCACGGTGGGTCCGTTGGGAGTGGTGATCGGCGCGGTGCTCGGCTTCGGGGCGCGGGTGGGGTTGGGGCCGGTCATCGGGGCCAACCATGCGGATGCCGTCGTGTTCTTTGTCGCGGCCGTGCTGTTCACGGGTTCCGTGATGGTGGCCCGGGGCTTCCACCGCGATGCGCTCGGGCCGGAGCCGGGCCAGCCGCGCAGCACACCGGGGGAGGTGTGGCAGGGACTCGGCGAAGCGCTTCGGTACCTGCGTACCCAGCCAGCTGTCGAGTTGGTGCTCGTGGGGATGTTCGTCAGCCGCCTGCTGTTCGGTCTGTTCAGCGTGGCGGTGATCCTGGCCATCCGGAACTTCTTCAACACCGCCCCCAACGACGCACTGACCGACCTCACCCTGTGGGGCTTGGCGACCGGTGCCGGGTTCATCGTCTGCACGGTGGTGGTGCCGCTGCTCGCCCGGCGCCTGGGGCTGCTGCGCACCGCCGTGGCGGTGCTGGTCGTCTGCGCCGTGGCACAGACGCTCGCTGCCGTCTCGCCTTCGATGTGGGTGCTGGTCGTGGCGTCGTTCTTCATCGGCCTGGGGGTGCAGTCGTTCAAAATCTGCATCGACACCGTGGTGCAGGCCCACGTGGATGAGCGCTACAAGGGGCGGGTCTTCACGTTCTACGACGTGGGCTTCAACTTCGCCTTCGTGATGGCCGCAGTGCTCGCGGCACTGGCGTTTCCCGACACGGGCATCAGCACCGTGGGTTTCGGAATCATGGCGCTGACCTATGTCGCGCTGGCTGTGGCATTCGCCGTCGCCGCCCGACGCATTGGTGCCGCAACATTTGAGAAGGGCACCGAGGACCTCACAACTCGTGAATCTGCTGTGTCCTGATCCCGCCGACCCGCCCGTACTGGGAGGAGCACCCGTCAGGTCGGTGACTGGTCCAGCCGCCGTGTGGACGCGGGGCGAGTGATTGAATGGGGTCGAACGTCCCAACAGCGGCCATGCCGCCCTGGCTTCTGACGTGCAGACGAGGAGATGGCGATGGACAAGTTCGAGATCGTGGCACAGGGCAACGGTGAGTATGAGGCTCGGGTTGGTTCCTTGGACGGCGCCACTGCGGTCACGCTCGTCCTCGTCGATGCGGAAGACGTCAGCAACGGACAACTGGCGGATGACGAACAGACGGCGCATGGCGTCTTTCGTTTTCTGCTCACGCATCAGGACGCCAGTGACCTGCCGGGTCGGTTAGAGATTGGGGATGTGCTGGCCGCCTATCCCGGTGCCATCGACGGCATCAGGGCTCAGTTCGAGTGACGGCTACCGCTCGGTAGGTTGTCCCTGGGAGGGACCCAGAGCAGGACCTTCACCCCTGACGGAAACAGGGGGTGGTCCGGGTGGATGGACCAATGCAGGTCATGGACAACGCGGACCTCGACGGCATCGCAACGGAGCTTCAGGACAAGGCGACCGATCTACACGCCCGCATCGCGGATCTGACCCGCCCTGCTGAAGCAGGAGCCACCATCGGTTTCGGCAAGCGCATCGGCGACGGAACCACGCAGGCGATCCAGCAGATGGCCGACACGTCCACGGCAGAGTCCCTGCAACGAACGCTGAACGAGGTCTACGCCGCGCAGGATCGCCTCGAGGCAGGCACCTTCGGGCGGTGCGTGGTGTGCGGTGAGCCCATCCCTCAGGCGCGTCTGGAGTTCCGGCCATGGGCCGCGACCTGTGTTGAGCACGCTGCCTGACACGTGATCCCAGCAGAGCCGGCGGTCTTACCTCCGCAGTCGTGCGCCGTGCGTTCCCTGATTGGATACTGACGTTCTCGAGATGGGTCGCCGTGGACCCCGTTACCTGTGATCTTGTGGTCCCATGAGGCACACCAACGATCCAGAAGTCATCCGTCGACTCCTGAGAACACCCGGTCTCTGGGCCGTGGTCGGGCTGTCCCAGAACCCCCACCGCACTGCGTACGGCATCGCGCACTACGTGCAGAAGCTCGGCATGGACATCGTCGCGGTCCACCCCAGGGCCGAGTCCGTGCACGGCGCGCCCGGGTACGCCTCCCTCGCGGACGTACCCCGACAGATCGACGTCGTCGACGTCTTCGTGCGTTCCGAACTCGCCGGTGACGTGGTGGATCAGGCCATCGCAGTGGGGGCGAGGGCGGTGTGGTTGCAACTCGGCGTGATCGACGAGGACGCAGCCGGCCGTGCTCAAGAGGCCGGGCTGGATGTCGTCATGGACACGTGCCCGGCGATCGAGGCACCGAGGCTGGGTATCGACTGAAGTCCCTCTCCTGATATCGGACACACGAGCCGACGAGGCGCCTGCCACGGTCCGCGCCAGGCCTGACACAGAACCGCTCCGCGACATCTCGACGCAGGCGGCACACCGAAAGGAAATGATCATGTGCGTACGACTGCACATCACCAGCGTCCTCGTCGCCCAGCCACCCACCCCCGTGGGAGGGATGGTCACCGCCGTCCTGGACGACACCTGCGGCAACCTCATCCAGCTCGTGAGTGCCGAATGAGCGTCACCTTGCCCATTTTGGCCATCGGCGCCATGGGCGGCACCATCGCGATGACGCCCGCAGCGCCCAACGCCCCCGTCAGGCCGGGGCTGGACGCGCACGCGCTGGTCGCGGCCGCCCCCGGCCTCGCGGACCTCGCCGAGCTGCGGGTGGAGAACATCTGCAACATTCCGTCGCCGTCGATCACCGTGGCGGAGGTGGTGCGGGCACTCAACTTCGCGCGCCGCTCCCTCGCTGCCGGGGCAGTTGGCGTACTCCTGACGCACGGCACCGACAACCTGGAGGAGACCGCGTACCTGCTGGATCTGCTGTGGGACGACGACGACCCCATCGTGGTGGTGGGGGCCATGCGCTCGGCCATGGTGCCCGGGGCGGACGGGCCTGCCAATCTGATGGCGGCGGCGCTGACGGCCTCGTCGTCCGATGCCCGTGGGCTTGGTGTGCTGACCTGCCTCAATGACACGGTCCACCTCGCGTCCCGGGTCACCAAGTCGTCGTCGATGGCGATGGAGACGTTCGATTCACCCGGATTCGGCCCGGTGGGTCGGGTGGTGGAGGGCGCCTTCCGTCGCCGTTGGGGCATGGTCTCTGCGCGTCCCGTTGCGCTCCCTGTCCCGACCGCGGGTCCCATTGACGTGGCGTTGCTGGAAACAGCTTTCGGGGAGGACGGTCGGATCATCACCGCCGTCCACCGGGCCGGTTACAGGGGAATCGTGGTCGCCGGCTCCGGGGTGGGCCACATGTCCGCGTCCGCGGCGGATGCCGTCTCTGTTGCGATCGCCGATGGTGTGACAGTGGTGGTGGCTTCGCGCACCTCCAGCGGCGGTACGGCCACCGCCATCTACGGCTACGCCGGCTCGGAGGCTGACCTCATCGAACGCGGCGCCATCATGGCAGGGGAACTGTCCCCTCGAAAAGCACGACTGCTGCTGCACGTCCTGCTGGATGCCGGGTGGGGCGACGATGTCGTTCGACGTGCTTTCGCGCTACGTGGGTGCGTCTAGCCCATCTTCGGGGTCCTCGACGGAGGGGGACTCCTTCGCCACCACGATGGCGCCACTGGTAGGCCCTCGGACATCCTCAGGGAAGGGCTCGTTGAGGGTGCGGAATCTCCGGCTGTTCGTCGTCCAGCGCGTCACGTCACCGGGGCAGCGCTGGTGGTGGATCCTCCTGTTCGATCACGCGCAAGGTCTCCTCGGGAATCGTGATGGACATGATGCCGGACAGCACCTGCGCGGCCTTCGCCATCAGTTGGTAACGCTCTGCGTCCGAGTCGGTGGATGCGGCCTTGCGCACCAGTTTGATCGCAGTGTCGGCCTTGGGGCGGTCACCGGCCGACAGGTGGTTGATCCCGAGTCGTATGGCGGTGTCCTTGGCCGCCTTCCAGAGCACTTTCAGTTCTGCTGCGGCGCCCACCGTCTCGTTGTCACGCCACGTGGCGTGGTGGTCGTCCCACACCGTCAATGCCGTGAAGAATGTCCGGGATGCGGGAACGTCGACGTCCCACAGGGCGGAATTGGTGATGGTCCACACGACATCGGTCCGTAACGCACCCATCTCCTGCTTGAGGTCGTCCACGGCTCGCAGCGCAGCGACTCGATGCATAGTGTTTGCTGACACCTCGTCCAGCATGGCACTGGAGCGGCCAGCAGGACCCGGGAGTGCGGGCGCTCTCCGGCGCGTGAGGTGATCCGAGGACCACCGGAGGAAGCGGATGGTGAGGTACGCCGTCAAACCGAGTACGGCACCGACGGCCAACGCGATCCACACCATGCTGGCTCAGTGACTCAACAATCCGCATTCGTGGGCCACCAGGACCAGCCCGACGCGGTCACGGGCCTCGAGCTTGCTCAACAGGCGACCGATGTGGGTCTTCACGGTACCTTCTGCCATGTAGAGGCGTTGGCCAATCTCCGTGTTGTTGGCGCCCTCGGCCACCTGCAGCAGCACCTCTCGCTCCCGTTCCGTCAGGGCGTCGAGGCGGTCCTGGCACGGGGTGGTCCCGTCAGGCAGGGTACCGGCGACGTGGTCGAGGAGGCGGCGGGTGGCGGTGGGTGCCACGACGGCCGCGCCGCCGGCCACGGTGCGGATCGCGCCCAGCAGGTCCTCAGGCAAGGCATCTTTCAACATGAACCCGGAGGCCCCGTTGCGCAGTGCCGCGAACACGTACTCGTCGAGGTCGAAGGTGGTGAGCACCAGGACCTTGGTGTCGACGTCCAGTTCGTGGATGAGTCGTGTGGCCTCGGTGCCGTCCATCACGGGCATGCGGATGTCCATGAGCACCACGTCCACGTGTCGGGTCCGCACCATGGCGACGGCGTCGGCACCATTGGCGGCCTCGCCGACCACCGTCATGTCGTCGGCAGCTTCCACGAGCATCCGAAGTCCGCTGCGCACCAGGGCCTGGTCGTCGGCCAACAGGACACTGATCATGCCTTCTCCTTCTCACGAAGCCAGCTGCGTCCGAGCTGGGTGGGCATGGGGAGCTGCGACACCACCTGCCAGCCTCCGCCCAGCCTGGGACCCGCCCTGAACGTTCCTCCCATGGCTGTCACTCTCTCACGCATGCCCCGCACACCCGTCCCCGAGGGGTCGATGGCTGTGGTGCCGGCCACGCCGTCGTCGACGACGCGGATGGCGATTGACTCCGGCTCGAACCGCAGTGACACCTCGGCCCGTGCCGTCGGACCGGCGTGCTTGAGGAAGTTGGTGACGCTCTCCTGGACCACCCGGAAGACGGCCAGGCCGAGGGAGTCCGGCACCAGTGGATAGTCCCGCGGGATGTCGAGGGCGATCCGATCGCCGGCGGCGGCCACCATGTCGGGAACCTGGCGCAGCGACGGGGTGGGGTCGAACGCGGCATGCTCCTCGCCGCGAAGCAGTGCAACGATACGGCGCATCTCGCCGATGGAGGTGCGGCCTGTGTGGGCAATGATCCCCAGCGCTTCCGATGCCCGCTCCGGATGCTTCGCTGCCATGGCCCTGGCACCTTCCGCCTGCACCACGATCACCGACAGGGAGTGGGCGACGACGTCGTGGAGCTCGCGGGCGACGTCGGTGCGGGCACGATCATCCGCCAGCTGCGATGCCTGCTCCAGCCGGATGGTGCTGGCGATGAAACGCTCCTCCGCCAGAGCGCGGTCTAGCAGGTCGGAGCGGTGGAGCTCCTGCAACCGTCGGCCCACCAGGTAGGCAACTGCCACCAGTGACAGGCAGAGCATCATGAGCAGCGCGCCAGCGGGAAACCGCTGCTCGCCGGGAACGTTGCCCAGCCACGACAACGGTCCCGCCACGGAGGCGATGACACCGGCGGCGAGCACCGCCCATCCCAGCGGGCCCTGGCACCAACGCGCAACGGAGTAGACGATGACCAACACCGTCACCACTGCGGGGCTCGGCCCGTCGAGTTGCACCACCATGCCCACACCGGCCACGGTGCACATCACCACGGCAAGCACGGGGACGACGCGCCGAACCGCCAGGGATGCCACCATCAGGCCCGGCCAGAGCATCCAGGCGACGACGTCCAGGTCGCCCCGCAGCCACAGCATCGGCAGCACGAGGACGGCGAGGGCGCCGACGGCGGCGAGCGCATCGGCGATCAGTCGTCGTCGATCCCTTGACAACCCGGAGCGCTCCATGCGCGCCAGCCTAGACGGCGCAGGGGGGGTGCCACGTCAGACTTCGGGCTCCGGGACATGTATCGGGGTCTGACCGGGGTCTGACCGGGGTGGTGGGGGTGTGGTGGATGCTGACGGCTTGTACTGTCAGGGGCATGTTGCGCAAGGTGTTGTGGTTGATCGGTGTGGCCGCGGCCACTTCCGTCGTGTTCAGCTTCATGGACCGTCGCCGGGCCAAGCGGCGCCGCGAACTGTGGGCTGAGGCGACGGAACCCCTCTGATGCTGAGGGTGCTGGTCCTGTCGGACACGCATGCACCCCGGCGGTGGAAGGGTGTGCCGGAGTCACTGACGCAGCCGTTGCGCCGCTGCGACCTGATCCTCCACGCCGGTGACGTCTGCGTCCCGTCCGTCCTCGACGAGCTCTCCGCTTTCGCGCCCGTCCGCGCGGTACTGGGCAACAACGACGGCGATGACGTCGCCGCCTGGGGTGCGCCTCTGGAACGGGAGTTGGAGCTCGAGGGCGTGCGCGTGGCCATGATCCACATTGCCGGACCCAAGCAGGGCCGCGGACGCAGGATGGGCCGCCAGTTCCCGGACGCGGACATGGTGGTGTTTGGACACTCGCACATGCCCGTCGACATCGTCGAGGACGGCACACACCTGTTCAACCCCGGGTCGCCAACAGACCCGCGTCGCGAGCCGATGGCCAGCTACGGCTGGCTGGAGTTGGGGGAGGGGAAGATCCTGGCGCACGGGATCCACCTGATTCCCCGCCCACTGACGGCAGCAGCCAGAAAAGCTTTGGGAAAGAGTGGTCATGGGTGACAAACCGTGGGCTGACAGTCTGACGGGACCGATGACGTATGTTCCGACCAGAAGCGCGCCGTTAACGCCGTCACCGGAGACGGTCGCAGATATGGTCTCGCGCATGATCGAGTCCGAGTGGCCAGCCGCTGAGGAGGATCGACGGTTGTGGTTCACTACTTTCGGACTGCGTGACGAGCCTGATGTGTCATGTTGGGGCGGCGATACCGAACCGGGAGCGGTGGCGACGGCGTGGCACACGTTCGAGGATGAGTTCGTCGGCGTTCATTGGTTTCTGTGGGAGGGCTGGCCGCGTTCTGTCGTCGAGGATGCCGCGGCCGAAATGAAGGAGGTTTTCTCCCAAGCCTGTGGCCCAGCGGCTTCCGAGATTCGGTCAGGAAGGGGTGATTGGACTGCGTACTGGGAGTTCAACGGCCGGGTGATCGACATGTACTTCTACAGCGGCTTGCCGCCGGCTCACCTGTCGAGACGTGAAATGACTCCGAGCGTGCAGCTTCACGTGAACCATGCCCAGCGAGCCGAGGCTGAGGAACAGCAGGCTCGCATAGAGTCGTCCAGCGACTGAGGTCGGTGGGGTGCTCCTTCGATATGCCGCGTTTGTGTGTCTCGGCGGCTCCTCAGGAAGCAGTCGGGGGGTTCGTGTTTGTGTGTCTCGGCGGCTCCTCAGGAAGCAGTCGGGGGGTTCGCGTTCGTGTGTCTCGGCGGCTCCTCAGGAAGCAGTCGGGGGGGTTCGCGTTCGTGTGTCTCGGCGGCTCCTCAGGAAGCAGCCGGGAGGTTCGCGTTTGTGCCTCATGGCGGCTACTCAGAACGCGGGAGAACGCCGCTGATAGTTCTCTTATTCTGTTCCCTGAGTTCGGCCGGTGAGGAACGAGCCTGCCGAGTATCGAAGGGCGAGTGAGGGGGCCCCTCCTTGGATATGCCGCTGCTCGTACCTCGCAGCGGACTTTCAGGAAGCAGTTGGGGTTCGCTTTCATTCCGCACCGCAGGCAATCAGGAAGCAGTCTGGGATCCCAATGACCGCGCATGGAAAAACGGCCGCGGGGTTACCCCGACGGCCGTCTCGTTGTGGCTCAGTAGCCGAGCATCTCCTTGCGGACGGGGAGCCAGGCGATGGCGTCGCGGACCGCTTCGGTCTCCGACAGCTTGGACTCCCAGCCGAGGACGTCCTTGGCCTTCTTGCTGACGGTGTAGACACCGGCGACGTCTCCGGGGCGGGATTCGCCGAACGCGATCTGCAACGGGTCGCCGCTGATCTCCTCGAAGGCAGCCGCGAGTTCCTTGACGGTCACGCCGTTGCCGGTGCCGATGTTGAACTTCTCGTAGTTGGTCTCAGCGGTCGCCTTGTCGAAGTTCTCGAGGGCGGCGACGTGCGCGCGCGCGAGGTCCCAGACGTGGATGAAGTCGCGGATGCCGGAGCCGTCGCGCGTGGGCCAGTTCACACCGGTAACCGTGAAGGTTTCCTTGTTCACCCAGGCCTCGAGGAGCTTGGCCAGCACGTGACTGGGCTTTGCCAACTGTTGTCCGGAGCGCATCTTCGGGTCGGTGCCGATGGGGTTGAAGTAGCGCAGGCTGAGCATGCGGACGTCGCTGGCAGCCGCGAAGTCCTCCATCACCATCTCCACCATGTACTTGGTGCGGGCGTAGGGGGAGCCTGGTTCAAGCGGGGAGGCCTCGGTGACGATGAAGTGCTCATCGGGGGCGTAGATGGAAGCCGAGGAGCTGAACAGGAAGCGGTGGACGCCGTTGCGCTGCATGGCCTCCAGCAGGGTCAGCGTCTTCGAGACGTTGTTCTCGTAGTAGGACAGCGGCTCGTCCACGGACTCCGGGACGATGATCTTGGCGGCGCAGTGCACCACGGCGTCGACCTGCTGTTCGGTGAACAGACGGTCCAGCAGTTGGTTGTCAGCGATGTCGCCCTCATAGAGCGCGCGATCGCCGATGAACTCCCGGCGGCCAGTGGAGAAGTCGTCGAGGATGACGACCTGGTGGCCGGCGTCCTCGCAGGCCGAAGCCACGGTGCTGCCGATGTATCCGGCCCCGCCAGTGATGAGTACCTTCATGCTGTCCTCTCGTAAGACGTAGCCTCCATCCTAGGTCCGGCTGCGTTTGGGGAACCTGCGGGTGCGGCAAAGAGGACGATCCTGCTGCACGGTCTGACAGGATGGGCCACGTCACCGTCGACGACTCAGGAGGGTTGGAACATGGCCGACTGGAAACAGCTCGAACCCGCCATCACCGGGGCGGTGGTGAAGCTGCCGAACAATGGATACCTCGCCATCCGCAACGACGCCTGCCTGATGCAGTTCGCCGCCCTCGAAAGTGACTCCGGCCCGGTGCTGCGCGCCGAGGTGTGCCGCGACTCCCCGGACGACGAACCCAGATTGCGGGAACGCGGCTGGGAACTCGTCGATACGTGGTCGGGATTGTGGCGCCGGGACCTCCCCGCGTCGTCGGACCATTCAGGGGTGCAGTCGCTGGTCATGGAGGCCATCAATGCGTTGCGCCTGTCGTTCGGGATCAGGGATCCGGAAGGGTTCACGTATCTCTCGTGGCAGGAGACGCAGCCGAAGGCGGGCTGGCAGTTCTGGAAGTCTGGCGAGGACAAGGACCTCAGGTGGGCGGACCTGGGTCTGCCAAAGGGCAAGGATCGTGCCGACTGAGGGACTCAAGCCGGGGCGCGGGAGTCCTTCGATATGCCCGGCTCCTTCGTCGCGGGGCTACTCAGGAACCGGAGGGGTTCTGGACGGCGGCCTTGTAGCGGGGTGGTCCTGAAACTGGTTCTTCTCGTTCCGTGAGTAGTGACCGGCGAGGAACGAGCCTGTCGCGTATCGAACGGCATAGTGAGGTGGGGCCGTTCTTCGATACCCCGGCTCCCCCGTCGCGCGGCTACTCACGAACGTCTGGACTCAACCAGCAGTGGATGGGTAGCTCAGTGGGTGATCTCGTAGCTCAGGAGCTTGGCGCGGTCGATCTTTGAGGTGGAGCCCTGCAGCGCCAGGAGTTCCGCGTAGATGCCGCCTGAGAGCGCTAGCTCGCCCGGGGTGCCGATCTCGTCGACTCTGCCGTCGCGCAGGGTGACGATCCTGTCCACCGACGAAAT
>JBBSRQ010000047.1:0-17352 GCA_038242845.1 Propionibacteriales bacterium | reverse complement strand
CAACATCGGTATGTAGCACGGTTTCTCCTCCACATCCATCAAACCAAAGAACGTATGTCGATGACGACGTCACAGTAGTCGTATCCGACCACCCCACGAGATACCGCTCGGTGACAGGGGACACCCGAACGTGAGTGCCTTCATCGCATGCCTGCGCAGGGTAAGTGTCGTTCATAGCTGGTTGTCCCAATTAAACATCGGCGACGATCCGTATGGCCGAAAGCCGTTCAACTGAGGATCGTTGTGCCCGTACCAGGGCCGCGGAGGTCGGCAAGATTTGTCTGTCACATGACGAGCTTCTGGAACAGGGCCCAGGGCATGGGATCGGCCCGTAGCACAGGACGGCTTCCATTCTGGCGGGTAACCAAGCGTCAGGTGGGGTGAGCAGCGTGTTCACCTCCACCGACGACGGCGCGGGGACCATGGTGATGGGGTAGATGAATCCCGTAGGAGGCGTCGACGCCTGGCGTCATAACGGTGCGTCATTGCCCGTCACGCCGTCACGGTCTTGATGTGGTTGGTCGTGCCTTCAACGGTCCCGACCTTAAAGGACACGCAACCGGCCCTGCCGCGAATGCGGCGGGGCCGGTGCGGTGGACCAGCTCAACCAGCAGGATCAAACGCGGCCTCACAGCAGGCGCAGCTCCAGGGCCCGGGTCACCATGCGTGGCTGTTGGTGACGCGTCTGCTACCGGCGGTCCCAGAAGCGTTGCTGGCCAACCGCGGAGACGAACTCTTCGGGGAACTCTGACGACTGGCTGGCGAAGACGACCCCTGACGGGTTGCTCTCCGCGGACAGATTCGCGTAGCACTCGCCCGAAGCGGCCACACCAATCGGCTTGAAGAACTTGTACGCCTGACGGAAGAACTCGGTGACCTCGTCGTCAAACATCTTTTGTTGTTGACTGGTGCCACCCACGACATAGTACGCGTCGAACAACGTCGGATGCGATGTCAGGAACGTCTCGTCGACCTCCAGTTGGGTCCCTCCCTTCCCGGTGCGGGAGCCGAGCCTGTCGCTGATGACATGCACAAATGCCCCCGCTTGCTCCAGAGCAGCGAGTGTGGACGTCAACGCATCATCCTCGAAGTTCTCACCCACGAGTACTCCGATGCGCACGGTCTCGGGGCCGTAGGTGGTTGTGGTCATACTGAGGCTCGGCGAGGTCTCGCTGACGTCCACATGGTCCACAGAGGCGCGGTCCACGCCGATGGTGTCAGCCAGTTTGGCGGCGAGGCCGGTGTCGACGTTGGCGAACATGTCAACTGTTTGCTGCCGGACCGACCGGCTCTTCACCTTGCCCAAGTGATAACTGAACGATTCGACCATGTCATCTTTTTCCACCTCCGACATGCTGTTGAAAAACAATCGCGCCTGGGAGAAATGGTCGTCAAAACTTTCGCTCGGCAGATCGCGGGTCACGCGTCCCTCCACGGACGTGGCGTGGCGGTCGTAGCCGCCCTCCTGCGCCGGTGTCTCGCTCGGGGTGTTGCCTGCCAGCGAGTTCTGGTGGTAGGTGACCTCGTCCACGTCGATGCGGTGCTGCACAGCGCCGTCACGCAGATTGTGAGCGACCTGCGACAGCGGTCGGTTGATCGGGATGTCGTTGATGTTGGCCGTGCCGAGTCGGTGGTAGTCGGTGTCCCGGTAGGCGAAGGAGCGTCCCTGCATGACCGGATCATTGGTGACGTCGATCCCCGGGACGAGCGTTGACGGGTCGAAGGACGACTGCTCCTCCTCGGCGAAGAAGTTGTCGACCAGCTTGTTGAGCGTCATCGTCCCAATGATCTCCACAGGCACGACCTCCTCGGGCCAGATCTTGGTGTCGTCGAGGATGTCGAAGTCGTAGGCGAATTCGTCCTCGTTGGCGATGAGTTGGACCCCGAGATGATATTCCGGGTAGGCACCCTTCTGTATGGCCTCAATGATGTCGTGGCGGTGGTAGTCGGGATCGACGCCGCCAATGATGTTGGCTTCCTCGAGCAACAATCCATGAACCCCCAACACCGGCTTCCACACGAAACGAACGTAGGTAGATCCGCCCTGCGCGTCGATGAACCGGTAGGTGTTGACCGGCCAGCCCTCCATCATCCGCCAACTTCTTGGCCGTCCCCGCATGGACATCAGCCACATGACCATGTGTGCCGACTCTTGGTTGTTCACGACGTAATCCCACAGACGGTCGTGGGCGGCGGCAGCCTGGGGGACATCAGTCACCGGGTTCGGCTTGATCGCATGGGTCAGATCGGCGAATTTCATGGCGTCCTTGATGATGAAGACGCCAAACGAGAGGGCGAGGCTGTCGTAGTTGCCCTCGCGGGTGTAGAACTTGGTGGCGAAGCCCCGAACATCGATGGCGGTGTCCTTAGAACCCTTGCTGCCAATGAAGTTGGAGAACCGCACAAACACCGGCGTGGTTGTGCCCTCCTCCTGCAAGAAGTCGGCGCGAGTGACATGGCTCATCGATTTCGTCACAGTGAACTCGCCGTGCACACCGAACCCACGGGCATGGACCACCTTCTCCGGGATTCGCTCCCTGTTGAAGTGCGACTGCTTGCGATAGAAATGAGTGTCCTGAAAAAGACTGGGTCCGCGGCGTCCCGCACGCAGGGTTTGCTCGTCATCTGAAACCTTGAATCCGGAGTCGCTCGTCATGGGTTCCCCGGTGTTTTGCCTCCGGTACTGCCCCAGCTGCTCGGTCTTCTCGTTCTTCGTCGGGCGTTCCTCGCTCATCTTGCGGCTCCTTCTGACTCTCCTGGGCATCCGTATCACCTGATGCTAATGAGACGGGGGGTCAATGACGTACGCGCAGTCTCGGTGATGCGGGCCGAGAGTTCACGGCCGCTGAAGTCGAAGCCCAACTGCCGACCCTAGACCTGGATGTTGGCGCGACCCGCCATGTCGAAGATCAGCATCCACACGTCGTTGCCCACCAGGGCCGGGACGATGAGCCCCAGAGTCGCGAAAGGCGATGCCGTTCTACAGCGGTCCAACGCAGCAGCAGCGTTTCCACGTCCCGTTCAGAACACATTTATTACATCGGAGTATCAGTATTATTCCGCCGGTAGGATGGTATTTGGTGTTGATTCGGGCGTCTGTACGGGTGTTGGTTGCTCGCAAGCAGGGGACTGCTGCCCCTTTAGGTGACAGCTTGACCTGCCTTACCGAGTTGCACACGTCCTGTGTGGCCCACGGGGCAATCGGGGTCGGCCTCGAAAGGGTCCGGTAGAGGGTCGGCGGCAGCAGCTGAGGAAGGGCCACGGCCCACATGACCAAGGATATGATCGACACCGTCAACCGGGGTGTACTTTCCATTGGGTGCTGAGTTACACGAGATGACAATCACAACTTGGAGAGATGGCCTTTCGTGCCTCAATTTTCGGCGGCCATTTCGTTCTCGGCCCGCCCATGGCGTCCCGAGACGACATGCGTCGTCTGGGGTGCTCCGCCGGGGTGGTGCATGAACGGTTCTTCGATCTTGCGCGTGATGGGGGCTTCAAGTAGGGGCCCGTGGCCCTGCGGCATGCTGGGTGTTACCAGACATCCAGCAGAACAGGACCACGAGCATGGCCCAGCCTACGACCGACCCTTGCCCCTTCGGCAGCGTCGGCGTTGTTCAACCTGCCTGACTACGACGTCACCGACGTCTACCGCGACGACGACGGCCACCGTCACGTAGTGATTTCCACACCGCGAAGGAGTCCCCGTGCCCGGACTGTGGCGTGTTCAGCACCCGAGTCCATCAACGCACCCGGCAACAACTCAAGGACGTCGCCTTCGACGGTCACGTGAGCGTTGAGTGGGTCAAGAAGCGGTGGCGCTGCGCCGAGCCACTGTGTGGCGCAGGGATCATGCTCTACAACGCCAACCGAAGCGCCGCGTGAACACCCACGGCATCACGCGGAAAGTCGAGACCCGCATCAACTCCTGACGGAGCACCACTGCTCTTGGTGACGGCGTTCCGGAAAGCCGGAATATGTCGCTTCGCGGACCGTTGAAGGTCGTTGAGAGTTGGGGGCGAATGCCCGGTGATGGCCGGCGCTGCCCTCGCTTAGCACGGTTTCTCGCGGCGTACCTGCGAGGTGTCCACGAGTGCGAGCGTGCGGGCGGCCAACTCCTCGAGCGTCACACGGTCGAAGTCACGCACGGCGCTGCGGACGTGGACGTGTGTGGTACCGATGAGCTTGTCCGGGATGGAGGTGGTCCCGTGTAGTGCTCCGAAGACGCTGCCGACTGTTGCGCCGTTGGAGTCGGTGTCCCGTCCTCCTGCAATGGTGATTCCCAAGGCGTCGACGAAGGTGCTGCCCCACAGGAGGCCGATGGCGATGAGCGCGGCGTTGTTGATGGTGTGAACCCAGGGGTATTCGGCCAGGTTCTCATCGACCCAGTCGAGCGCCTCGGTCGAGGTGGCGCCGCGGTGGTGCAGGTCCGCCACCGCGCGGAGTGCCGTTGCGAGTCGTGAAGTGCCGGGTACCACGACGAGGGCGGCGTTGAAGGTGTCGGTCATGGTGTCCGTGGCCAGAGCGGCAGCGTTCAGGGCGGCTGCCCACATCTCGCCGTACACGCCGTTGCCGATGTGGCTGAGGCGGGCGTCCACGAGTGCGGTGCGGGCGGCGGCCCCCACGTCGCCCGGATTGACGTAGCCGAAGGCATCTCCCCTGATGAGAGCACCGATCCATTCGCGGTAGGGGTTGCGATGGGTGGCCGTGGCCGGTGGTCGCAGTCCCAGGATGAGGTTGCGGTATGCCGCTCGTTCGGCGGTGTATGTCTGGGTGAAGGGGATTCGGTCGAGCCACTCGCGGGCCACGTCATCGGTGGTGAAGCGGCGTCCGTACTTCTCGAGCAGGTGGAGCGCGAGAATTGTCCAGTCAAGGTCGTCGTCGCGTGGTACGTCATTGAATCGGCCAGCCGTGGCGGTGGCCGCTGAAGGGTGCAGGGTCGGCACGCCATCGGGCAGCGGTTCCAAGAGCGGGAGGTAGCCGCGCAGGGGCCAGTGCCCGGCCGCGCGGAGATAGCGCTCGACCTGGTTTCGTGGGAGGCCTTCGATGGGCTTGCCTAAGGTGTTGCCGACGGCACGCCCGAGCCAGGCACCGCGCAGCCGGTCGGGTAATTCCTCTCGCCTCACCGGGAGACGTGCCGCGGAGTCCGCCAGAGCGTTGAGCATGGTGTTGTCGTCAGGTTCAGTGAAGGGCCAGTTCGGCGTGCGCGTCAGTTGTTCGAGGGTGTTGAGGAGCACGATGAGGCCGTCGTGGTCGTCGCGGCGCACGGCCGCGTGGATTTGCTTGTTCAACTCACCGATCTCGTACCCGCTGGTTCGGCGTTGCTCCGCTTCGTCCGGCACGACTTCTCGTAGGTCCAGCACGTCATGCATGTGACTCTCCGTGGTGTTGCTGTGGGTCTGTCATTTCCGGGTTCATCCCTTGACTGCGCCGGATACGAGTCCCTGGGTGACCTGTTTCTGCATCAGGATGAACAGTAGTATGACGGGGAGGATGGTGATCAGTGTTCCGGCCGCGAGGGGGCCGATGTCGATGGACCGGCCGCCGAGGAACAGGTAGAGCCCTGTAGTCAACGGCCGGTAGGAACCGTTTGGCAGGTACAGAAGTGGAACGAGGAAGTTGTTCCAGTTCTGCAGAAACGTGAAGACGGCGAGGGCTCCGGCGCCGGAACTGACGAGCGGCACCATGATGGTGCGGAAGATCTGCCACTCCGAGGCGCCGTCGATGCGAGCGGCCTGCTCGAGTTCGACGGGGAGATCGGTGAAAAACGCTCGCATGAAGAAGGTGCCGAATGCAAGTCCCGTCGTCGCCAGCACGAGGTTGACTCCGAGGAGCGTGTTGAGCAGGCCAATCCCACGCAACTGGAAGTACAGCGGAATCATGTAGGTGAAGAACGGCACGAGAAGGCCCAGCATGATGAGGTAGAACGCGATTGTGCGCCCGGGAAAAGGAAGTCGGGCGAAGGTGTATCCGGCCATCGTCGAGAGGATGACTACGACAACGGTGCTCGGTACGCTCAGTAGGAAGCTGTTCAGCAGGTAATCACTGAAGTTGCCGACCGTCCATGCCGTCACAACGTTCTCGGTCGAGAACGAGGAGAAGAATCCGAAGGGGTTCACCTTGACGTCCGGGGCTGTCTTCAGTGCGGTGGAGACGGTGAGGAGCACAGGGAAGAGCGTGAGGACGGAGAGAACGATCAGGAGGCCGTGCTTGCCGATCAAGGTGGCGCGTCTGCGTGACGGCATGGTGTTTTCCTCAGCCATCATGCTCCTGTTCCTTGCATCGAGAGGCGTCGTTGGAGTCGGTTGAGCGCGATGGTGAACGGGATGGCCAACACGGTGATGAGCAGCGCGAGTGTGGTGCCGTAGCTGATCCGGCTGAGCTGGAAGGCGTTGCTGTAGGCGTACGTGCCAAGCACGTCGGTGGCGCCAGCCGGGCCGCCGCCGGTCATGACGAAGATGATATCGAAGACGCTGAAGCCACCGATCAGCGTGATGGTGGTGACCATGAGGAAGATGGGCATGATCTGCGGCAGGACGATGTACCAGAGTCGTTGGAGGTTGTTTGCGCCGTCCACGAGGGCGGCGTCGACCAACTCGGTGTCGACGTTCTTCAGGGCTGAGAGGAAGATGACGAAGACGAAGCCGGTTGTTGCCCAGATCGCGGTCCCGAGCACCGCATACAACGCGGTGTGGGGATTGCCTAGCCAGCCCGTCTGCCACTGCTCCAGACCGACGAGTTCGAGTGCCCGGTTGAGCCAGCCACGGATGGGGTCGTAGATCCAGCTCCACACCACGCCAATAGCCACCTGCGGAAGGATATAGGGCAGGAAGAACGCGACACGGTAGAAGGTGCCGCCGAGGCGGACAGTCCACATCAGTAACGCGAGGGCAAGCCCGATGACGAGCGGCGCCACGGTCCCGATGATGATCCAGATCGCGTTGTTCTGCAGGGCTGCCCATACGCGCTCGTCGGTGAACATCTCTGTGAAATTGTCCAACCCGACGAACGGTGGTGACGGGTCAAGCCCGTCGAAGTCGACGAACGCGTAGTAGAGGGCGTTGACGAGCGGGAAGAGGAAGAAGACGGTGACCAAAAGCATCACTGGCACGATGAGGAGGATGCCGAGACGGGTCTGGGCCCGGCGGGTCCCGGGCGGTGATTCGTATCCTGTGACCCGGGGGCGCCGGCGGACCACCGGCTTCCTGACCGCCGGTACGGCGGCTCCCTTTTCCTCGACCGTGGGCGGTCGAGTGCTGATCCTCGTCACTTCTTTGATGCCTCCTCTAGCCGCTGCGCAACCTCCTCGGCAGTGGCTTGTCCGGAATAGATTGCTTGCATGCCGTCGAACATCGCCTCGTTGAAGGCGTCGCCCATGACCACGTCGATGTTGACGCCGAAGTCCCCGGTCCCGGAACCGAAAGCCTCAACGTCCTCCAGCACCTGGGCGAACAGCGGTGAGATGTCGACGCCCTCCGTGTCGGATGGGAAGGGCGGGATCACGTCGAGGTTCTCCACCATCCAGCGACCGTGCTCGGGGCTCACGAGGAAGTCGACGAGCGTGAGGGCCGCCTCCGCGTGCTCCGTTCCCGCACTGATCATCGGACCGGAGCCGAGCCCGGCCGAGAAGATCCCCTCGCCGTCTGGAGCGGGGAACGGGAAGTAGCCAGATTTGAATTCAGAGTTCGCAGTGATGCCATCGACCAGCCAGCTGCCCATCGGGATCATCGCTGCCTCACCGGAGAAGAACAGTGCATTGCCGGAGTCATACGCCACGGAGGTCGGAAACGGGGTGAGGTACCCGGCCTCATCCCAGCTGTCCCACAGCGCGATCGAGTCGACGACCTCTTTGGACGTCCATGGTCGCTCTCCCTCGACGAGCTGCGTTATGCCGTCAGAACCTATCGCACTGGACAAGGCCATGCTGAGCTGGTGGCCGCCCTGCCAGCCTTCCTGGTCGCTGATCGCGAACGGGAGGCGGCCAGCGTCCTTCACCATCTTCGCGGTGTCCTCCAGGTCGGCTAGATTGCTCGGTTCCTCTAGGCCCAACTCCTCGAAAAGGTCCTTGTTGTAGAAGATGCCGAGCGTCTCCATCTCACCGGGCACGCCGTAGACTATCCCGTCGTTCGTGGTCACCCGGTCCTTGGCGAAGTCGTAAACCTTCCAGCCACGCTCCTCGTAGGCATCCGTCAAGTCATAGAGGAGGCCTGCCTCAGCCAGAGCGCCGCCGAAGCTTGGTCCGGAGCCCCAGTTGAAGACGTCCGGCGCGTCTCCAGATCGCAGCTGGGTCTGCAGGATCGTACGCATGGTGTCAAAGGGCAACGTCTGCAGTTCCACGGTGATGCCGGGGTTCTGCGATTCGAACTCATCGAGCCGCCCGCGGAGCCGGTCTTCGGCAGAGGCGTCCTCGAGCTGTTCGATGAGGTACCTGATCGTCACCGCCTCGTTCGCCCCGGCCGACGATGAGTGGATGGGTTCGGCGGTCGAGTCGTCGCCGATATTGTTCGTCCCGGTGCAGGCTGTGAGAGCCAGCGCAAGCGTCAGTGCGGCTGCGGATGCCAGGGGTCTGATAACTCTCATGGTCGCTATCTCCTCACGTCGATGTGCTTGGGGGATGGCAGTGATTTTGCACTTCCACAGGAACCTCGAGCGCGCCTCATTGTGGTTTGTTGATATTTTTGCACCATGAAAAGAATGTGTCAATGGTAGGAATCGAACCTCGTGAGCGAGGCCCCCAGGGCGAGCAAGCCTCAACCGGGGAACTCGGCCTGAATGGCGACGACCGCTGCCCCTCGAGCCCACTCGCTGAAAGCCATTGGTCTCACGATGACATCACCGTGTCGCATGGGCCGTGGGTCGTACTCGGTCAGCCCCGACTGAAGGGCTTTCGGTGCGATGTCCGCAAGGTGCACACCCTCACCCGAGAGAATTATGCGACTCACACCGGTCATGGTGCCGATCGCCGATGCGGCGCGGCCAAGAGCGCGGGCAGCGTCGCGGACCACGCGTGAGGCGACGACGTCGGCGTTCTCCGCGAGCTCAAGGGCCTGTTGGAACGCAATTGGTCGACCATGGCCGGCTCCCACCGCCCTGGCGATCGACTCGGAGGCGAGTAGCGCAGTCATGCACCCTCGGTGCCCCGCGGGGCATGGTGGACCAGCCGGGTCGACCGGGTAGTGGCTGATTGGCGTGATGCCGGTGGTCACCCGCTCGTGGTTCACGACCAATCCGTAGCCGATCCCGGCGCCGATCGTCAAGAGTGCGAAGCTCGCGCACCCCTTGCCTTCGCCGAACCAATGCTGCACCTCGGTCAGGCCCACCACGTCGTTCTCGAGGTACACCGCGAGCCCCAGCTCCTTGCTCAGCAACGGACGGAACGGGACGTCATGCCAGTGGAGGAACGGGGAGTCCGCCACCACCTCACCGTCGGTGACGAGGCCGCCGACGGTGACGCCGACCGCGACGACCGGTACGGTGTCGTTGGCCTGGAGCCGTCGCACCAGTGTGCAGACGGTCTGCACCACATCGGGCACAGCAAGAGATGGCAGGCGGGCGCTCACACTGTCGAGCACGGTCGCACGCAGGTCTGTGATCACCGCATACACGGAGTCCGTCGTGAGTTTGACGCCGATGAAGCGATAATTCTCCTGGACGACGTCAAGAGCGAGCGCTGACCGTCCCCGCCCCGGTGTGCGCAGCACTTCGGTCTCGACGAGAACCGCGGCGGCAAGCAGCGGCTGGACCAGACGGGTGACGGTTGCCGTTGAGACCCCCAAGCGTTGTCCGAGACTCGCACGCGACTGCGCCCCGCGCACGAGGATATCAATCGCGACCGCTCGCGACAGGTGGGAAAAAGTGCGGTACGCGGGCTCCACGGGTATCCCTCCGTGATGTCAGGTGCCGCGGCCACCCCCGACGCGGTGGGAGCGAGAATATCACGGACGCACCGACCGAAGCTTGCCTGGCATGTATTGAAATGGGATGGTCGGAGACGGTAGCCAGGTGCGCTGTTTGTCCGGTAGACGGTGATCACCGGGGCATCAGGGCATGGTGCCGCTCACCACTAGCTCATCGTTGGCCTGTCCTTAGCCTCGGTAATCCAAGACCACTTGGAGAGCGTCTTCCGGTGCGGTGTCGAGCATCTCGAACGCGCGGGGGGCGTCCTCTGCGGGAATCGTGTGCGTGACCAGCGGCGCCAGACGCAGTTTGCCTTCGCGCTCCAACTCCAGCACGGTCCGTGACATCCGAATCTCGTCCCAACGGTGTTGAAGGGCCGGTGCGACACCGGAGATCTGTGAGCCGATGATGGCGACCCGATTGTGGTGGAACTCCTCGCCGAGCCGTACAGGGGTCGCGGCTCCTTGGTAGAAGCCTGAGGCAACGACACGGGAGCTGTACGCGACAGCTCGCACCGCTTCCTGCAGGGCCTGATAGCTCCCGCTCATCTCGATGGCGACATCGGCGCCTCGTCCGTCGGTCAGCTCCCGGAGACGGCCAGCGACGTCGTCGACTATTGGGTCCAAGACGGTGGCCGCGCCGAGCTGCGTGGCCAATTCCCGCCGTCGCCGGAGGGGATCAACAACGATGACGCGGGCTCCGTTGAGTCCAGCCAGCTGAGCCGTGATCTGGCCCGGTACACCGGCCCCGAATACCACGACAGTCTCCCCAACGTGGATGTCAGCATCCAGCACCGCGTTGAGTGCGATGGCGCCGATCTTGGCGAAGACTCCTGCCGTCTCATTGGAGCCCTGCGGCATGAGCCGTGGCAGCGCCCACTCGACGGTGCGCACGGCGGACGTGCGGTGGCCCCAAGCACCCCATACGAGCGCACCCACCAGGGCGGGGTCAGCGTCAGCTCCAACATCGGCGATCCGACCGACCTCCTCGTATCCCCAACCGTCGAGGGGGTAGGTGTGCGTCGGTTCACCGGTCACGAACAGTCGCTGTTCGGTGTCCCAACGATGAGTCAGGTACGGATTGGTACCGCGGTAGGCGGTGAGCTCGGTTCCGGCGGAGACGCCCGACAACAGGGTCGCCAAGCGCACCTCCCCGGGAGCCAGTGCCTGGTCCTCGACGTCGACGATCTCCGCCCTGCGGGGCGAGCTGAACCGGACGAGACGTCCCACGACTTCTCCTTTGATCTGATTATCGGATGCTTCCCGTTGCGGGCCGAGCGCCAGCGGTCACCGGCGAGTTTCGGCGCTGTCGCGTTACGCATCAACGCGTACGAGTCGAAACAGGAGCGCCTGCTCGGGATAGAGCATGGGCGCCTGGAGTCCCACGGCTTCCAAAAGCTGCCCGGGGAGCTGCGTCGGTTGGGTCCACCACAGGGGGGGGCCGTCGGACGTCCTCACCAAGGCGCCGGCGGACAGCTCAACAGGTTCGACCCGGTATGTGGCATTCGGGTTCAAGCCCGGAAGACGGATGCGACCGGGTTGGGCAGCGAGGCTGGTGTCCAGGGCGACGAAGGCGAACAGGGCTCGACTACCGTCCCGTGCCACCGTTCCGTGCGCCCAGTAGGACGGATCCGGGTAGTCGGCGTGTACCGCTGTACCGGTGTGGATGAGGTGTCGCTCCTGCTTGTAAAGGTCGATCCAGGCGGCGAGTTCGTCCAACTCAGCATCGGAAACCATCCGCAGGTCCCATTCAATGCCCATGTGGCCGAAGAGGGCGGTGGCGGCGCGAAAGGCGAGGGTGTGGGTGCGGTGGGTGGTGTGTGCTGTCGATGCTCCGATGTGGGAGCCGACGAGTTCAGGCGGGAGCAGGAGTCCGGTCCAACGTTGGATCTGCTGACGCTCGAGCGGATCGATACAGTCGCTCGCCCAGACCCGGTCAGTACGCTGGAGCACCTCAAGGTCCACCCGGCCTCCCCCGGAGGAGCAAGACTCGATCTCCAGGCCCGGGTGGCGGCGCCGCAACTCGTCCATAAGGGCATACACGGCGAGAGTCTGGTCATGCACAGCAGCACGGCCGCTCAGACGATCCCCCGGCTCGGCCAAGTCGCGGTTGTGGTCCCACTTGATGTAGTCGATCGCGTACTCATCGACCAGGGAACTGATTGACCGGAGCACATAGGTGAACGCTTCCGGACGGGTCAGGTTGAGCACTTGCTGGTTTCGTCCGCTGAGGGGCAGACGCTCACCAGGGGCGAGGATCCAATCGGGATGCTCGCGTGCGAGGACCGAGTCGTCATTGACCATCTCCGGCTCGAACCATAGACCGAATTGCATCCCGAGGTCGCGGACGACCGTGATGAGCGGCCCGAATCCGTCCGGCCAGACCACGGGGTCAACTCGCCAGTCACCAAGTCCCGCCGTTTCGTCTCGCCGCCCCAAGAACCAGCCATCATCGACAACGAAACGTTCGACGCCCACCCGCGCCGCCACCTTCGCCAGCTCGATGAGTGAGGTGGTGTCGTGTTTGAAGTAGACCGCCTCCCAGGTGTTGAGGACAACCGGGCGCCGACTTGCGGGGTGCTGCGGCCGCGCCCGGAGGTAGGTGTGGAACGCCTCAGCGACCGCATCGAGACCCATGCCGTAGGCGGCGTAGAGCCACGGCGTCGCATAGCTCTCGCCCGGGTCGAGTACCGCCTCACCGGGAAGGAGTACCTCCCCACCGCCCAGGATTCGCGAACCGGTGAGTCCAAACTCAGCAAATGTGGAGTGATTGCCGCTCCACGCGGTGTGGACGGCCCAGACCTCACCAGCTCGGAAACCGAAACCAGCCGCGCCCGCTGCGAGAATCATGGCGGCGTCAGACCCGGTGCGGCCGCGCCGACCCTCACGGAGGTGCGTCCCGACCACGAAAGGGTGCCGCTGCGGGGTGCGCTCGCGTAGGTGCCGCCCGGCGAAGTCGAGGAGTTCTTGGGCCTCGACAGGGACGGGGAGCGTGACCCGCAACGCGTCGACGGTGTACCGGCTGTCGGCGGCGGCGTTGGTGAGCACCGCACGCAGTCGGAGGACACCAGGGGGCAAGAGCTCGAAAGTCGTTTCCAGGCTGAGCTGCACCTCATCGTCGAATCCATGTACCGTGAGGACCTGCGCCCCGTCGGCACCGGAAATGGTTTCGTGGCCGACCGGGATGAACTTGGTGGAGAACCGCGCCCCGTCGCGATGACCCTGGAGGCCGGGGGTGCCCATCCAACCTGACGACTGCTCCGGGAGGACGGCGGGCGGTGCAGCGCCTTGCAGGGAGTCGGAACCCCGTTGTGACATGGCGAGAGATCGGAAGTACTCCGCGTGCTGTTCGGGGTCGTGCAGCCGGGCGCCCCAATGGAGGACGCGCGGCACACCACGGCCGGCGTCGATCACGACGCTCATGCCGTCACCGAAAAGCGCGACGAGGGTGTCGACGATGCTGGGCGTAGAGGTGTCAGTCACAGTGTGCTGGATCACCCACTTATCGTTGCAGCATGAAAGGAATGGCGCAAGCATCAACCCGGGCTCGCGGCAGTGTCGTCCACATCGATACCTGACCGGTTCTGGCGAAGCGGAGGCGACGGAACTGTGCTATGGCATCTTGGCTATGGGGTGGCAGCGTTTGTTCGGGCGCCGTGATGGTGACGTGCTCTTCAGTGACGGTGGGTTCAACGCCTAAATACGCCACGGGCGTAGTCACCGACGTGGCTGATGAAGGCACGACCTGATCAGGATCAGGATCAGGATCAGGCTCGACGCCGTCCTTGCGGAACACGACAGTATCGATGCCCTTGCGACGAGCCTCAACGAGTTCGTCGTGGGTCGCGGACTGGCCGGTCTCGGGGAATCGGTAGCCGTAGTGGGGCCCGAGCAGCGACAGGTAGACATCACTGCCAGCGACGCCGTCGAGGCACGCCTCGCGTGACGGGTCGACCTGACCGCCGAAGTCCTCGAACATGACTGGCACGTGGCCGAGCGCACGGATCAGACCCGGTAGGGCGCGGCGCTTGTCCTCGAGACCACGCGCGACGCTGCTGATAAACACTCGCATGACATCAGGATGTCGGCCCGGCCGAGGTCATCAGGCAATATCCCGCCATCGGCGGCGGCTGTGTCCCGATGTCTGGTTACATCAACTAGACGAGCTGATGGCGGCCGTTATTGACGTCGCACCGCCACACCAATGGGCTCTATGTTGTTCGCGATCAAGTCTGCGCTGGCGCAGATGGAACACGAGATCAATCGCGACCTGTGATCGATTCCATCAGCAGACGACGCGCAGCCGGTCAAGACCGCGGTGGCCGACCACGAAGGATCACCGTCAGCCAAATCCGCAGTGAGCTGCGCCTCATCGAAAGCGGAGACCCAGCCGCTCAAGTCGCACGCGACCCTGGCATGTCGCGAGCCGCGCTGTACCGACGATCAAAGACCCTCACCGACAATTCGCCGTCCATGACTCAGCTCAGCATGCGGCCCCGCCAGCTTTTCGCGGGCAGTTGCAACTGAGGCACCGTTCCCGTTTCGCGGGCATAGTAGGTGAGTCTCGTCGGAACCATGGCCGATCGCCACCGCGGTGATTAGACTCACAGGCACCACACTCTTACGGAGGACAGATGAGGCGAGCACCGTTGCTAAAGCTGATTGACCGTCTGGAAGATGCCACGGTCCTCGATCCGTTCGTGAAGGGAATAAAGAGGGTGGTCGATGCCGCACTGCGGCCACGCGGGTTGCGCGACATCCTCCACGGAGTTCCGTTGGGCCATCCAGTGCATCCACTTGCCGTTCAGGTACCGCTCGGCACATGGGTGTCCGCCGCAGTACTTGATGCCGTCCCCGGCACGGAACGCGCGGCTCGCATGCTCATCGGTGTGGGAGTGGTAAGCGCTGTGCCGGCCGCGATGGCTGGTTACACGGACTGGTCCAAGCTGCACGAGCAGCAACTACGCGTGGGCGTGGTGCACTCTGTCGCCAACCTTGTTGCCACAGGTCTGTATGCGACCTCTTTCATTCAGCGCACTCGCGGCAAGCACACCAAGGGGAAGCTGTTGGGCTATGCAGGTCTTATGGTCGCGGCGGGTGGCGGTTTCCTTGGCGGGCATTTGACCTACCGTCAAGCGGCCGGCGTCAACCACACGGAGGACGTCCCTCACCTCTTCCCTGCCGGATGGCACCCGCTGGCTCCGCTGAGCAACATTGCGGATGGCAAGCTCGAACATCACATTGTGGAGGAGACGTCGCTCCTGGTCTTTCGTCAAGGCGACGAAGTCAATGTCCTATCAGATGTCTGTAGCCATCTCTCCGGTCCGCTCCACGAAGGTGAGATTGTGGACGAAGACGGTACGTCGTCAGGTAGCGGCACGTGTGTTGAGTGTCCGTGGCACCAGAGCGTCTTCTCGTTGCAAACCGGTGAAGTGATCCACGGGCCGGCCACGAGCGGACAACCACGATTCAACACCCGCATCACGGATGGCATCGTCGAGGTCTGCCTACCGGGTGCGGGTTGAACAGTCACACAGGGTTGAACGAGTGTTAACGACGTCGCCGCTTTGAATCGCCCCCGCGTGTCCGGAGACACACCACGCCGGGGCGATTCAGCAGCCGGCGGATCACGGTGTCGTGAAGGACTCGACGTCGTCGCGCTCAGGGCAGCGATCCGCAGCGGGGAGGATGGAACGGGTCAGGGCAGAGTGGGTCGGCAGTGCCTCTTGCGGCACGACGGTGGTCGAGGCGGTCCAGACGACAGAACTGATCAGGGCTAGGTCAGGTAGCGTTTCACACAACGGCCCTCGGGTTGGCTAGTAGAGACGAAGGACATCTCCATCTTCCAACCCAGGGCCCCGTCACATGCCCGGCCCCAGCTCACAGCGCCCCATCCACTCTACTAACCCCGCGTCCAAAAACCGATGCCGAGTTGACGTCAGCGCAGCTGATGGGTTGCGACCCAAATGGCGGTAAGGCTAAGCCTCGATCCACCGATGAGTTGAAGCGCCCCAGGTTTGATGCCGCTCCTGTTTGAGTCAAGGAGAATAAGCACCATGCCCAAGATGATCGATCCAGAGTTGAAAGCACGAGCTGTGCGGCTGGTCAACGAGCACCAGCAGGAGTACCCGTCATTGACCGCCGCGGCAGCGGCGGTGGCCAAACAACTCGGCTTCGGGAAGGAAACCGTGCGTCGCTGGGTGATCCAGGACCAGGTCGATGCCGGAACCCGAGACGGTGTCACCACCCAGGAGAGCGAGGAGATCAAACGGTTGAAGACTGAGAATCGCAGGCTCCGGGAAGACGTGGCAATTTTGAAGGCCGCAACAAGTTTCTTCGTGGGGGAACTCGACCCCCGCAACCGTTGATGATGGGATTCATCGACGCCATGAAAGCCGAGGGCCACGCGGTCGAGTCGATCTGTAGGGTCCTGCGTGAGCAGGGCTGCCAGATCGCCGCGAGGACGTACCGCTCCTGGAAGAGCCTGCACCAGCCAGTGGCGGCACGCACTGTCAGCGACGCTCATGTCGTCAACATGGTCCGTGACCTGGTCTGGACCACTGACCACTCCGGCCGCCGCAAGCTGACCCCGGAGGGGCTCTACGGTCGCCGGAAGATGGTCGCACTGACACGACGCCAGCCGGGTCTCAGCGACACGTCATTCGGTAGTGTCGACCGGGCCATGACCAGCTTGGGACTGTCGGGGGTGCGTCGTGACAAGGGTGTTCGCACCACGATCCCGGCCAAGGACGGTGTTCGTGCCGGTGACCTCCTCAACCGGGTCTTCACCGCACCGGCACCCAACAACGTGTGGGTCACCGACTTCACGTATGTGAAAACGTGGTCCGGGTTCGTCTACGTTGCTTTCGTCGTCGACGTCTTTGCGCAGAAGATCGTGGCCTGGCATGCCGCGACGTCGATGGTCACCGACCTGGTGATGACCCCGTTGCGGATGGCGCTGTGGCAGCGGGGCCGGGAAGGGCACCCGGCCATGCCGGACCAGTTGATTCATCACTCCGACGCCGGGTCCCAATATACGAGTATTCGCTATACCGAGCATCTCGCGTTGGAGCAGATCCGACCCTCCATCGGCACCGTCGGCGACGCTTACGATAATGCCCTCATGGAGAGCATCAACGGCCTCTACAAGTCCGAGTGCATCCGCACCACCGTCTTCCACGACGGACCCTACAAGAGCGTCTCAGACGTCGAGTTCGCCACCGCAGGCTGGGTGGATTGGTACAACAACCGACGCCTCCACTCCACCCTTGGCATGATGACACCAGCCGAGTACGAACAAGCCCACTACGCGACCCTCAACCGAGAGCCGCAACCCGCATGAGAGCGGCAGAGAACCTGGGGCGCTTCAGAGTTGGGGGGGTTGAGCGCGCCGTAACGAGCGAATTCCCTTGCTACTGGGATATTGGGACTTGTTTAGAGTCAGAAATAACCAAGT
>JBBSRQ010000046.1:0-17532 GCA_038242845.1 Propionibacteriales bacterium | reverse complement strand
GCCTGGCAGTGCAGGGCCGACGACATCACCGGCTCCATCGAGGTGGGCAAGTACGCAGACCTCGTGATCCTGGAAGAGGATCCCACCGCCATCGACCCCACCCGCATCTCCGAGATTGCTGTGTCGAGGACATTGCTGGAGGGGTCCACCCGTCACGGCCGTTGATCCTCTCGACTGTTCCACGACACACTCGGCCCCCTGTGGCGGTGCGTTCCAACGAAGATGAGTTGGCCCCCTTTCCGTCTGTGACCGCCATAAAGACTCACCGTCGTACACGCGTGATATTTGAACGCTAAAATTGCACCCACAGTTCATCGGTTCCGGCAAGGCTGCGGGGACGAAAAGGTTGGACGCCCCACACGAATGCTTCGGACCGGTCCAAGAGAAGGAACCAGTCATGACCAGCATCACTCGTCGTCACTTCCTCGGCTTCGGAGGGTTGGCTGTCGCCGCCCTCAGCCTCTCCGCTTGTGGAGGTTCGGGCTTCACCGAGGAGCCCGGTGCCACAGCCGCCCCCGGGGACTCGTCCAGCCCCACCGGCTTCGAGACAACGGACTCCAAAATTTCCGTCCTGATCGGCTCGTCAGGCGCGGCCGAAACCAAGGCTGTGACCGACGCCGTGGCCGCTTGGTCCAAGGAGTCAGGCGTCCAGTCCGAGGTTCTCCCGGCGAACAATCTCGAGCAGCAACTCTCCCAGGGCTTCGCATCGGGCAACCCGTCTGACCTGTTCTATCTCTCCACGGACGCACTGTCGGGGTATGCCGCCAACAACTCCCTCGAGCCCTACGGCGATCAGGTTGATGCGTCGTCGTTCTATGAAGCCCTGGTGACGGCGTTCACGGTGGATGACGTCTTCTATGCAGCACCGAAGGACTTCTCCACCCTGGCGCTCATCATCAACAAGAAGTCGTGGGCCGCAGCGGGTCTGACCGACGCGGACGTGCCCACCACCTGGGACGACTTCTCCACGGTGGCCGAAAAACTGACCACGGGCAGCCAAGTGGGGCTTGGCACCTCCCCGGAGTACCAGCGCCTTGGCGTTTGGATGGCGCAGGCCGGCGGCGAGTTGGTCACCGACGGCAAGGCAACGGCCAACTCGAAAGGGTGCATCGACGGCCTCACCTACATCCAGGGGTTGCTGACGAAGGGGACGGCAAAGCTCACGACCGATCTCGGTGCCGGCTGGGGAGGCGAGGCATTTGGCAAGGAGTTGTGCGCCATGACCATCGAGGGCAACTGGATCAGCGGTGCCATGCAGAACGACTACCCCACCGTGGAGTATGTGGTGGCCGAGTTGCCTGAAGGCCCCTCTGGCAAGGCGACCCTGCAGTTCACCAATGCCTGGGGACTGGCCGCCGACTCCAAGAACAAGGGCGCAGCGCTGGACCTCGTCAAGAGCCTCACGTCCGCGGAGCAGCAGATGGCGTTCGCAGCGGCATTTGGCGTGATGCCGTCCGTCAAGGCGACGGGCGAGGAGTGGAAGACGAAGTACCCGGAGCAGGCGGCGTTCCTCGCCGGGGCGGACTACGCCAAGAATCCGCCCGCCCAGAAAGGTGTCTCCGCCGTCATCTCCGACCTCAACGCCAAGCTCGAGAGCATCAAGACGGCCGATATCAAGTCGCTGCTCGATGAAGTGCAGACCAACCTGGAAGCAGCGCTCGGCTGATGTTCAAGCGCTCAGGGATACGCAACGACACCGCGGCGGGCTGGCTGTTCGTCAGCCCCGTCCTGGTGATCCTCGGGCTGTTCCTGTTCATCCCGGTCATCATGGCGGCATGGGTGAGCGTGTCGGACTGGACTGGGCGCGGCAGCCCGTTCAGCGCCGGCGTGAACTTCATCGGAGCGAAGAACTTTCACGATCTCCTGGTGGGTCGGGGCCTGACGCAGCAGGATTTCGGCACGTCCATGCGCAACAACGTGTACTACGTGCTTCTGGTGGTGCCCGTACAAACTGCCTTGTCCCTGTGGCTGGCCCTGATGGTCAACCAGGCGGCCCTCAAGGGAAAGGGCTTCTTCCGGACAGCGTTCTACTTTCCGTCCGTCACGAGTTCCGTGGCCATCACCGTGTTGTGGCTGTTCCTGTTCTCCGCCACGGGAGTGGTCAACAAGGTTCTGTCCTTCTTCACTCTCAACGGCCCCAACTGGTTCCAGGACCCCCGAGGTGTCCTGCACATCATCCTGCAGGCGTTCGGGGTCCAGCCATCAACAGGTGGGGCCAGAATCCTGGGGATCAGTGGGTGGGAATGGCTCGCTGGCCCGTCGGTGGCGATGTCGGCCTTCATCATCATGGCCATCTTCACCACGTCGGGCACGTTCATGCTGCTGTTCCTGGCCGCGCTGCAGCAGCTGGACGGGGAGGTCGCGGAGGCAGCGTCCATGGACGGTGCAAGTGCCTGGTCCAAATTCTGGTTCGTGACGCTTCCGATGGTGCGCCCCACCCTGTTCACCGTCATCACACTCGGACTGATCGGCACCTGGCAGGTGTTCGACCAGATCTACACCGGCACGCAGGGCGGCCCGTCCAAAACGACGCTGACACCGGCCTACCTGTCTTACCAGGCAGCCTTCCAGGACCAACAGTGGGGGCAGGGCTCGGCCATCGCCTTCATCCTCTTCGCCATCATCGTCACGATGACCATCATCCAGCGAATGGTGACGAGGGAACGCGACGTCAGACCTGTCCGGGCAGCCCGGAAGGAGGCACAGGTATGAGGAAGCGCCCCGTCGGTATCGGTCTCGTTGCCATCTACGTGCTGCTGTTGGTGCTTGCCACCATCTACATCTTCCCGTTTTTGGTACAGGTCTCCACCAGCTTTAAGACTGAGCCCGAAGCCGCGGCCAACCCGCTGGCGCTGGTCCCCTCCACCTGGACCACAGCTGCCTACCAGACACTTTTTGCCAACTCCGACTTCCCGCTCTGGTTCCGCAACAGTTTCATCGTCACCGTCGTGGTCACACTCGGGAGGGTGTTTTTCAACTCCCTGGCCGGATACGCCCTGGCCCGCCTGCAGTTCCGGGGCCGCGGGGTGGTCAACGCACTGGTCATCGCCGTCATGGCAGTTCCCGGGGTGGTGCTCCTGATCCCCAAGTTCCTGGTCATCAACCAGTTGGGCATCTACGACTCCTTCGCCGGCATGATCATCCCGCTGCTGGCGGACGCGGCAGGAGTGTTCATCATGAAGAACTTCTTCGAGTCCATTCCCGTCAGCGTCGAGGAGCAGGCACGCATCGACGGGGCGGGGACATTCCGCACCTTCTGGTCCATCGTGCTGCCCATGGCGACGCCCGCCCTCATGACGCTGGTGATCCTGAGTTTCCAGGGTTCCTGGAACGAGCTGAACCACTTCATCGTGTCCACGCAATCACCGAGCCTGACGACCCTGACCAAAGGCGTGGCTCAACTCGCGTCCGGTCAACTGTCGCAGGGCACGCAGTACCCGCTCAAACTCGCGGCCGCCGCGCTGATGACAGTTCCGGTGGCCATCGTCTTCTTCATCTTCCAGCGGCGGATCATGAACACCACCACAGGCGCCGTCAAGGGGTGATCCCGACGCTGGGGAAGCCGTCCCGCCCCGGGTTTGGTCTCGACTTCATATCGACCGGAGTGTTCCCGGCACGGACCGGGGACGTTTCGGTTAGTGTCCCGGGCAGGACGCGGCGTCGCGCCGCCCGTGCACTGTTCAGCCAACGGAGGAAGACATGTCACGATTCACCACACCCGGCCGCATGGCCGGTGCCCTGATCGGGATCAGCGCCCTGCTCCTGGGTGCCTGCGCCATCGACGACGGGGAGACCACGAACGGCGACGGCACACCCGCCGGTGACCAGAGCCTGACCGTTGCCTGCGGCAACCAGGAGGACGTCTGCCAGGCATGGGTCCAGGCCTTCGAGGCGAAGACCGGCATCAAGACCAGCTACGTGCGCCTCGCATCCGGTGAGGCCGTCGCCCGCCTCGAATCCGCCAAGGGAAACCCGGAGTTCGACGTCTGGCACGGCGGCCCCGTCGATGGCTACAACGTCGCGGCCTCCGCAGGGCTCCTGGAGAAGTACGACTCCCCCGCCGCAGCCGACATCGATGAGAAGTACATGGACCCGGCCGGCTACTGGGGTGGCGTCTACGTGGGTGTTTTGGGCTTCTGCTCGAACCAGAAGGTGCTCGACAGCCTGGGCGTCGAGGTTCCCCAGACATGGGATGACCTTCTCAATCCCAAGCTCAAGAAGCAGATCATGATGGCGCACCCCGCAACCTCCGGAACCGCCTTCACTGCGCTGTGGACGCAGGTGGTGCTGCGTGGCGGCGAGGACGAGGCGCTGGCCTGGATGGAGAAACTCCACTCGAACATTCTTCAGTACACAAAGTCGGGTTCCGCCCCGGCGCAGTCCGCCGGCCGTGGGGAGGTGGCCACGTCGGTGGTCTTCAGCCACGACTGCGTCAAGTACAACGAGCAGGGCATGACCGATCTCGTCACCACCATCCCCAGTGACGGCACGGGATGGGAGATCGGGGGCGTCGCGCTCATCGCCGATGCCAAGAACAGCGACGCGGCCAAGAAGTACTTCGACTGGGCGCTGTCTGCCGAGGCGCAGGAGATCGGCCCCGAGCACCAGTCGTACCAACTGTTCACCAACCCCAACGGCAAGACGGACGACCGCATGGTGGATCTTGCGGACGTCACCCTGGTGGAGTACGACTTTGCCAAGGCAGCCGCTGCCAAGGACGAACTCACCACCCGCTTCGACGAGGAAATCGCCACTGCTCCCAAGGAGTAGGAGCGCCCCTCACCACCGCGTGGGGTGGCAGAGTACCTGTCCGCCACCCCACACCATCCCCAGAGGAGTCCCATGAGCACCACCCTCGAGGCTCCTCCAGCCCTCGATCCCTCCGTCCCGATGCCGAAACGACGGCGTCGGGGCAGGCGCGTCCGCCAGGACCCGGTGACCGTCACGCTGATCGTCATCGTGGTGGCCATCCTGTTCTTCCTCGTCCTGCTGCCTTTGGGTCGCACATTCGCCACCGCCTTCTCGGACAAGGGACTCGCCACCTTGTCCAGGATGTTCACGTCGCCGGTCAACCGGAAGATCCTCCTCAACACCGTGGTCCTCGGGCTGCTGGTGGGGGCCATCGGGACCGCCGTCGGCTTCCTGCTGGCCTACGCGCAGGCCCGTCTGCAGTGGCGCGGCAAGAAATTCGTCCACCTGCTGGCACTCATCCCCATCGTCTCGCCACCGTTCGCGGTCGCGACGGCGATCATCACGCTGTTCGGCCGCGGCGGGATCATCTCCAAGCAACTTTTGGGCCTGAACTGGAACGTCTACGGGCTGGGCGGCCTCACGGTGGTGCTGGCACTGTCGTTCTTCCCCATCGCCTACCTCAACCTCCTCGGGATGCTGCGCTCACTCGATCCTGCGCTCGACGAGGCGTCGGAGAGCCTGGGCGCCAACAAGTGGCAGGTCTTCCTCACCGTCACGCTCCCGATGCTCATCCCGGGTTTTGCCGCGTCGTTCCTGCTCCTGTTCGTCGAGGCCATCGCGGACCTCGCCAACCCCATCGTGCTCGGTGGGGACTTCACGGTGCTTGCGTCCCGCGCCTACATCGCCATCATCGGTGAGTACAACCTGGGAGCTGGCGCCGCATACTCGCTGGTGCTCCTCGTCCCTGCACTGCTGGTGTTCATCGTGCAGAGGTACTGGTCCACCCGTACATCGGCCGTCAGCGTGACGGGCAAGCCCACCGGCACAGCCAAGCTGAACACCTCCAACGCCGCACGGATTCCGGTGCTGATCGCCGTCGGTCTCGTGATGGCGCTCATCATCACCATCTACGGCACGGTGATCCTCGGTGGTTTCGTGCGCATCCTGGGCATCAACAACGAGTTCACGCTCGACAACTACCGCTACCTCTTCGGGGGCATCGGTTCCGATGCCATCATCACCACGACCGTGCTGGCGCTGATTGCCACCCCCATCGCCGGTGTCATGGGCACGCTCATCGCCTGGCTGGTTGTCCGCAAACTGCGCCGCGCCGCAGGTCTCATGGATTTCCTCGGCATGCTGGGCCTGGCAGTCCCCGGCACCGTGCTCGGCATCGGCTACGCCATCGCCTACAACAGTCCGGTCGACGGCTGGGGACTTCGTTTCCTACCCGCACTGGCGGGCGGTGGAGCAATCCTGGGTGGCGCCATGGCCATCGTCATGGTCTACATCGCACGATCCATCCCGGCCGGACTCCGCACGGGCATCGCCGCGTTGCAGCAGATTGACCCAGCCATCGACGAGGCCTCCACCTCACTGGGAGGAAGTGGGCTCACGACGTTCCGCAAGGTGACGATCCCCCTCATCCGTCCCGCCCTCCTGGCCGGACTCACGTATGCCTTCGCCCGTTCGATGACCACCATCTCGGCGATCATCTTCATCACCACCCCACGGACCCGGATCATGACGTCCCAGATCCTGTCCGAGGTGGAGGCGGGCCGCTTCGGCAACGCGTTCGCCTACTGCACCATCCTCATCTTCATCGTGCTGACGGTCATCGGGCTGCTCACGCTGCTCGTCCGGGACCGGCCGGACTCCACCATGCCCACCCCGGGCACCTGACGGACTAAGGGATACGATCATGACTGACCTCGCCGCCGCCGAGAAACTGCTCGACAGCACGTCCCCTGCCAGCGGACAGCTGCGCCTGCGGGGACTCACGAAGGAGTTCGGCACCGGATCCGACAGGGTCATGGCCGTTGATGCCGTGGATCTGGACATCGAACCGGGCGAGTTCGTCACGCTGCTCGGCCCCTCCGGATGCGGCAAGACGACGACGTTGCGCATGATTGCAGGGTTCGAGGACCCCACCGGCGGGGAGGTGCTGCTGGATGGGTCCAACATGATCGACACGCCCCCCAACAAACGGCCCATGGCCATGGTGTTCCAGTCCTACGCACTGTTCCCGCACCTGAAGGTCCGCGACAACGTGGGCTACGGCCTCAAGATCCGTCGCACACCCGCGGCGGACCTGCGCAATGAGGTGGACCTGGCGTTGGAGTCCATGAACCTGCAGGCGCTGGCGAACCGCGCACCCAACCAACTCTCCGGGGGGCAGCAGCAGCGCGTGGCTCTCGCCCGAGCCATGGTGATGAAACCCAGAGTGCTGCTCTTCGACGAGCCGTTGTCCAACCTCGATGCCAAGCTGCGCGAGAGGATGCGGCTCGAGATCCGACGCCTCCAACGCCATCTTGGCATCACGAGCGTCTACGTCACGCATGACCAGGCAGAAGCCATGAGCATGTCGGACCGCATCGTCGTGATGAACGGGGGCCGCGTGGAGCAGGCGGCCAGCCCTGACATCATCTACCGGCAACCGTCATCGGTCTTCGTGGCCGACTTCATCGGGCGTGCCAATTTCCTGGACGTGGAGCGGGAGTCGACGCCGCGGGACGGTCGCGCCCGCATCCGCGTGCTCGGTCACAGCGTTGATGTCCCGGCCCATGTGGACGCGGCGGCCGCAGAGGACGTCGTGTTGCTCGTGAGGCCTGAGTCCATCCGCCTCAGCAGTGTGGAACGCAGGTCCGGCGAGGGTCTGGACGGGCACGCGGGCCGGGTGCTGTTCTCCGTCTTCTACGGCGATCACGTCGAGTACGAGGTGGAAACGGAGCACGGGACGATCACGGCGGTGGTGGCGGACCCGAACGTCGATGCCATTCATCAGGACGGCGAGCACGTGGAGGTCAGCTTCAACGCGGAGCGTGCGTGGCTGCTGCCACGGAAGACACCACAGCACTGACATCCGTGCCCGGACACCCGGCAGTGTTTCGCGTCCGATGCGGCACTGAGTAAATTGTCCTCACGAGACCATGACTGACCCAGACTCCGCAGGACCCGAGGCCCGAGGCCGCCGCACCCTGCCCGGCCGCGTAGCGGGCGGGCGCGTTGCCGTACCCCGCCACAGATTTCCCACGGAGCACCCCGCTGTCAAAAAAGCGCGCCGGGCCGTGCAGGCGGGCGGGCATGATCGCGGAAACGGACCGACGATGCCGTGGTTCCGGCGTCGCAGCTGGTGGGCCGCCGGAGGGGTGACGGCGGTGGTGCTGGTTCCCGTCGCCTGGTTCGCGCTGCTGCCCCCACCTGAGGGACAGCTGGTGGCGCCGCCCCCTCCCGCCTCCCCCACCCGGGGCGTCCCCACTCCCAGTCCCGCCAACGATGTCAGCGGGAACGTACCCGCCACCACACCTGCGGCCCCGCTGCCGGGGACGGCCTCCCCGCGGCCGGTCATCACGGCGCCGATCGAACCCGCGCCCACCGGCGGGTCCACCGTGGGACTCGTGGAACTGAATGACGTACAGTTTGCCATTCCGGAGGGGTGGACGTTGTACGGCGACGAGTTGATCGAGGGTGACCGACGGGCCGTGCGCCTGAGCCATGGGGCCAGCGATGCACGTCTGCAGGCTGTCACCCTGGTGCCGGAGGCCACCGATCTTTCAGCGTCCTGCACGTCGCTGGTGGACCTCCAACAGACACAGTTCACCGACGTCTCCCGGCAACTCGTGGTACCCATCGGTGTGGACGTCGCACTGGGCGCGGGGGTGCGGTGCGGATTCAGCGGCACCCGCAGCAGCGACGGTGTCCCCACCACCGTCACTTTCACCCTCGTCAGCAGGGCCACCGACGCGCACGTGCTGATGTTGCGCTCCACCGTCCCGGATGCGGGAGCTGGCGACGCCGAGGCTGTCCTGCAGCTGAATTCGATGTCGTGCCAGGCCAGCGCAAGCTTCGGTGTACCCCAGCCCCTCTGTTGAGCAGCCCCCATCGCCTAGGGTGAGGCGGACAAAGCACTGTGAGGGAGAAGAAGCATGGGACGTCACGCATGCCTGCGGGCTGTCATGGTGACGATGGGATTCCTCCTGCTGATGGGCACGTCCGTCACGTCGCCACCCGCTGCCGCGCTCGACATCTACGTGACACCGGGCACCCACAACGTCAACGGGCGCACGTGGCGGACCAGGTGCGCTCCCTACAGCACCACCGTCGACCGGTGCCGCACCGAGATCATCGCCACCACGGTCGTCGCCTCCCGGGGACGGTTCACCGCCACCACCGACTGGACGTTCAACAGCCTGACATACAAGGCGAGCCCCCGTGCTCAATGGGCCGGGAACCCGCTGGCGACGCCGGGTGAGCACACCATCAACGGCCGCCTGTGGCGCACCGAGTGCGACACCGCCGTGACCGGGCGCCACGGATGCCGCAGCTGGATCCGGGCGCGCGTCGTCGCAACCATCTCCCTGAACCCCACCCGCTACGGCTGGATCACTCGGTGGGAGTTCAACAACATGGTTCGCTTCACCGTACCGGGTGCCCCCGCCACCCCGCCGGGCACCCAGCCCACCCACAACCGCTGCACCGGAGCACCCCTGCCGGCGGGCTACAGCGTCAATGCAGCCGGCATGCCCCACCCCGCCGGGCAGCCGGGCCAGTACCACCCCAACCACATCGGCAACTTCATCCGCCAGGTGCTCAAGGACACCCGCACCACCGCCTCGCAGAAGAAGTGCCTGGCGACGCAGGCGGGTCAACATCTCATCGCCCGGTCGCGGACTCGTGTCGTCAACGGCGCCACGTCACGATGGTTCCCCTACGACTTCGGCTTCTCGGCCAACCCGTCCATCCCCGCGCTGAAGGGCCCCTGGTACTCCGGGCTCGCGCAGGCCAACGTGCTGACGCTGTCGCTGATGATGGAGGACCTGACCGGCGATGCGACATGGCGTCGATACGGCAGGGAGACGTTCGAGAGTTTCCTCGTCCCTCTCAGCGATGGCGGCTTCACCACCCGCGAGCACGGCTTCCTGTGGTTCGAGGAGTACCCCACCCAACCCCCCACGACCGTGCTGAACGGCCACCTGGAGGCGCTCATCGGGCTGTCCCTCTGGGGACGGGACACCGGGGAGGCACGCGCCACCGCACTGGTACGGGAGGCCACCGGGCACCTAAGTCCGCTGCTGAGCGCTGCCGAGGTCGAGACTCCCGCAGGGCTCCTGTCCACCTACGACCTGGTGCGGGGATACCCGGCCGCTCCCCTGAGACTCGTCCCGGACTCCACATTCCGCCTCGACGCCGCCACGCTGAACGGTTCAACCCTGGCGCTCTCGGTGGTGAAGCGGTCAGGTGGTCAGCCCACCGTTGTGCGCAATGGGGACATGGGCTCCGTCAGCAACGGGTTGCCCTCGCACTGGCAACTGGTGGGGTCCCGCTCCCAGGTCGCGGCCGTCAACGGCGGCGTGCGGCTCGTCACCGACGGACGGTCGTTCCAGGGTGTGTCCCAGACCGTGGGCGCCAATACGTTCTCCGCAGGTGAACCGCTGACGCTCAGCGTCCGCAGTCGGTTGACGGTGCCGCCAGGCAAGCCCGGCACCAGTGGCAAGGTGATCGTCTACGAACGCTGTTCCTCAGGCACGAAGGTGATCTTCACCACCACCAAGACGCGCAGCCCTCAATGGGCAGCGCAGGACATGGGGTTCGCAGGCCCACGTGCCGGATGCTCCATGGAGGTCCGGCTGACATCCGGCGCCGAGAGCCCCGCGGGGACGATCGTGGAGTTCGACGACGTCAACCTGTCCCGGGCCGACGCCGTCGGTGTCCACGTGGTGCCCCCCGTCGACCTGCTGGTCCACCGAAGCCCCGTCACCACCCTGTCGGTGAGGGGCTCCGGACGGGCCACACTGCAGGCGCACGCCGACGGCCGTTGGAGGGACATCGCATCTGTGTCCCTGAGCGGCGGTACCGCGTCCCACGTGGTCATCCCCGAACGACTGACGGGCCGCAACCTCCACTGGGGGTACCACGAGAACCACGTGGCGGAGTTGATGGCGCTCCACCGCCTCACCCAAGACGCCGTGTACCTCGACTTCGCCCGCCGCTGGGCTCCACTGTCCCCCGGTCAGGGCTTCTCGGTGCCCTTGGGCGACGGGGCTGCAGTCTCGGAACTCTCTGCCGGTGATGTAGCGGTACTGGAGCAGATTGCAGGCGAGAGCGGATAACCCACTCGCGCGCCGCCAGCGTCAGGAGTCGTCGACGACGGGGCTCACCGCTGGCCTGGGCGCCTGCTCAGCTGGAGGAACACCGGACGCATGCTCATCCACCACTGCTCGCGGGGGCGCTGATTCTCCCAGTCCATCTGGTCCGTGACATCCCGGAACGAGGCGAACAGCCCCTCGGCGCTGCGTGATGCCGCCGAGTAGTGCGCCGTACCAGCAGCCAGCTGCCGATCAACGTGCACGATCGCGTTGTGGGCCAACCGCGTGGCGTTGATGCGGTCGAATGGCGACGGCGTGCCGCCCTGCTGCATGTGCCCGATTACGGCCTGTCGCACTGTGAAACGGCCCTGGCCCTCGGCCTCGAACAGCCGCCGCAGAACATCGGTGGTGTAGTGCTCGCTGGTGTCCTCGCCAATGACAGCGAGATAGAAGTTGCGGCCCGTGTCGAAAGCATCCACGAGCGCCGCAATATCGTCCTCGAGCTCCGGGAGCCTGATCCCCAGCTCGGGCAGGTAGGACTTCTCCGCTCCGGCCGCGATGCCGCCCACCAGCGGTAGGAACCCACATCCACGGCCCATCGTCTCCACGATGAATGCGCGTTTGCTTGCAGAGGCTGACATGCGGACCATGTCGATGGAATCCACCACGGTGTTCAGTGCCGTGTCGGCACCCACCGCCATGGGCCATCCCGGCAGGTTGTTGTCGATGCTGGCCGGCACCACGGCGATGGGGATGTCGAAGGCGGGGTAGCGGTGGCGCTCCCTCTCCAGCAGCCGGACCGTTGCATAGGCATGGAACCCGCCCATGACAACGAGGGCGTCGACGCGGTGCTCCTCCAGTTGGCGGGCCATCGCGTAGAAATCGATCTCTTTCGGGATGTAGCGGCGCGTTCCGAGGTCGGCGCCCCCGGTATGGGCCATGCCCTCCACGTCGGACCATGTCCATTCGGCGAAGTTGCCCTCCACGAGTCCCGGCACCCCACCTTGGATGGCCAGCATCTGGTAGCCCATGTCGATGCCGGAGCGGACAGCGACGCGCGCGAGTTGGTTCATGCCCGGTGCAAGCGCACCGGAGTTCATGATGGCGATCCGCCTCGGTTTGGCGTCCTCCGTCACGCTGGGTTGTGCCTCGGTGATACCGCGATAGATGTCGATCATGGTGGTGAAGCCGGGACCGCGAGCGCGGATGGAGGAGGCATAGTCGCCTCGCGCGATGAACTCCCCCACGCGACGGGTGTCTGCCACGGCTTCCAACAGTGGTTTCGCGATGACGGCGTCCCGACGGACCCCCACGAGCACGGGAGCGGCGTCGCCGTCAGCCAGCAACACCTGTTTGACGGCCTCCACGCCGCACACGGTGGCCATCCAGCGGTCATAGGCGCTGGGACGGCCACCACGCTGCACGTGGCCGAGGATGGTGATGCGAGCGTCCTCACCTGTCCGCACAGCAAGCGCCTCCTGGATGCGCCGCGCAGTGATGGGTACACCGTCCCGGTCGGCGGCACCCTCTGCAACAACCACGATCGAATCGCGACGGCCTGCGGCGCGGCCGCGGCGCAGCAATTCCACGAGCCGGTCCTCCCACCCGTCGCGTGGAGGCACCTCTGGTAGGAAGGCAAAGTCAGCGCCGCCGGCAACCGCGCTCATCAGGGCAAGGTAGCCGCAACGACGACCCATCACCTCGACGATGAAGGTGCGCTGGTGCGACTCGGCCGTGGAACTGATGGCGTCGATGGCCTCGGTGATGCGGTGCAGGGCCGAGTCGGTGCCGATCGTCATGTCGGTGCCGACCATGTCGTTGTCGATCGATCCCACAAGTCCGGCCACGTGCAACCGTGGGTGCTTGAGTGCCTGCTCCACCGTGATGCCACCCTCGGACCGCAATGCGGCAACGTGCTCGGGCCACTCCGTCTGGAGCAGGGCAGCACCGGTCAGCGAGCCATCACCGCCGATGACGATGACTCGATCAATTCCACGGGCGATGAGGTTGCGGACGGCCTGCCGACGGCCCTCGACCTCCCGGAAGGCTCCGCTGCGCGCGGTTCCGATGACGGTGCCGCCCTTGTTGAGGATGCCGGATACATCCGACCACCCCATCCGCAGGATATTGTCGCCGCCCTCCACCGCCCCGAGCCATCCCTCGCGGATCGCATAGACCTCAGCGTCGCTGTGGATGGCCGCACGAACGATGGCACGCACGGCGGCGTTCATGCCCTGCGCATCCCCGCCCGAAGTCAGGACGCCAATGCGTGCGGGCATGGATGGGGCTCCTCGGAGTGGGTGGATCAACGACAACTAACGGCGTGAAGCCTTCGGCCGTACGACCTTGTGCGCCTGCCACTCGGCGCTCACGTTGGCGGTACCCGTCAGTGCGAGACCAGCAGTGACCGCACCCTCATCCAGATCACTCGCCTCGATGAACCCATCGCGGCCAACCTTCGGAGTCATGAGCCAGATGTAGCCCGTGGGTGACAGGTCTGTCATGGCCTCGACGAGCCCGTCGGCAACTTCGCCGTCGTCGTCACGCCACCACAGCAGCACTGCGTCGACACCTTCCAAGGCCTCCTCGACCATGTCGGCATCAATGATGTCCATGATGTGGTCGCGGAGTACTGAATCCACGTCCTCATCCCAGCCAACTTCCTCAACAACCATGCCGGGTTCGAGGCCTAGCAGCTCCGCTCCCTCAGCCGCGCTCACAGTTTGATCCTTCCAAGAATGACGTACACGAGCCCAAGCCTGCCAGATGGAGGGGCCTGAGCGCACACCGCCCCCCGCTGACGTGAGCGGAGGGCGGTTGCGAAACGGGAGAATACGTCAGGAGTCACCCCCGGCATTGCCGGACGTACCCGCCGTCACATCCTCGATGCGGTACTTCTCCGCGGCGTTCGAGGCCCACTCGGTGGGCACCTCGCCCGCGCGACCAAGACCCTGGAGGACGGCGACGACGATGGACGGACCATCGATATGGAAGTAGCGACGCGCGGCGGCCCGGGTGTCGGAGAATCCGAATCCGTCGGCACCGAGCGTCGTGTAGTCGCCGGGAACCCATTGGCGGATCTGGTCCGGCACTGCGCGCATGTAGTCCGACACGGCCACGATGGGGCCCTGGGTGTCCGCGAGCTTCTCATCCACCCACGGGCGCTTGTGCTCGCCCCACGGGTCGCTGAACTTGTTCTCCTCCAGCTCCACGCCTTCGCGGCGCATTTCACCCCAGGAGGTGACGCTCCAGACGTCGGCGACCACACCGAAGTCCTCCTTGAGCAACTGCTGGGCCTCGAGCGCCCATGGAACGCTCACGCCGGAGGCGAGGATCTGTGCGCGGCGCGCGTCCTCGCCGACCCCGTCGGAGGAACCGGACTTCAGCAGGTACATGCCGCGGAGGATGCCCTCGATGTCCACATCCTCGGGCTCAACAGGCTGCACGATGGGCTCGTTGTACACCGTCAGGTAGTACATGACATCGTCGGGCTGCTCGCCGTACATGCGACGCAAGCCGTCCTTCATGATGTGGGCGATCTCGTAGCTGTAGGCCGGGTCGTAGGCGACGACGGCGGGGTTGGTGGACGCCAGCAGCGGCGAGTGGCCGTCCATGTGCTGGGTGCCCTCGCCGGTCAGGGTGGTGCGACCCGCCGTGGCGCCGATGAGGAAGCCACGCGTGAGCTGGTCGCCAGCGGCCCATAGGAAGTCGCCCACACGCTGGAAGCCGAACATCGAGTAGAACACATACACCGGCACCATCGGCAGGCCGTGCGTCGCATACGACGTTCCGACCGCTGTGAACGCTGCCACGGACGCGGCCTCACTGATGCCCATGTGCAGGATCTGGCCGTTCTTGGCCTCCCGGTAGGACAGGAAGAGTTCGTTGTCCACCGGGGTGTAGTTCTGGCCGTGCGGGTTGTAGATCTTGATGGTGGGGAAGAACGCATCGATACCGAAGGTGCGGGCCTCGTCGGGGATGATCGGCACCACGTGCGGCGCGAAGTCCTTGTCCCGCATCAGGTCCTTCAGCAGCCGTACGAACGCCATCGTCGTGGCGATCTCCTGCCGGCCTGAACCCTTGCGAACACTGGCATAGGCCTTGTCGCCGGGCAGGGAGATGAACTTGCGGTCCCCACGACGCTCGGGCAGGTAGCCACCCAACTGACGACGACGTTCCTGCAGGTACTGCATGCGGGGATCGTTGTCGTCGGGACGGACGTACGGCGGGAGGTAGGGATCCGCCTCCAGCACCTTGTCGGTGATGGGCAGGTTGACCCGGTCCCGGAATGTCTTGAGGTCGTCCAGTGCCAACTTCTTCATCTGGTGAGTGGCGTTGCGGCCGGCGAAGTGCTTGCCGAGGAAGTAGCCCTTGATGGTGTGGGCCAGGATGACCGTCGGGCCACCCGTGAACTCCGTGGCGGCCTTGTAGGCGGAGTAGACCTTCTGGAAGTCGTGACCGCCGCGGGTGAGGCGCCAGATGTCGTCGTCGGACCAGTCCCTGACCATGGCCGCGGTGCGCGGGTCACGCTCGAAGAAGTGCTTGCGCACGTACGCACCGTCGTTGGCCTTGAACGTCTGGTAGTCGCCGTCCGGGGTCGAGTTCATCAGGTTGACGAGCGCGCCCTCGCTGTCGGCGGCGATCAGCGGGTCCCATCCGCGTCCCCAGACAGCCTTGATGACGTTCCACCCGGCACCCCGGAAGAACGCCTCCAGTTCCTGCATGATCTTGCCGTTGCCGCGCACCGGTCCGTCGAGACGCTGCAGGTTGCAGTTGATCACGAACGTGAGGTTGTCGAGGTCCTCGTTGGCTGCCGTCTGAAGCAGTCCGCGCGATTCCGGCTCGTCCATTTCGCCGTCGCCGAGGAATGCCCACACGTGCTGCTGGGACGTGTCCTTGAGGCCACGGTTGTGCAGGTAACGGTTGAACTGCGCCTGATAAATCGCATTCATGGGACCAATGCCCATGGAGACGGTGGGGAACTCCCAGAATTTCGGCATCTGGTGCGGGTGCGGGTAGGACGGGAGTGCGCGAAGCTTCCCATCCACGTAGTGGCTGTGCTCCTGCCGGAAGCCGTCCAGGTCCTCCTCCTGCAGACGGCCCTCAAGGAATGCGCGGGCATACATGCCGGGCGACGCGTGCCCCTGGAAGAAGATCTGGTCGCCACCACCCTCGTGGTCCTTGCCGCGGAAGAAGTGGTTGAACCCCACCTCGTACAGGGTGGCTGACGAGGCGTACGTGGCGATGTGTCCGCCGACACCGATCCCGGGGCGCTGCGCACGATGCACCATGATCGCGGCGTTCCACCGCAGCAGTCGGCGGAGCTCGCGTTCCAAGTTCTCATCACCCGGGTACGACGGCTCCCGCTCCGGCGGGATGGTGTTGATGTAGTCCGTGCCGGTGAGGGACGGGACGCCAATCTGGCGTTCGCGCGCACGCTCCAGCAGCTTCAACATCACATACCGGGCCCGGTGTCGCCCGCCCTCCTCGATGACGCCATCGAGTGATTCCAGCCATTCGGCCGTTTCATCCACGTCGCTGTCGGGAAGAGTGGTGGGCATTCCGTTGAGGATCGGTCCGGCCTCATCCATTTGACTCACGTGAGTCCTCTCAGTCGTCTAGGGCTTCTCCGCAGTCCGCGGCCACCCGCATCCCGACCAAGATACCCCCGACGCAAGTGAAGTTTCATGTCCTCCACATCAGCGCTTCCCGCGCGCCGCGAGGAGGAGGCTGAAACATCGTCGCCAGCATCGCAATGTGAACGTTGACAAATCGTTATTGGTTCGTGACCGGTTCGCGCACCCAAGTGCGTCGGAGTCCGGTTGACTGGGCGGTGATCGTTGTATCAGCCGACGAAGGCTGGTCCGTTTTCGAAAGGACGAAGATGTTCCGCAAAAAGAACAGATTGGCCGCGGCTGCGCTGGGGGTTGCGTCGCTCATGGCTCTGGCCGCCTGCGGTGGCGAGACCACACCAGGAGGGGATTCCAACGCACCGACGGACGGCGCCAGCAGTGCTGACTGCGCGGCGTACGAGTCCTATGGCGACCTCACGGGCAAGACGGTCACCGTCTACACCTCCATCGTCTCCCCCGAGGACCAGCCCCACATCGACTCGTTCAAGCCGTTTGAGGAGTGCACCGGCGCCACGATCAGCTACGAGGGATCGCGTGAGTTCGAGGCACAGCTTCCCGTCAAGATCGAGGCCGGCTCCCCGCCCGACATCGCCTACATCCCGCAGCCCGGCCTGCTGAAGACGCTGGTGGGCCGCTTCCCCGACGCGATCAAGCCAGTCGGCGACGCCGCCACGGCCAACGTGGAGAAGTACTACAACGAGGCATGGAAGGGCTACGGCACCGTCGACGACAAGTACTACGCCGTGCCCGTGAGTGCCAACGCCAAGTCCTTCGTCTGGTACTCCCCGAGCCTGATGTCGGACGGGGGCTACGAGATCCCCACCACGCTCGACGAGCTGATGACCCTCACGGAGAAGATCGCCACTGACCACCCGGACGCTAAGCCGTGGTGTGCAGGCATC
>JBBSRQ010000045.1:0-17544 GCA_038242845.1 Propionibacteriales bacterium | reverse complement strand
TGTGATGCCTGGGAGTCCAGTGCGTAGGCGGTGCCTTCATTGAAGAGACGCTGCACGCGGGTGAGAGCGTCGACGGTGGTGGGGTCGGAGAGCTTCTCCACCCACTTGTCACCCTCCTGCACGGCCCAGTCGCCGCCGCCGGCGAACATCAAGGACTCGACGCCGTGCTCGTCCACCGCAGCGAGGTACATACCCGAGAAACCGGAGACGCCCTCGGGGTTGGCCTTGCCGAGGTTGATGACCGCCTCGGTGAACTCGTCGAGCGTCTTGGGCTCGGCGATGCTGGCGGCCTCAAAGAGGTCCTTGCGGTAGAACACGCCACGAGCGCCTGCGTACAGCGGCATCGCGTACATCTTGTCCTCCCAGCGCCCGGCATCCACGAAGCTCTGGATGAGGTCGTCACCACCGAGGTCTTCGTAGATGTCATCCAGCGGCGCGAAGGCTCCGACGCTCGTGAAGATGGAGGACTGGGTGTTGCCAGTCTCGACGAGGTCGGGGCTCTCCGACTTCGACGCCAGCGAGGTCTGCTGCTTGGAGACGATGCCGTCCCAGGGCTGAATCTCTACCTTGAGGGTGTTGCCCTCATTCTCCTTGGCGAACGTGGACTCGAGGTGCGCGATGGCGGCGTCGGAGACCGACGCCTCCATGAACCACACGCGAACGGTCTGACCGGTTACGCCCGAGGTGTCCCCGGTCGTGTCGGTGCCCTTGTCGGTGTCGGTGTCGGTGCCACAGGCCGAGAGGCCAAGAGCGGCACCGGTGGCGGTCACGGCGGACAACGAGAGCAGTCCCCGTCGCGTGATGGTGAATGACATCGCTTGTGTCTCCTTTTTCAGGGCTGTGGTGCAACCTTGCACCGAACGTGTCAATTGTGCTGCCAGACGCTCTGAGTGTCAACTACCGTGACACCAATCGTGCAGGGAAAATGATTGGGGTGTCGAATCAGGGGAGTACGCGGGCCCCGACGGCCTGCACCATGCGGGAGACGGCCTCGGACTCCGAGCGCAGAATGTGCAGTCCGGCCGTCACGACGGCGCTGGCAGGGGTGGGCGATGGCACTGCGGCCACGACCAGGCCGCGAGCGTTGAGAGGAAGAGCGCGCTGGATGAGGACCCGGCGCACCGGGTCGATGAGCAGTTCGCCAGCTCGCGCCAAAGTGCCGCCCAGCACGATCACATCCGGATCGAGGAGGTGGCAGACGCCGACGAGGGCGCGTCCCAACGTGATGCCGACATCGGAGATGAGGTTCTGGCAAGAGCGTGAGTCCGCTGAGGCCTCTGCAAGCAGATCCTCGATGGTGGCATCGTGTCCGAGGATTACCCGTGCCCGGGACAGCACCGACTTCTCGTCGACGTACTGCATGAGACAGCCACGATTGCCGCACTCGCAGGGCAGGCCGTCCTGGTTGATGCTCACGTGGCCCAGTTCACCCGCACCGCCGTGGCTGCCCTGGACGATCGATCCGCGCAGGATCTGGCCCATCGCGATGCCGTGGGAGAGGTGGACGTAGACGAGGTTGCGCGATGGTCCTCCCGTCTCAGCGAGATGCTCAGTGAGGGCCAGGAGGCGCGCGGTGTTTTCGACGGCCACCGGTGCACCCAGGAACTTCTCCATGGCGGTGCGCGGGTTGACTCCCGTCCACATGCGGGAGGCCTCGCCGCCCACCACCTCGCCGGTGTGGACGTCGATCTGCGTGTTGACGGCGACGTGCCCGGCGAGGATCGGCGGGCGGTTGGCCGCGTCGAGCAACTCGGTGAGGAGGTGTTCCGCCGCAGCGAGTCGGTTTGGGCCGCGGTCCTGGGGCTGTTGCGTCGTGCTGCGGAGGGAGACGTCGCGCCCGTCCACCGATCCGAGTGCCACGATGGTGCTCCTCAGGCGGAACACCACGGAGGCCAGCATGCCTGCGCGGGGACTGACCCGGATCTTTGCCTTGAGTGGGGTGCCGGGCTCCGAGTGGACGATGCCCTCGGACATCAGTTCCTGCATGAGGTTCGTCACGGTGGTGCGGGAGACGTCGAGTGCCCGGGCAAGGTCGGCCCGGTGCATTGGTCCCTGCGTGATCAGTGTTGCCAGGGCACGCTCCCTGTTGGTACTGAACAACTGAGTCCTCCGCGTCTTGGGCGCCCGTCCGGGGCGCGGCACAACCCCCAGTGGCTGTTCGGACTCTAGCCTAGTGGTGTAACGTTCCTTGACACTCGCTGTTTAGAAACTGTTCTGCAGATTGGATGGCCATGAGCTCCCCCACGACCCCGCTGACCAGTGCCACCAACGAGGTGGCGCCTGCTGACGCCCCGCCCGGCTCGCTGACCGGTGATGGCCACATTCCCAACCCCGCCGGTCCGGCCAGTCCTGCCCACCAGTGGCGTGGTCTGCTCCTGGACTCCGCCCGCACGTTCTGGAGCGTCGACGAGGTGTGCGAGGTCCTCGACCTCATGGCCCGCTACCGCCTCAACAGGCTTCACTGGCACCTGACCGATGACGCCGGATGGCGATTCGGTGTCCCGGGATACGAACGGGTCGTCGAGGTGGGCGCACGCCTGCCCCGCGAACCCTTCACCTGGTACTCCAATGTCGATCCCGGTAAGCGGTCGGGGATCATTGCAAGCGCGCCGGAGGGCTCGACCAGTGGCTGGTACACGGATGGTGACATCGCCCGCATTGTCGAGCATGCTGCGCGGCTGGGTATCGAGATGATGCCTGAGATGGACCTGCCCGGTCATATGGCCGCCGTCATCAGGGCGTATCCCGAGCTCGGTGATCCGGCCCTGACAGACCTTCCACCCGAGGAATGGACCCACCGCAACGACCTGCTGTGGCCGAGCGATGGATCCGAGGCCTTCCTCCGCGCCGCACTGGAGAAGGTGTGCGACCTGTTCCCCTTCCCCGTCGTGCACATCGGTGGAGATGAGTGTGACTACCGCGTCTGGGAGGCCGATGAACGCCTTATGCAGAGGATGGCTGACGAGGGTGTTTCTGACGCTCGCGCTCTGCAGGGACGGTTCACCGACCTGGCACGTGTGACCCTGTCCGGCCGGCGCCGTCAGCTGGCCGCGTGGGACGAGGTCACCGAGACCCCCTGCAACGGCGACGAACTGATCTTCGGCTGGCGGGAGGACATCGGCGTCCCCGCTGCACTGGCCAGCGGGAACCCATGGATCCTCGCCGACGCAGACGTGCTGTACCTGAACAGGCTGGGCGGCCCTGTCGCCACCGAGCCGGCGGGCATGTACGGCACCATCAGCGTGCGCGACATCCTCGACATCTCGGTGCCCGACGATGACCAGCTGCGCGGCATACAGGCCGCTGCCTGGTGCGAATTCATGCCGGATCGCACGGCCCTGCACTACCACCTGTTCCCGCGGCTGCTCGCTGTCGCCGAACTGGCGTGGTGCGGAGCCGTCGACGAGACCGACTTCGCGGACCGTCTCGCGCACGAGGCTGCGTGGCTTGCCGAGCATGGCGTGCATGCTCGTCCCCTCGATGAGCACTCCTGGCAGCCGACCCCGCGGCCCACCGCGCGGTAGGGGCGCGGGGCGTCGCCCACCCGTTGGGCGTTGTGGACGACTTTGCCGACCCTGCCACGGTGGGCGAAAACACAGGGATACGCTGGATCGACGAGACGAGGAAGTCCTCACCAGAGGAAGTCCTCGCAGTTGAGTCGATCAAGGGAGATACGGCGAACATGAGTGAGCAGCGTTTCATCTATGACCTCTCCGACGGCGACGCCACCATGCGCAATCTGTTGGGAGGCAAGGGTGCGGGCGTCGCGGAGATGGCTCGCATCGGGGTGCCGGTGCCCGATGCCTTCACGGTCACCACCACCGCGTGCGTCACCGCCATGGAGAACAACGGGCAGTGGCCCGACGGACTCGAGGGCCAAATCGCCGATGGGCTGGTCCGTCTGGAGGAACGCACCGGCAAGAAGTTGGGTGGCGCCACGGACCCCCTGCTGGTCTCCGTCCGCTCAGGCGCCGTGCACTCCATGCCGGGAATGATGGACACCATCCTCAACCTCGGCATGTCCGACGACTCCGTGAAGGCAATCGCCGAGGAGTCCGGCAATCCACGCTTTGCCTGGGATTGCTACCGGCGATTCATTCAGATGTACGGCGAAGTGGTGGAAGGCGTTCCCGGCCACGCCTACGAGGACGCGCTGGCCCAGATGAAGACCGACCGCGGTGTCGAGGCGGACACCGAGCTGGACGCCGACGACCTCAAAGAACTCGTGGCCTCCTTCAAGGAGATCTCCTCCGAGCACCTGGGCGGCGACTGGACCAACGATCCACGGGAGCAGCTGAACCGCGCCGTCGACGCCGTGTTCCGCTCCTGGGGCAACCCGCGCGCGGAGGTCTACCGTCGGGCCCACAACATCTCCGCGAAACTGGGGACCGCCGTGAACGTCATGCAAATGGTGTTCGGCAACGGCGGGGACACATCAGGCACGGGCGTCTGCTTCACCCGCAACCCCTCCACCGGCGAGAAGGCGCTCTACGGCGAGTTCCTCCTCAACGCGCAGGGCGAGGACGTCGTCGCCGGCATCAGGACGCCCCGTCCGCTGGAGGAGATGGAGGAGATCCTCCCCGAGGCCTACCACCAACTCATCGACACCATGCACAAGATGGAGGACCACTACAAGGACATGCAGGACATGGAGTTCACCATCGAGAATGGGAAGCTCTTCCTGCTGCAGACCCGCAACGGCAAGCGCACCGCTGCCGCGGCGTTGAGGGTGGCCTCCGACCTGGTGGACGAGGGGGTGCTCGACAAACACGAGGCACTGCTGCGCGTCGAGCCGTCCCAGCTCGACCAACTCCTTCACCCCGCCATCGACCCGAAGCACGGTCGACGCCCCATCGCGAAGGGGCTGCCAGCCTCGCCGGGCGCCGCCGTCGGTGAAGTGGTGTTCGATGCCGACACCGCCGCCGAACGTGGTGCCAAGGGCGACCCCGTGGTCCTCGTGAGGTACGAGACCACCCCCGACGACATCCACGGGATCATCGTGGCCCAGGGCATCCTCACCGCCCACGGCGGCATGACCTCGCACGCCGCCGTCGTCGCTCGCGGCATGGGCAAGCCGTGCGTGGCCGGTGCCCAGGGGATCCGCATCGACGTCAAGGGCAAGTCCCTGACCATAGGGGAGCACGTGTTCCACGAGGGCGACACCGTCACCCTCGACGGCACCACAGGGAACGTGTACGGCGAGGCGCTCGAGCTCGTGCCACCGCAGATCAACGCAGACTTCCGGAAGATGGTGGCCTGGGCCGACGAGGTGCGGGCGCTGGGAGTCCGCGCGAATGCCGACAACTTCGAGGACGCCACCAAGGCGCGCGAGTTGGGAGCCGAGGGCATCGGTTTGTGCCGCACGGAACACATGTTCATGGCGGCCGATCGGCTGCCTGCCGTGCGGAAAATGATCCTCGCCGACTCCCCGGAGGAACGGGCGGCCGCGCTCGAGGAGATCCTGCCCATGCAGCAGTCGGACTTCGAGGGCGTCTTCACCGCCATGAAGGGGTTGCCCGTCACCGTCCGGCTGCTGGATCCGCCGCTGCACGAGTTCCTGCCCAACCTCACGGAGCAGTCCCTGCTGGTCCAGCGATTGGAGTTCGAGGGTGGCGACGATCAGGCACTGGGGGCCGCGCGGGCGACGCTGGCCCAGGTCAGGCGCCTGCACGAGCTGAACCCCATGCTCGGCACCCGTGGATGCCGCCTGGCCATGCTGTACCCCGAGATCCCGGAGATGCAGACCCGTGCCATCGTGCGGGCCGCGCTGGCCGTACTGGAGAGGGAGGGCGAGACCGCCGAGGTGGAGATCATGATCCCACTCGTGGCACTCGTGGAGGAACTGAAGGTGCAGCGCGGCATCGTCGAGAGGACCATGGCCGATGAGTTGAAGACCTCCGGCAAGAAGTTGGATGTGACGATCGGCACCATGATCGAACTGCCGCGGGCCGCCCTGCTCGCTGCGGAGATTGCCGAGTACGCCGACTTCTTCAGCTTCGGCACCAACGACCTCACGCAGACCACGATCGGCATCTCCCGCGACGACGCCGAGAACGGTTTCCTCACCAACTACGTCGTCGACCACGTGATGGAGCGCAACCCGTTCGAAACCATCGACGTCGAGGGCGTCGGTCAGCTCGTGAGAATGGGAGTGGAGCGGGGACGCAGCGCCAAGCCGAAGCTCAAGACCGGCGTCTGCGGCGAGCACGGTGGGGATCCCGACTCCATCGAGTTCTTCCACTCCGTCGGGCTGAACTACGTGTCCTGTTCGCCGTTCCGGGTGCCGATCGCCCGGTTCGCAGCGGCCAGGGCGGTGCTCAACGAGCGCAACCACTGATCCGGGGGACAGGGAAGGGCGGGGTCAGTACTCCACCACCAGTTTGCCCACCATGGTGGAGCCCTCCACCTGTGCGTGGGCGTCGCGGAGGGTTTCGGCGTTCAGGCCGTGCAGCGTGCGGGTGAGCGTGGTCGCCAATGTGCCGCTGTCGAAAAGCCGGGCGGCCTCGTCGAGCAGTTCGCGCTGGGCGGTGCTGGTGGGATCGAACAGCGGACGGGCGAACATGGACTCCCAGTGCCAGGTCTGGGCCTTCATCTTCAGCGGGGCGACGTCGAACCCCTTGGGTCCGTCGATGGCCACCACCTGGCCGTGCACCGGCATGAGGTCGGCGTAGACCTGCTCGTTCCCGGCTGAGAAGGGGGAGAAGATGTGGTGGACGCCGCCCGGGGCCACCGCCATGACCTCGTCCTTCAGGTTGCGGTGGTCCACCACGTGGTGGGCGCCCATCCTCGTTGCCCACTCACGCGACTCGTCGCGTGATGCGGTCGCGATCACCGTGACCTGTGTGAGTTGGCGAGCCAGCTGTGTCACGATGGATCCGACGCCGCCCGCCGCGCCCATCACGAGCAGGGTGCCGGAGCTGTCCGGGGTGAGCCGCATCCGGTCGAACAGCGTTTCCCACGCGGTGATGGTCGTCAGGGGAAGAGCGGCTGCCTCCGCGAAGCTCAAGGTCCTGGGTTTGTGGCCCACGATCCGCTCATCGACGAGGTGCTGTTCGGCATTGGTGCCCTGCCGTGCGAGGGTGCCGGCGTAGTAGACCTCGTCACCGACGGCGAAGGCCGTCACTGCGGAACCGACCACCACCACCACCCCAGAAGCGTCGTAGCCGAGAACCTTGGGGGCTGTGGCCTCGTCGAAGGCCACCCGCGTCTTTAGGTCGATGGGGTTCACGGATACGGCGCGTACCTCCACGAGGAGGTCGTGCTCGCCAGTCGGCCCCAACCCAACCTCGACGTCCACGAAGGATGACGGGGCACCAACGTTGCCGGGCGCCATGGCGGCTACTGCATGGACGGTGGAGTTGCTCATGATGAGTCCTCTCAAAACGTAAACGGGGGGAATCAGTCGTCCATCCGGACGTCACCCGTTTGGACATCAACCGTGACCTCGGTCTGGTCCCCGGCGGAGTCCTCGATGTCGAATTCGTAGCTGGTGCGGTTGTCGTCCCATTCGAGCTTCCAGCTGGTGATACGTCCCTGGACGGTGTCCAGAGCCTTGTCCCGGGCAGTCTCCCACGTCATGGGAGAGTTCAGGTTGATTGCCTGTTCCTTGTCGTCGGTGGTGTCCCGCTCGTGCTCCAGGATCTCGCTGGTGTCGGCGTGGACGTCGACGTCGTGATCGACGTTGCCGACGAGGATGTCGAGCTCGTAGACCCAAGCGTTCTGGCGTTGCGACCAGTCGAGTTCAATGGAGTGGACGATGCCATCACCCGTCTCGCCCATGCCCTTGTCGACGGCCTGCTGCGCAGTGACGGCGAATGCCTGGTCCGCGAGATCAACGTCGCGGTCAGTGCCGCCGCCACCGGACGGGCTCGATGTCGTGCCGGGGGCCTTGGGTGTCTGCGTATCCCCGGTGGGGGGCGCAGTCATGGCGGACTCTGTGCTCTCGACCTCGGGCGTTGCCGTTGGCGCCGCAGAGCTCTCGGTCTCAGCCGGCTGCACCGCGGACGTGAGAACGTCGGTGGGCGAGGGAGTGTCCATCGGATTGGCGGGGGAGCATGCTGTCATCGCGAGGCATGCGACTGCTGCGATGGAGAGGGCTTGGTGGCGCATCGGCTACTCCTGGGTGCTGTGGCTGTCCACCCACCATAGGTGGTGGCTGGGTCCGCAACCGGGGGCGTTACGTAGTGTGGAGCGGTGCGTGCACCTGAAACTGTCCCGGCCCCCCGGATCGACCCACTTGTCCTTGAGAACCTGTTCGACGGCGAATCCACCCTTCTCGAGGCTGGCGCCGACCTGGATGCGCTGCGCTTCGTCGGGGTCAGGGACGAGCTTGTGGACATCAGCCGAAGCACCATCATGGGTTGTGAGTTCGAGGACGTGGTGGCGGATGAGTTCAGCGTCGCGACGTCGCGCGTGGCGGAGACGCGGTTCCGACAGGTGGGCGTCCCGTTCTTGCGGATGGCCCGCTCGATCCTGCGCGACGTGGAGTTCGACGGCGGTCGGTTGGGAGCCGTCGAGGCCTACGACGTGCAATGCAAGGCCGTGCGCTTTCGTGGGTGCCGATTGAACTACCTGAACATGCGTGGCTCGAAGATGAACGACGTCGCCTTCACCGACTGCGAGATCGACGAGCTGGACCTCGGTCAGGCAACGGCAGAGCGCCTGGGATTCGAGGGCACGCGCATCGGGACGCTGTCGCTGCATGGTGGGACGTTCAAGGATGTCGATCTGCGTGGTGCGGTGCTCGAGGTGGTCAACGGTGCCGCGTCGCTGAGGGGCATGACGATCTCGCCGGAGCAACTCACGGGACTGGCGCCGCAACTGGCAGCAGAGTTCGGGATCCGGGTGGCTGGGTAGTGCCGTCCTGAGCTTGACACGCCGGTTGGCCTTCAGATGATCGTGTTGAGGTTCTCCACCGTTCGGGCACGGAGGGCCTGGCCCGATAGGCCGGCCACGTGGGCTGCTGCTGCGGCCAGGCCCCGGCGGATGCAGTCCTCGTCCGACGCTTGATCCATCAATCCCCAGACGAGGCCCGCGACGAAGACATCGCCTGCCATGACCGACTGCACCGGATCATCCACAGGGCAGGACAGCGTCACATCTCGCCCGTCCCGCAGGAGGGATGCGCCCTGCGCGCCACGGCTTACCAATGGAATCCGAACGCCGGCGGCCGCCAGGGTGTCCAGGGCTGAGCGGATCCGGTTGGCCGGCGCTGCGTCCATGACGTCGGGCATCGCCAGGATTTCTTCGTCGTTCGGCTTGAACGCGGTCACCCCGGGCACCAGGAGCGCCTCCCGGAACGCCGCACCCTGCGCATCCACGATGACCCGTGCTCCAAGGTTCAGCGCTTCACGTGCGAAGCATGCCCAGGTGCCGTCGGGGAGGCCCGCGGGGACCGAGCCATTGAGGGTAACGACGTCGTCCGGCTCGATGGCTTCGAGTAGACGCTGCATGAGTCGGGCGGCCAGGATCGACCGGTCGAGCGTGAAGCCCGGGGACACGAAGTGGGCCGCGACGCGCTGACCGGCCCCGTCGACGAGGGTCAGGTTGTGGCGGGTGGTGCCCTCAACGCTGACGAGGCTGTGGTGGATGCCCTCGTTCGTCAGACGTCCGGAGTAATCCTCCAGGTCATCGTCACCGATGAGGGCGTAGGCACGAACAGGCAGACGCAGCGCGAGGGCGGCGCGTGCGCAGCTGATGCCCTTGCCGGAGGGGACTGAGCGGAATCCTGTGCTGCGCCCCACACCGCCCCACGACAGGTCGTGGACGGTGAAGTAATCGTCGTAACCGGTGTTGAGGGTGACGGTGCGGAGCGTGGGCACGGTGTGATCAGGTGCTGCTGGGAGTGTGTGGCAGGTCTTCGCCGACGGACTGGTCGGGGCGACGGAACAGGTTCACGGCTGCTGCCACGAGCCCGCCCCACACCAGGGCGATGGAGACGATCAGCATGATGAGTGCTTCGGGGTTCATTTGGTCACCCCCTCGGCGCGTGCGGCGATCTCGTGCTCGTTGTGGTTCTCGTCGAACTCCACCACGGCATTGCGCCGCCAGGGTAGGAGTGAGAGCACGATGGCGGCCACGACGAGCGCACCGGCCATGCCCCAACCGAAGATGCCCAGCAGGTGCAGAGGGTAGTCGCCGTAGGGGGTGGTGACCCGCTCCCACAGGGACGTGACAAGGATGTAACCGAGCACGATCGGCACGACAAGCCCCACCATGAACACCCAGAACTTGCCGGCCGGGAAGCTGGAGAACTGGTCGAGGTGGCGCTGCAATTGCGGCAGCTTCCGCACGATCCATGCGATGGCGATGATGGAGGCGAATGCCCCCGCCAGAATGCCGAACTTGTTGACGAACTCGTCGGTGATGTCGAGGAAGTACAGCCCGGTGGTGGTGGAGAGCAGGGCCAGCGAGATCGCTGCCATGGGGATCCCGACCACCGCGACGGCGACGGGCTTGGTGATGCCCATCTTGTCGCGGACACCGGCAATCACCACCTCCATGATGGACATCAGCGACGTCAGGCCCGCCACCACGAGGGATCCGAAGAATGCCACACCCATGAGTGCACCCAATGGAGCTTCGTTGATGATGGTGGGAAAGGCGACGAACGCAAGGCCGATGCCGGCCACTGCCACATCCTTGACCTCGACGTTGGCGGCATTGGCCATGAAGCCGAGAGCGGCGAAGACGCCGATGCCAGCCAGCAGTTCGAAGCTGGAGTTCGCGAACCCCACCACGAGGCCTGAACCGGTCAGGTCCGTCTTGCGCTTCAGGTAGGAGGAGTAGGTGATCATGATGCCGAAGCCGACGGACAGGGAGAAGAAGATCTGCCCGTAGGCAGCCGCCCAGACTCCGGGATCAGCGAGCTTGCTCCAGTTGGGGGTGAACAGGGCATTGACACCGTCGAGGGCGCCGGGGAGGAACAGCGACTGGCCCACGAGAATCAGGAACATCACCAGCAGCAGGGGCATGAAGACGAGGTTGGCGAAGGCCAGGCCCTTGTTGACGCCCAGCGCAACGATCACGAGCGTGACGACCCAGACCACGGCCATCGGCACCAGGATGCCGGGCACGAAGTCGAAGCTGACGGCGGGCTTGGCAGCGAGATGGAGGAAGTCCCCGTAGAGGAACGCCTCTGGGTCGTCGCCCCACGCCTTGCTGATGCTGAACCAGGTGTACATGGCGGCCCACGCCACAATGGCGGCGTAGTAGATGGCGATGACGAAGCACACCATCACCTGCCACCAGCCGAGCGTCTCGGTCCAGCCGCCGAGGCGACGCAGCGCCAGCGGAGCGCTGCCCCGGTAACGGTGCCCGATGGCGTAGTCGAAGAACAGCAGGGGGATACCCGCGCTGAGCAGTGCCACCAGGTACGGCACCATGAACGCGCCGCCGCCCTCACTGAACGCCACGTAGGGGAACCGCCAGATGTTCCCGAGGCCCACGGCGGAGCCGATGGCAGCAAGGATGAAGTAGTTGCGGGAGTTGAACATCTCCCGTTTCGGGCCTGCTTTTTGCCGCGGGGCGGTCGCCTGTGACATTGATCCTCCGGCTGTCCTCGATGGGGCCCCGGCGACGTCGTCGGGTCCGGGACTCCAGCCCGCCATTGTGTCGGGCTTGCCGAATTCAACCACAGCACCCCGGGGACGACATGGTGAAACGTCGGATTCGTGGACGCTCCGGGGCGCTCTGGCAGCGTCCGGTAGTGGAATCACTCCTCCAGTGTGGTCAGGTCCCCCTCGTCCTGGCCCAGAGCCCGGGCACGTAGCACCCGACGCATGATCTTGCCGGACCGGGTCTTGGGAAGCTTCTCAACGAACTCGATGCTGTCCGGTTTGGCGATGGGGCTCAGGTGCTTGGCCACATGGTCCCGTAGTTCCTGCTCCAAATCCTGGCTGGGCTCATGTCCCATGCCCAGCACCACGTAGGCGTGGATCGCGTTGCCCTTCACGTCGTGCGGCAACCCGATGGCGGCGGCCTCGACGACGGCGGCGTGTCCACCCAGCGCGGCTTCCACCTCGGCATTGCCCAGCCGGTGTCCGGAGACCTTGATGACGTCGTCGGTGCGGCCGATGACCCAGAAGTAGCCGTCCTCGTCCCGCTTGGCTGCGTCGCCGGTCAGGTAGCGGCCAGGGAATCGCGACCAGTAGGTGTCGATGAAACGCTGCTCGTCCTTGAAGATGGTCCGAAACATGGCGGGTGCCGGGTTCTTCAGAAGCAGCAACCCCTCGGTGCCGTCGGGAACGGGGTTGCCGTCCTCGTCCACCACCTCCGCCTCCTGCCCGAACACGGGGCGGCCCGCCGAGCCGGGTTTCAGGGGCATGGACGGCACGGTGGTGATCTGGAACATGCCGGTCTCGGTCTGCCACCAGGTGTCCATGATGGGGCAGCGCCCACCGCCGATGACCTCGTGGAACCAGCGCCATGCCTCCGGGTTGATGGGCTCCCCGACGGAGCCCAGCAGCCGCAGCGACGTCAGGTCGCGTCGCTTGGGCCAGGCGTCACCGAAGCGCATCAGCGACCGGATCGCCGTCGGCGCCGTGTAGAAGGTGGTGATGCCGTAGTGCTCGATGAGCTGCCACCAGCGGTCGGGGTGCGGGAATGTCGGGGAGCCCTCGTACATGAATGTCGTGGCGCCAGCGAGTAGGGGCCCGTAGACGAGGTAGGAGTGGCCGGTCACCCACCCCGGGTCCGCGGTGCACCACCACCGGTCCTCGTCGCGGATGTCGAACGTCTGCTTCAAGGTGGTGTGGACACCCACCATGTAGCCGCCGTGCGTGTGGAGGATCGCCTTGGGGCTGCCGGTGCTGCCGGATGTGTACAGGAGGTAGAGCGGGTGCTCGGCATCCACCTGCACGGTCTCGCAGCGTCCGCGGGAGATGGGCAGCGCGCACAGGTCGTGGAACCAGTGGTCGCGCTCTGGGTCCATTGCCACGTCCTGTCCGGTGTTGCGGACCACGATGACATTCTCGACGGTGGCGGAGAAGTGGATGCCCTCGTCGACGATCTCCTTCAGTGGGAAGACGCTGCCGTTCACCCATGATCCGTCGGCGGTGATGACGATCTTCGATTCGGAGTCGTGGATCCGGCTGGACAACGCGTCCGCAGAGTAGCCCGCAAATATCACGGAGTGCACCGCCCCCAGCTTGGCGCAGGCCAGCATGGCGAAAATCACCTCCGGAATCCGGGGAAGGTAGATGGTGACGACGTCACCCGGCTTCACCCCCATGGCGGTGAGGATGTTCGCGAACTGCTCCACCTCGCGGTTGAGGGCGAAGTAGGAGAACGTCCGGACCCTGGAGGTGTCCTCACCCACCCAGATCAGCGCCAGCTTGTTCCTGCGTGGCCCCTGCAGGTGGCGGTCGACAGCGTTGGTGACGATGTTGGTGCGGCCACCCACGAACCACTTGTAGAACGGCGCCGAGCTGTCATCCAGGACGGTGTCCCATTTTCTCGACCACTCCAGTTCGGAGGCCTGCTCTGCCCAGTAGGCCTGCGGATCCGCCTGCGCGCGTTGTTCCATCTCCCGCCAGTCCTGGACGAGGGCTCCCTCAAGCACGCTGGGATCGGGCTCGTAGATCGACTTCTCGGACATGACGGTCTCCTTCATCTTCCTCGACAGGTCCGGCCGTCCAGCGGGCGGCACCGGTGACGCTCCATTCAGCACACTAACCCGCCGGTGACGCTCGCGTCGAGGGTTCCGGCCCAGCGACGCACGGGCCTGCAGGCGGCGATGCGCCGGGGGCGAGCGTTCGTCCTGCTCATTTGCCTGCGTGCGCTCCCCAACGCCACCATCCCCATGCCACGCTGACCGCTGCCCCCCAACACTCAACGATGAGGTGTGACACCGATATGACCCTGCTGAAACGTCGCCTCGTGACCACGACAACGGCGGTGGCCATGCTGGCCGCCACAGCCGTGTCCGTGGCGCAGGCAGACCTGGGCCTCCCGTCCGACGACGCTGCAGTCGCCCCCGCAGCCATCCCCGCCGACGAACCCGGCGACCTCGCAATCGCGTTCCCCGGCACAGCCCCCGGTGCGCCCACCGTTGCCCTGACGGGTGACCGGGTGCGGCTCTCCAACGCCGTGCTGAGCGTGGACATCTCACTCGCCGGCAACGACGTCGCCATCTCCAAGGCCATGGACATCATGGCGAGCTCCGACATCGGCATCACCACCTCCAAGGGTCCCGTCATCACCGTCGGGGCTGAGGCGCTGGCACTGTCCGCCGGCACCCGGAGCACCCCCACCATGGTGGACGTGGCAGCCCAGCCCGGCGCCGCCCGTCTGGCGGAGCGGCACGCAGGCAAGGGCGTGCAGGCCGAGTGGACGCTGACGCCCACCACCGGCGCAGCCCTGAAGGTGACGTGGCTGGCGTACCTGCGGGAGGGCTCCAACTACGTCCAGCAGACGTGGACCATCGCGCCCGCCAACACCACGGCCGGCGCAGCCGCTAACTTCAGCAATGCCGTACTCCTCGACGCCACCACCGCTGGTGCGGCCTACCGCGGCAAGGACGACGGCTACCCCGTCACGTTCGGTGCCGAGGGTCAGGAAACGGCCTGGGTGGGCGTCGAGAACCCCACCGTCACCACGGTCGTCACCGACACCAGCACGCAGATCTCGATCAAGCGAGCCAAGCCGGTCACCGTCGAGGCGCCCATTTCCTACACCGCAGCGATTGGCGTCGCACCCAGGGGCCAGCTACGGCGGTCGTTCACGTACTACCTGGAGCGCGAACGGATCCGCGCCCGCCGCAACTTCCTGCACTACCAGTCCTGGTACGACCTCCAGCCGAACCCCGATGGCCTCAACATCAATCCCGACAAGCTCACCAAAGCCATCAACATCTTCGGTGGCGAGATGACCAAGCGCGACGCGAAGGTGGACTCCTACTGGGTCGACGACGGCTGGGACTACCTGCGTGACCCCAAGGTCGCCGACGAGTCGAACCTGAACGTGTGGGACTTCGACCCCACCTACTACCCCGAGGGTTTCGCTCCCCAGCTCGCGGCGGCGAAGTCCTACGGCGGCTCCCTGTCGGCGTGGATGAGCCCGTTCGGCGGCTACGGCGAGTCGCCGGTGCGCCGTGGTGCGCTCAACCTGTCCAAGCCCACGGACGAGCAGTTCGAGATGTACTCCGCCAGCAGCTTCAAGCTCGCGGGGGACAAGTACTACGCCCACTTCCGTGAGCGGATGTACGACCTCATCGACAACAACGGCGTGCAGGGGTTCAAGCTTGACGGCATCGGTGGCGGTCTGTACCAGACCGGGCCGAACGAGACGTACCGTGCCGACTACGAGAACCTCCTGAAGCTCTCCGAGGAGGTGCATGAGCACGCGCCCGACACGTGGATCAACGCCACCGTCGGCACCTACGGGTCGCCGTACTGGATGTGGTTCGTCGACTCCATCTACCGCGACGGCAACGACGCTCGCATGACCGGGCAGGGCACCGGCCAGCAGCAGTACGTCAACTATCGCGACGGGCAGACCTACCAGAACATCGTGAAGGAGGCGAACCTCGTCCCCATCACCACGCTCATGAACCACGGCTTCGTGTTCTCCAACACCACCTTCGGCCAGGTCGTCGACTCCAACGACCTCTCCGATCCGGATGTCCGCAAGAAGGTTGCCGACGACCTGCGGAACTACTACGCCATGGGTTTCGGCCTGCAGGAGCTGTACGTCAAGCACTCCATCGTCGATCCGGCAACGCTCGATGCGGAGGACGCGGACTGGTTCTGGGACACGATGGCTGAGAACGCCAAGTGGGCACGTGCGAACACCGCACTGCTCACCGACGCTCACTGGATTGGTGGCGACCCGGCAGCCAACGAGTTGTACGGCACCGCCGCATGGAGCAATCTGGGCGGCACCGACGAGGCCATGGTCATGGTCCGCAACCCGTCCAAGTACCGGGTCAGCATTCCGCTGGAGCTGGGACGCGACCTCGAACTTCCCGAGGGCGCGGCCACGAAGTACCGCTTCACCGAGCGCGACAACCAGGTGGGCGACTTCGTAGCCGAGGCCGGCAGCATCCAGCACGTGGTGCTGGAACCGTTCCAGGTGCTCCTGTTCGAGGGTGAGCCCAGCACCGACGCAGTGACGCCATCGGCGCCAGTGACGGTGGACCCGTCGCTGCTGCCGCTGCCGAGCAAGTGTTGGGCAGCCACCGCCGATTCGTCCGAGACGAGGTCGGAGAGTGCTGGCCCCGCCAACGCCATCGACGGCGACCCCGGCAGCAAGTGGCACACGGCGTACAGCTCAGGCGTCGCCCCCTACCCGCACCAGCTGACCGTCGACATGGGCGGCCCCAACAACGTGACCAAGGTGGGTTACCTGCGGCGCCAGGACGGCGGTGACAACGGCAACATCAAGGGCTACGTCCTGCAGGTCTCGGTGGACGGCAGCACGTGGCTGGACGCAGTCGCCGGCGACTTCCCGGACACCGCCGACGAGCAGATCCTCGAGATCCCCGAAGAGTTGCGCGACACCCGGTACCTGCGGTTGAAGGCGTCGTCATCGCACAACGGCGCCGCCTACGCCTCGGTGGCCGAATTGAATGTCTACGGCACCGCCGGGGACACGGGGCAGCTGGATCGCTCCGACTGGAAGGTGACCACCGACTCGGAGCAGACCTCCGGGGAGGACGGCAAGGTCAGCAACGCCATTGATTGCAGGCTCGGCTCCTACTGGCACACCCAGTACGACCCGTCCGATGACCCGATGCCGCACGAACTGGTCATCGACCTGGGACACCCCGCGACCATTGACGGGTTCGAGTGGACCGGACGCCAGGACATGGGCACCAACGGCCTCATCGGCGACCACGAGGTCTCCGTGTCGGCGGATGGCCAGACCTGGACAAGTGTGGCAAAGGGAACGTTCGCCGGCCGGGCCAAGCAGACCGTGGACTTCGACAGCGTCGATGCCCGCTACGTGAAGCTGGTTGCGACGTCGGCCCAGAACGGCAGCGGGTACGCCGGTGCGGCCGAGGTGAATGTGCTCGGCGAGTACATCCGACTCGTCCTGCCGGACGAACTGGTGGTCGATGACAAGCCAGGTACGGGATCGGACAGCTACACCATCCCGGCGACGCCACACGTGCAGTACCTGGTCAACGGCAACGTGAAGGCACCGGGCACGTATGTGGTGCCGGAGGGGACGACGCTGGTGATCGTGACGGCGTCACCGCTGGACGGATACCTCGTGGACGAGTCCTCGCCCACGGAATGGCGTCTGGCGTTCTCGTTGGAGGACGGTTCCGAACCGTCGCCGTCGCCGAGCCCTACCGTGGAGCCCAGCGCGTCAGCCAGTCCCTCGGTGAAGCCTTCGGCTTCTGCCAGTCCATCGGTGAAGCCGACCACGTCGCCATCACCCAGGCCGTCGAGGACGACCGTGCCCACGACCCCGGTGCCGACGGCCTCGGGGCCGGCGAAGCCGGTGGATGTGTACACGACGCCGGGTCTGCATTTCGTGAACGGTCGTCACTGGTCCACCACGTGTGAGCCGTACTCGCAGACGGTGCGGTGCAGGACG
>JBBSRQ010000044.1:0-17614 GCA_038242845.1 Propionibacteriales bacterium | reverse complement strand
GGGGGGCTCATTGGGGATGACCGTTGGGCTCCCGGTGGCAACCCTCAGTCGTTGTCGCGGAGGCCGGAGGGCAGGCTCGCCTCGGTGCTGGGGATACCGGCGCATGCGGCGGCCTTGTCCGCCGTGGCCAGGAGTCGACGAATTCGGCCGGCGATCGCATCCTTGGTCAGAGGCGGCTCGTGCAGCTTCCCGAGTTCCTCGAGGCTGGCCTGGCGGTGCTCGAGCCGCAGCTCGCCCGCCATCCGCAGATGCTCGGGCACCTCTTCGCCCAGGATCTGCAGGGCACGCTCCACGCGGGCACCAGCGGCGACGGCGGCTCGCGCCGAGCGTCGGAGGTTGGCGTCGTCGAAGTTCGCGAGGCGGTTGGCCTGGGCCCGGACCTCGCGGCGCATGCGTCGCTCCTCCCACACCAGCCGCGCTTCCAGCGCACCCATGCGGGTCAGCAGGTCCGCGATGGCCTCGCCGTCGCGCAGGACCACGCGGTCGACTCCGCGCACCTCCCGCGCCTTCGCCGTGATCCCCAGGCGTCGGGCGGCGCCCACCAGTGCAAGGGCCGCTTCCGAGCCGGGGCACGTGATCTCCATGGCCATGGAGCGTCCGGGCTCGGTCAGGGAGCCCCGGGCGAGGAAGGCGCCCCGCCACACCGCGACCGCGTCGGCCAGCGAACCGCCGACCACCGACGGCGGGAGGCCGCGGACGGGCCGTCGCTGCTGGTCCACGAGTCCGCTCAGCCTGGCCAGTGCCTCGCCGTCACGCACAACCCGCACGGTGTAGCGCGTGGTGCGTCGCAGACCGGATGAGTTGATGACGAGCATTTCGCTGTCGAGCGAGTACAACTCGTTGATGAACGCGCGGAGGCGGCGGGCGGCCCCGCTGGTGTCCATCTCGGCTTCCACGACGATGCGCCCACCCACCAGGTGGAGACCGCCTGCGAAGCGCAGCATCGTGGCCACCTCGGCCCGACGTGCATTCGGGTGCGGGGTGGCCACTGCAGCGAGTTCGGACTTCACCTTCTGTGTCAGCGCCATGGCCTAGATACTGCCATGCCCTCATCCACCGCGTCGTCAGAGGGCGAGGAGCTCGGAGAACGCGGAGGCCAACCTGTTCGTGTCGTGGCGCGGCGATCCGTCTCGGACACCGATGTCCGCCACCTGCAACCGGGCCCCCAGGGATTCCGCGTATCGCTCGAGATGCCGGTCGCTGCTCGCAAAGCTGGAGTCCGCGATCACAACGTCGAGACGAAGGCTGGGCGCGTGCTCTGCCAGCAGTTCAATGTGGCGCGATGCGCTGAACCCGTCGGTCTCATCCGCCGGAGCGATGTTCAGGACCAGGATGCGCTTCGCCGTCGTGGTGAGGATGGCCGTGGCCAGCTCCGGCACCAGGAGATGCGGGATGACCGAGGTGAACCAGGAGCCGGGTCCGAGCACGATGGCGTCGGCCTCCATGATGGCCTCGACCGCCTCCCGGCAAGCGGGCGGGGAGTCGGGGATGAGCCGGACCGACTGGACGGTTCCGGGGGTGACCGCGATGGTTGCCTGGCCCGTCAGGGTGCTGAGCTCGTCCGGACGGCCGTTGTCCAGGCCCAGCACGTCGGCCTCGATCTCCAGGGGTATCGATGACATCGGCAGTACCCGGCCGCGCGTCCGCAGCAGGTCGGCCACCATGTCGAGACCGGCGACGGGGTCATCCAACTGCTGCCACAGTCCCGCGATCAGCAGGTTGCCGATCGCGTGCCCTGCCAGCGGACCCTCCCCCGTGAACCGGGACTGGAGGACGCTCGCCCAGGTGCGCCCCTCATGGTCGTCACTGCACAGGGCTGCCAGCGCCATGCGGAGGTCACCGGGCGGCAGGCAACCGAGTTCTCGGCGCAGCCGGCCGGAGCTGCCGCCGTCGTCCGCCACCGTGACCACCGCCGTGAGGTGGTCGGTGACCCTGCGAAGCGCCGTCAGGGACGCGGACAGTCCATGACCGCCCCCGAAAGCGACCACCTTGGGCAATGAGCCGACCCCCTGCATGGTCACCTACTCCTTGCCCATGTCGCGGTGGAGGATGGTGACGCCGTAGCCCCGTTCTTCCAGTTGTGGGGCCAGTGCCTCGCAGATGGCGGTGGAGCGGTGTTTCCCCCCCGTGCAGCCGACGGCGACGGTGACCTGGCGCTTTCCCTCACGCATGTAGCCGGGGGCCATGGTGCCCAGCATCGCCAGCGCGTTCTCCTGGAAGGCCCCGGCTGCCGGCTGTTCAAGGACGTAGCGGGCCACGTCCGGGGAGAGACCCGTCTTCGGCCGCAGTTCCGGGACCCAGAACGGGTTGGGCAGGAAACGCACGTCGAAAACGACGTCGGCGTCGATGGGAAGACCGTTCTTGAATCCGAAGGACATCAGGGCGATCCGAAGGTTGTCGTTGGCGTCGTTCCCGAAGTGGTTGGCGACGCGCTGCGTCAGTTGTCGGGGGGTCAGGCCGGAGGTGTTGACGACGATGTCGGCGCGGGCACGCAGTTCGGACAGCAGCCGACGTTCCCGCACCATCCCGTCGACGAGCCGGCCGTCGCCCTGCAGCGGCAGCGGGCGGCGATTCGACTCCTGCCGTTGGACGATGACGTCGTCGCTGGCCTCCAGGAACATCACCGTGACCTCGACGCCCTGGTCCCCGAGTTGCTGGAGTGCGTCCGGCAACTGCTCGAACTGTTCGCGGCTGCGCACGTCGAAGCCGACGGCGACGCGCCGGGTCCCCGTCCGCGCGAGTTCGTCGGCCAGGCCGGGCAGCATCACCGGTGGCAGGTTGTCCACGACGTACCAGCCGAGGTCCTCCATGGCGTGTGCGGCGGTGCGCCGTCCTGCGCCGGACATTCCCGTGACGATGACCAGTCGTTGCGTCGGTTCGGTGCTTGCCATGCATCCCACCCTAGTGCGACGGGCCGGGGCCGCGTCGCCGTGGGCCGGGTGCCTCAGTCGGCCAGCGGTCGCTCCCCGATCCCCCGGGCTACGAGTGCCTCCCCACTGCGCTCCGCGTACGCCACGGCACCGATGACCACGGGGGTGAGCAATCTGGCGGGGTTGCGCTCAAGGCCGCGCGCACGGGCGGCCATGCGTGCGTCATCGACGGTGCCCATCAGGTACGGGATGGAGCGGACCATGAGGGCCACCGCCAGCGCCACCTGATCGGGATTGACGCCCAGGGGCCGCAGGGGGCGCATGACCGACACCATGGCGTCCAACAGTGCCGGCGTGGGGGTGGTCAGGGTCAGCATGCGGGCACCCAGGATGGCCACCAGGAGGTTGCCGGGACGAACGAAGGCCTCCACGGGGGCGAGGGTGACCAGGTGGAACGCTGCCAGCATCGCGAGGATGCCCCACATCATCCATCCGAGGCGCAGGGCCCTGGCGGGTCGGATGCCGCTGCTGGAGAGGAACAGCATCACGAGCAGCAACGCTGCGAGGGTCACTGGCCACCGCACGAGGAACAGCGGCGGTATCACGGCGGCCAGCATCAGCAGGTACTTGGCACCCACCGGTATCCGGAACAACCAGCCGTCGCCGGGCTCGTGGAACCCGAGAACATTGGCGTGCGCGTTCATGCCGCCATGGACCGTTGGTAGAACGCGATCGCCAGCCCCGGCGCGTCATCGGCCACGATCCGCCCGCCGTCCACGACGAGAACCCGCGAGGCGTCGGCGGCCACGTCCATGTCGTGCGTGGAGTAGATGAGTTGTTGGGGAAGGCAGGAGAAGGTCGTGCGCAGTGCCAACTTGTTGCGCAGATCCAACAGCGTGGTTGGCTCGTCGGCCACGATGATCTCCGGTTCGACGGCGAGCACGCTGGTGAGCGCCACCAACTGCCGTTCACCTCCGGAGAGGTCGTGGATGCTCTGGTGGGCCAGGCGTGCCAGGCCGCGGGACTCCAGCAGCGCCATGGCGAGCCGGGTGCGGTTGGCCCCACCCTTCACACGGCCCCGCAGGCTGAGTTCCACATCCTCGATGGGCGTGGACATCACCAACTGCGCCAGCGGGTCCGTGAAGATGAACCCCACCTTGGTGCGAACCTGGCGGCCCTGGTCGGCGGTGTTGAAGCCGCCTGCAGTCACGGTGCCGGTGGTGGGCAGTCGGAGCCCGTTGAGGAGGCGCAGTAGCGTGGATTTTCCCGAACCGTTGGCCCCGATGATGCCGACGCGGTGTTCGGCCAGCGTCAACGAGACGTCGGTCAGGAGAATGCGGTCGGCCTCGCCTCGCCGGGAGGCCGGCACCACGACGCTGACATCCTCGAGGTGGATCATCGACCGAGCAGGCGCGGGAAGGCCTTGTGGACCGCAATGGCAAGCATCACCGCAACGACGGACTTGATGAGGTCACCCACCCAGAACAGCAGATCGATGCCCACCAGCGCCTGCATCCAGGTCATCCCCAGCGCGCGGGACAGGTGGGTGACTGCTATGGGGAGAATGACGAGGTAGCGGGCCAGCAGCAGGCCACCAAGGAAAATGAACGGGGTGGCTCCGTCAAGGCCGCGACGCATGGCCCACCGTGCCACGAAGCCACCGACGAGGGCGGCGAGCGGGAAGGACAGCAGATAGCCACCTGTGGGGCCGATGAGGACCCCGATGCCCGCCGCACCACCGGAGAAGACCGGCAGGCCCGCGGTACCCACCGCGACGTACAGGGCGAGCGCTGCGAACCCACGCCACGGGCCGAGGCACAGCCCCGTCAGGGCGACCCCGAGCGTCTGGAGCGTGATGGAAACAGGTCCCACCGGGATGGCCGGCGTCAGCGCCATCGCCGCCACGAGCGCTGCGAAGACGGCTATGCGGGCCAGGTCACTGGGGGCCATCGTCCGACGGCGGGCAGGTGTGTCGACCAGGGTTGTCATGGGGGGGCTCCACTTCCGGGGCTGGGGTGACGGGGTGTCGGACTCCATTGAACACCAGAAATTGAACACTGTTCAAGTGGGCCGCCCGGTCAGGTCTCGGTGACCTCGCCGGTGGTGAGGTTGATGGCTTCCCCACCGGTGTCCGCGACGGCGATGAACACCGCCTCCGCGAGGCGGGGCCCGAACCCGGGCACCGCGGCAATCTCATCCAGGGAGGCGGCGCGCAGTTTCCGCAGGCTGCCGAAGTAGGTCAGGAGAGCCTTGCGGCGCATCTCCCCGAGACCCGGTACCGCGTCCAGCGTGGAGGACACCATGTTCTTGGCACGCCTGGCCCTGTGGTGGGTGATGGCGAACCGGTGGGCCTCGTCGCGGAGCCGTTGCAGCAGGTACAGGCCCTCGCTGGCGCGCGGGAGGATGACCGGGTACTCGGTGCCGGGCACCCACACCTCCTCCAGTCGCTTCGCGAGGCCGCAGAGGGCGATCTCGTCGGCGAGGCCGAGGTCGTCCAACACGGATTGTGCGGCATTGACCTGCGGCAGGCCACCGTCCACCACTATCAGGGCCGGCGCGTAGGAGAACCTTCGGGGCACCCCCGTGGTGGGATCGATGAGCAGCGGGCCGTTTCCCTCCTCCCCGCTCTCCGGGCGGTCATCGAGCAACCGGCGCAGGCGGCGGCGCAGGACCTCATCCATGGCGGCGACGTCGTTGGAGCCGTCGAAGGATTTGATGATGAAGCGCCTGTAGTCGGACTTCTTTGACATCCCGTCCTCGAACACGACCATGGAGCCCACCACCTCGGTGCCCTGGGTGTGGGAGATGTCGTAGCACTCGATGCGCAACGGGGGCGCGGGCAGTTTGAGTGCCTCGGCCACCTCGTCCAGCGCGATGTTGCGGGTGGTGAGGTCGGAGGCACGTTGGGTCTGGCGCTGCGACAGGGCCATCGTGGCGTTCTTCACCACCGTGTCCAGGAGCATGCGCTTGTCACCACGCAGAGGCACGCGGATGTCGACCTTGGCGCCACGCCTGGCCGCGAGGAGGTCGACGAGCGTGTGCTCGGCCTCCACCGATGACAGGATCAGCGGCGGCACCTCGACACCGCCATTCTCCGCGTACAACTGGAGCAGGAAGGATTCGAGCAGCTCCGTGATGTCCCGGTCGTCGGTCCGGTCCGCCACCCAGCCGCGCTCACCGGTGATGCGTCCGGCGTGCACGTGGAACGCCTGCACGGCCACCTGTTGGCCGTCGTCGGCGAACCCGACGATGTCGGCGCGGGTGTCCTCGCTGAGGACGACGGAGTTCTTCTCCTGTGCCTTGCGCAGCGCCCCCAACGAGTCACGCAGGACGGCCGCCTTCTCGAAGTTGAGGTCCGCCGATGCCTCCATCATGTCGCGTTCGATCTCGCCGATGATGCCAGCCGTGTTGCCGCCCATGAACGAACAGAAATCCATGACGATGCGGCGGTGCTCCACCTCATCGACACGTCCCACGCAAGGCGCTGAGCACTTGCCGATGTCCCCCAGCAGGCAGGGACGCCCGGCGGAGCGCGCGTTGCGGAACACGCCCTGGGTGCACGAGCGCATGGGGAAGACCCGCAGCAGCATGTCCAGCGTTTCGCGGATGGCCCATGCCTGACCGAAAGGCCCGAAATAGCGGGTCCCCCTCTTCTTCGGTCCGCGTCCCACGTAGACGCGGGGGTAGTCCTCGGAGAGGGTCACCGCAAGCCATGGGTAGGACTTGTCGTCACGGTACTTGACGTTGAAACGGGGATCGAACTCCTGGATCCACGTGTACTCGAGCTGCAGCGCCTCGAGTTCATTGGCCACCACCGTCCATTCGACGCGGGAAGCAGTGCGCACCATCGTCTGGGTTCGGAAGTGCAGTCCTGCAGGGTCCGCAAAGTAGGAGTTGAGACGTGACCGAAGATTCTTGGCCTTGCCGACGTAGATGACATTGCCGAAGGCGTCGAAGAACCGGTACACGCCCGGATCGGTGGGGATGGATCCGGGGCTCGGGCGGTAAGTGGACGGGTCGGCCATGCAAGCGATGATAGGTCGCTGCCCCCGAGCAACCCATTCGTGTTCGCGCGCCGCCTATTCTTGGGTTGCATGAGCACCCGACGTCAACTACTGACATCCGCCGCAGCCATCGCAGCGGCAGCGCTGGCCGGGTGCAGCAGCGAGACCAACCCGGATGACCTTGTTCCCGTCACCGTGTTGAAGAGCGACGTCCCCGTGGGCGGCGGGGTGGTGAGGACCGATGGTGGCGTGGTCATCACCCAGCCGGAGGAGGGTACGTTCGTGGGGTTCTCCTCCAAGTGCACCCATGCCGGCTGCCAGGTGCGCAAGGTCCGCGAGGACGGCATTTTCTGCGCGTGCCACGGGTCGCTGTTCTCCATCACCGATGGCGCCCCCAAAGCGGGTCCCGCAAGTGAGCCCCTGCTTCTGGTCTCACTCGTCGACGAGGGCGATGCCCTCAGCTACACGCCGTAGCCCGTCAGGACGCGACGCGGCTGAGGATTTCGCGTCCCCCGTGGAGCATCGGCGCCAGGAATTCTCCAGTGGCCGAGTCCGGCGCCTCCGCGATGTCCTCTGGGGTGCCGATGGCAACGACCTCGCCGCCATGGGATCCCCCTCCGGGGCCCATGTCGATGACCCAGTCCGCGCTCTTGATGACGTCCAGGTTGTGCTCGATGACGACGACCGTGTTGCCGGTGTCCACCAACTTCTGGAGCACGCCCAGCAACTTGCGGACGTCCTCAAAGTGAAGGCCGGTGGTGGGCTCGTCGAGCACGTAGAGAGTGCGTCCCGTGGACCGCTTCTGCAACTCAGCCGCCAGCTTGACGCGCTGCGCCTCACCACCGGAGAGGGTGGTGGCGGGCTGCCCCAGACGGACGTAGCCCAGCCCAACCTCCTCCAGCGTCTTCAGGTGTCGTGCGATGGAGTTGATGGAGGCGAAGAAGTCGGCGCCCTCGGTGATCGACATGTTGAGGATCTCGGAGATGGACTTGCCCTTGTAGTGCACCTCGAGGGTCTCGCGGTTGTAGCGCGCTCCATGGCACACCTCGCACGGCACGTACACGTCGGGCAGGAAGTTCATCTCGATCTTGATGGTGCCGTCACCGGAGCAGTTCTCGCAGCGCCCACCCTTGACGTTGAAGGAGAACCGGCCCGGCATGTAGCCGCGCACCTTCGCCTCGGGTGTCTGGGAGAACAGCGTGCGGATCTTGTCGAAGACGCCCGTGTAGGTGGCCGGGTTGGACCGCGGGGTACGGCCGATGGGCGACTGGTCAACCTGGATCACCTTGTCGAGGTTGTCCAGACCCTTGAGCGACTTGTGGCGCCCCGGGACGGCCTTGGCGCCGTAGATCTGCTTCGCAGCGGCCGTGTAAAGAATGGAGTTGACCAGCGACGACTTGCCCGACCCGCTGACCCCTGTGACGGCCACGAACTTGCCGAGGGGGAAGTCCACCGTGACATTGCGCCGGTTGTTCTCGGTGGCACCAACGATACGGACCGCGAGCCCGTTGCCGGAGCGCCGAATCGTGGGCACCGGGATGGACAGGCGACCGGAGAGGTACTCCCCCGTCAGCGAGTCCTCGGCGGCCAGGAGGTCCTCGACACTGCCGGAGACCACCACCTTGCCGCCGAACTCACCCGCACCGGGACCGATGTCCACCACCCAGTCGGCCGCCCGGATGGTGTCCTCGTCGTGTTCGACCACGATGAGCGTGTTTCCGAGGTCGCGAAGCCTCACGAGCGTCTGGATCAGCCGCATGTTGTCGCGTTGGTGGAGCCCGATGCTTGGCTCGTCGAGAACATAGAGCACACCCACGAGTCCGGAACCGATCTGCGTGGCCAACCGGATGCGCTGGGCCTCACCACCTGAGAGCGACCCGGCCGATCGCGCCAGGGTCAGGTAGTCCAGGCCCACGTCGAGCAGGAAGCGGAGCCGTTCCCGGATCTCCTTGACCACCCGCTCGGCGATCTGGGCGTCACGCTCCGACAGCACGAGGGTGTTGAGGAATTCCGACGCGTCCGCGATGGACATGGATGCGATCTGGGCGATGTTCACACCGGCGACCGTGACCGCGAGGGTGGCGGGGCGCAGACGGGCGCCACCGCAGACTGAGCAGTCGATCTCCCGCATGTAGCCACCCCACCGGTCACGGGCCGAGTCGGTCTCCGCCTCGCCGTGGCGGCGGCGGACGAACGGCAGGATGCCTTCATATTTCTGCGAGTAGCTCCGCACACGCCCGAACCGGTTGCGGTAGCTGACCAGCACGGGATCACCCACACCCTCCAGCAGGAGCTTGCGGTGTCGCGGCGTCAACCCCTCCCAAGGGACGTCGACGCTGAAACCGTGCTCATCTGCCAGCGACCCGAGCACGTGGTCATAGTGGCCGCGCAGGTGCGGAGTGGCCCACGGCGCGATGGCCCCCTCGCTGAGGCTGAGTGACTCGTCGGGGATGACCAGTTCGGGATCAACTTCCAGGGTGGTGCCGAGGCCGGAGCACACCGCACAGGCACCCCAGGGGCCATTGAAGGAGAACTGTCGGGGCTCGAGTTCGTCGATGCTGATGTCGTGCTCGTTGGGGCAGCCCAGCTTCTCCGAGAACCTCTTCTCGCGGTCGGGGTCCTTCTCGTCGAGATCAACGAACTCGATTCCGACCACCCCGTGCGCCAGGATGAGCGCCGCCTCCACGGACTCCGTGATGCGCTGCTTGGCGGACTCGCGAACCACCACGCGGTCGACGATGACGTCGACGTCGTGCTTGCGCTTCTTGTCGAGTTCCGGGACCTCGGTGAGCTGGTGGACCCCGCCGTCGACCCGGACGCGGCTGTAGCCGTCGGTCACGAGTTGGCGGAAGAGTTCCACGAATTCGCCCTTGCGTCCCTTCACGAGCGGGGCGAGGATCTGGAAACGGGTCCCCTCATCCATGCCCATCAGCCGGTCGACGATCTGCTGCGGCGACTGCTTGCCGATGGGTGCGCCACAGACCTCACAGTGGGGCACACCGATGCGGGCGAACAGAAGTCGCAGGTAGTCGTAGACCTCCGTGATGGTGCCGACGGTGGAGCGCGGATTGCGGCTCGTGGACTTCTGGTCGATCGACACCGCAGGCGACAGACCCTCGATGAAGTCGCAGTCCGGCTTCTCCATCTGCCCCAGGAACTGGCGGGCGTATGCCGACAGTGATTCCACGTACCGGCGCTGGCCCTCGGCAAAGATGGTGTCAAACGCGAGCGACGACTTCCCCGACCCACTCAGACCCGTGAAGACGATGAGCGCATCACGGGGCAGGTCGATCGAGACATTCCTCAGGTTGTTGACCCTGGCTCCACGCACTCTCAAGTGTTCATCCACTTGTGCAATGGTACGCAAGGCCCCCGACAAAGCTGTCCTCCGGAGATGCGGCTCTGGGCGAACAGACGGCTGCGCCACAAAATCCGGCCCTGTCGCGGCCATGAGTGCTTTTTGGTAGGTTGTCCGACATGCCGAGCCGCCCAGGAGCAGACGGCGCCCCCTTCGACGAGATCCTCGAAGCTGTCCGCGAGCACACTCATCTGCTGCTCGGGGCCACCATCGGATTCTCGGAGGAACACTGGGCGCAGCCGTCCGGCCTGCCCGGGTGGACCCGCAGCCATGTTGCCGCCCACCTGGTGGAGAACGCCCGGGGGCTCGTCCGGGTCTGCCGTGGCGTGACCGAGGGCCGCCCGGCCCGGATGTATGCCTCCCACACTGAGAAGATGCGTGCCGTCGAACGCGGGGCACTCGCTGGCGGTCTGCGGCTCCAGATCGAGCTCGACACCACCGCCAGTGAACTCCAGACCGAACTGCCGATGCTGGAAGGCAACACCGACCCCGTTGAGCTCCGCGCCGGCTTCCGCCTGCCCGCCGACCAGGTCCCACTCGCGCGCCTGTTCGAGGTGGTCGTCCACTCGGTCGACCTGGACATTGACGGTCACGAGGTGTGCATGCCGGAAGACATCGCGGTGGACCTGCTGTCGTTCGAAGCAGATCGTCTGGGGCGTCGTCCCGACCTCCCCGGAATGCTGCTGCTCGCCGACGAGGGTCCACAGCTACGGTTGGGCGCCGAAGGCGACTTCGACACGGTGGGTGGCCCCGCCGCCGACCTGCTGATGTGGCTTGCCCGTGGCATCATCACTCCCCGTCTCCGCGGGGCGTGGGACCGCACCGAACCCGTCGGCTGAAAAGGCCCCACACTGCGGCGAAACCATGCAGTGCAGCTGTGGGTTTGTCGCGCGAAACGGCGCACGGCTAGGCTCCGCAGGAAGCAACTCCCCCACACAAGCCCTGACTGGAGCTCCGCATGAGCCAGCCCCCCAACCATCCCGAGCAGGACCCGCAGAACCAGGAGCAGATCGCTGCGCTCCAGCCGGAAGGGGACGCCCCCGTAGAGCAGCCGCACCTCACCGGGGCCGATGGTCAGTCCCGAACCGCTCCCGTCGGCCGCGACGGCCAGCCCTGGATGGGCCCGCTCGGCCCCGACGGCCAGCCCTGGATGGGCCCCCTCGGCCCCGACGGCCAGCCCTGGATGGGCCCCCTCGGCCCCGACGGCCAGCCCTGGATGGGCCCCCTCGGCCCCGACGGCCAGCCCTGGATGGGTGCCGCCGATGGAGGCCCCGAGAGCAAGTTCGGCATCAAACTGTTGCTGTTGGCGCTGCTGGTGGTGGCCGTGCTGGGCGCTGGCGCCTGGTTCCTCTGGAACAACTTCCAGAGCGACCCGGCCCTTGCAGCGGGCAACTGCCTCGTCCTGTCCGGTGACATGGACGATGCGAAGCACGAGGCGGTGGACTGTGGCGACACCTCGGTGTACTCCCAGTACGTCGGTGAGGTCATCGAAGGTGACGGCACCTGCTCGGACGAGTTCGCAGCCCCCTACACGATCGTCGAGTCTGTTGGGCGCGGGGGCAAGGACCGCACCGCAAAGGTGACCTGCCTCATCCCCCAGCTCTTCGAGGGCGCGTGCTACAACACCTCCGAGGGCGTCAACGAACTGGAACTCGCTGACTGCGCGTCCGCGGAACTCAAGGTGACCAAGGTTGCCAACGAGACCGGGATGGAGTGTGCCGCCGGCGAGGAGATGCTGGACTACACCATGCCTGAGCGGACGTACTGCGTCGCATTCCAGGAGTAGAGCCTCCCAGTCGAAACCGCCCCGCCGCCGTCGCGCGGTGGGGCGGTTTCGCGTCCAGCGGAACTGTCCGTGGACGGGATTAGGCTGTGACCATGCGACCAATCGATGAACTGCGCCGACAGGTGGCCCCCCTGAAGGTGCAGGCGGAGTTCGAACCCTCGGGAGACCAACCCGCCGCCATCGCCGAGCTCGAACGCAGAATCACCGCGGGCGAACAGCACGTGGTCCTGCTGGGCGCCACGGGCACCGGCAAGACAGCCACCATCGCGTGGCTCGCCGAGCGGGTGCAGCGGCCCATCCTGGTGATGCAGCCCAACAAGACCCTGGCAGCCCAGTTCGCCAATGAGTTGCGGTCGTTCTTCCCGGACAATGCAGTGGAGTACTTCGTCTCGTACTACGACTACTACCAGCCTGAGGCCTACGTCCCCCAGACGGACACCTACATCGAGAAGGACTCCTCCCTCAACGAGGAGGTGGAACGCCTGCGGCACTCGGCCACCAGTTCACTGCTCACCAGACGGGACTGCATCGTGGTGGCGTCGGTGTCCGCCATCTATGGTCTGGGAACCCCGGAGGAGTACCTCAAGCAGCGGGTAACGCTGCGGGTCGGCGAGCAGTTCGACCGCAACTCCCTGCTCCGCCACCTCGTCGACATCCAGTACGCCCGCAACGACCTGGCCGGGACGAGGGGTACCTTCCGCGTGCGGGGTGACACGCTGGAGGTCTTCCCCATGTATGAGGAGAACGCGATTCGCGTCGAGTTCTTCGGCGACGAGATCGAGCGGATCTCCACCATGCAGGCACTCACCGGCACCGTGCTGCACGACGAGCAGGAGATCTACATCTTCCCCGCCACCCACTACTCGGCCGGCTCGGAGAGGATGGAGCGCGCCATCACCCGCATCGAAGCCGAACTCGTGGGGCGGCTGCAGGATCTCGAGGCGGAGGGCAAGCTCCTGGAGGCACAGCGGTTGCGGATGCGCACCAGCTACGACATCGAGATGATGCGCCAGATCGGTACCTGTTCCGGCATCGAGAACTATTCGTCGCACGTGGATGGCCGGGCGCCGGGCACCGCCCCCTCCTGCCTGCTGGACTACTTCCCCGAGGACTTCCTGCTGGTGGTGGACGAATCGCACGTCACCATTCCGCAGATCGGCGGGATGTTCGAGGGCGATGCATCGCGCAAGCGGACCCTCGTGGACCACGGCTTCCGACTCCCCAGCGCCATGGACAACCGCCCGCTGAAGTTCGACGAGTTCGTTGACCGCGTCGGACAGACCGTTTATCTGTCCGCCACGCCAGGTCCCTACGAGCTGGACCGCAGCGACGGCTACGTGGAGCAGATCATCCGCCCAACAGGTCTCGTCGACCCGGAGATTGTGCTGAAGCCCACGAAGGGGCAGATCGATGACCTCATGGGCGAGATCAAGCTGCGGGTGGAGAGGAACGAACGGGTGCTGGTGACCACGCTGACCAAGAAGATGTCAGAGGACCTGACGGACTACCTCATGGACAACGGGATCAAGACCCGGTACCTGCACTCCGACATCGACACGCTTCGACGCATTGAGTTGCTGCGCGAGTTGCGGATGGGTGAGTACGACGTGCTCGTCGGCATCAACCTGCTGCGGGAGGGCCTGGACCTTCCCGAGGTGTCACTCGTGGCCATCCTCGACGCGGACAAGGAGGGGTTCCTCCGTTCCGAGCGCTCACTGATCCAGACGATCGGCCGTGCGGCCCGCAACGTGGCCGGACAGGTGCACATGTACGCCGACAAAATAACCCGTTCGATGGCGGCAGCCATCGACGAGACGAACCGGCGCCGCGAGAAGCAGGTGGCCTACAACACCGCGCACGGGGTTGACCCCCAGCCGCTGCGCAAGAAGATCGCCGACATCACCGACATGCTCAACCGGGAGGATGCCGACACCGACGACCTGCTGGCCAAGGGCAAGAGTGTCCGCTCGTCGAAGCGCAACGGCGGTCTGGATGCTTCCGGCATGGCCGTCAGCGAGTTGACCGACCTCATCGAGAACCTCACGAGCCAGATGCACCAGGCGGCGGCGGCACTGCAGTTCGAGGTGGCTGCGGCCCACCGCGACGAGATCTCCGACCTCAAGAAGGAGCTGCGTCAGATGATCGAGGCCAACAAGTAGCGCAGGTCGGTCCCATTCCTCAGAGCCAGTTCAGCTCCGGGAGGACGCCGGCCTCTCAGTCAGTCGGGCGATCGGCCCGTGCCATGTTCCACGCACCGCAGCCAGGGTGGATTCCGGCTCGCCGGAGTTGTCGATGATCCAGTCGGCCGCAGCCAGCCGCTCAGGCCTCGACACCTGGGCGTCCATCCGGTCTCGCGCCTGCTGCTCGCTGAGCTTGTTGCGCCGCATGAGCCGCTCCAGCTGGACCTCTTCCGGCGCGTCCACCACGATGACGCCGTCGAAGCTCGCCTCCTGTCCCGTCTCCACCAACAGGGGGATGACATGGACCACCACTGCGTCGTCGGGACAGGAGTCCTCCACAAGGCGCGCTGCTGCCCTGACCCGGGGGTGAATGATGGCGTTGAGGTCAGTGAGGGCCTGCGGGTCACCGAACACCACCTCCCCGAGGCTGGAGCGATCGAGCGTCCCGTCGGTGAGGAGGACATCCTTCCCGAACCGCGCCACCACCTCGGCAAGACCGGAGGTGCCGCGAGCCACCACCTGCCGAGCCAGGACATCAGCATCGATGACAATGGCCCCCAGCCTCGCCAGTTCGTCGGCCACGAGTGTCTTTCCCGAGGCGATGCCACCCGTGAGTCCGAGCCGCACCCCCAACCTCCTCGGAGCTCTGGCGGTCATCGGGTGGTCGCAGGGGTCGCGCGGAGCAGCGAGACGTGCCCCAGTCTCGCCTGCGTCTCGGCCCTGCGCCAGATCCGGAGCGTGAGACCTCTGCAGGAGTACCCGGGCGGCAAGATGAGGTCATGGGTGCTGGTCCGGGCCCCCTCCTGGGTGGGCACATACCTGTAGAAACCGATCCCCGGGTTCGGCGACCACGCGGCACCCGCCACCCTCTGCTCGGGTGCTGGGATGCGACCGTCCCCATCCACGATGTCGAGGCTCACCAGGACATTGTTGGCGACCACCCCCGCACCGCACGTGACCTCCACGCTGAGGTTGAACATGCCCTGCACAGGGTGATCGAAGGCAACGCTGAAGGGGTCGACGAGATCGTGTGGCGCCGCTGTCAGCTCGACGCGCTCCATGGGCCGGATCCTGGGTGCCAGGGCGGGGAACAGCTCGTCGACCGCCACGTCTTCCACGAGCGGACGCGCAGCCAGGTGGTCCAGCACGCGTGAGATTGCCTCGACTTCCCCATAGTCCATGGTGGTGTCCTGGTCCTGGTGCCGAATCCACAGGTACGACGGGCGACGGGAATCGAGAATCACAGGGTTGTGGCGGTCTGCACGGCTGTGGGGACTCCAGACGGGCGCTACCACGGAGCCGTCCCCCTCCACGCGGCAGATGGACAGCAGCCCGATGGCGATCATGGGGACGTAGCTCTCCCGGAAGGCGGAGAACCGCCCGTCCTCGTCATGGAGGCTCGTCAAACCCGCCGCCAGGGACACGAGCATGCCTGCATTGTCGGGGCGCATGTAGGGCGCCACCTGCTCGAAGTAGTCGGCGGAGAGGAGGTCGTCGTCATCCAGTCGGTAGGCCCCCACCACACCCGGTGATGAAGGCGCGAAGCGCGCCACGAGCTCGCGTTCATCCTTCACGCCAATGCTTGTCGCGGTCTGCTCGTCAAGGATCAGGAACGGGTGGCGTGCGGCAGCCAGGGCCAGTTGCCGTCGATACTTCTCTGGCAACGAATCCGAATAGGAGACGACGTGGCGGATCGGCCAACGGGTGGCAGCGGCGGCGATCTGCGGCAGGGACAGGTTGAGGAAAATGTCGCAGCGGCGGGCCATTCGCCGATCGCTGAAGAGGTAGTCGCGGTATTCGGCGTCAGTGGCAAAACTCCCGTTGCTCACCCGCCAGGCATCGGAGTGTGGCCTGAGGAGACTGAACCTGGTGTGGCCAAGGAAGAGCATGGCAGCAGCGTACAAGCTGCATCCGGCCCTGCCTGCGGACGCCGAATCCCCCCTGCCGCTACGATCTTGATTCACTGACTGTGGGGCGGCCCGCCCCACTCATTTGAAAGGACATGCTCATGGCCCGCATTCTCTGGATCGTTCTCGTTGTGCTGGTAGTGCTGTGGCTGATTGGCCTCCTTGCCCACATCGGCGGTGCTCTCATCCACATCCTGCTGGTTGTTGCACTGATCGTCCTCGTCATCAACCTGGTCACGGGACGCAAGTCCGTCTGACCGGACAACAAAAGGAGGCCCGCCCCCTACGGGGCGGGCCTCCTTCATGTGCCGGCTGTGATCAGTTGCCGCCGGTGAGCTTGTCGCGCAGGGCCTGCAGGGCCTCGTCGGAAGCCAGCGAGCCCTCGCCCGTGTCCTCCTGCGTCGAAGCGGATGAGAAACCGGTGCTGGCCTGCACTGCAGCCTCGCGCTCGGAGTTCTCCGCATCGGAGACCTGCTTCTTGTGGGCCTCCCAGCGGGTCTGGGCCTCGGCGTACTGCCGCTCCCAAGCCCCCTGCTGCTCCTCGTAGCCGGGCTTCCACTCCTGGGTCTCCGAATCGAAGCCCTCCGGGTAGATGTAGTTGCCCTGGTCGTCATAGCTGTCCGCCATGCCGTAGAGGGAGGCGTCGAACTCTTCGGCGTTGATGTCGAAGCCCTCGTTCGCCTGCTTCAGCGACAGGGAGACGCGACGGCGCTCCAGGTCGATGTCGATGACCTTGACCATCACCTCGTCGCCCACGGAGACAACCTGCTCCGGGATCTCGACGTGACGCTCGGCCAGCTCCGACACGTGGACCAAGCCCTCGATGCCGTCGCCGACGCGGACGAACGCACCGAACGGGACCAGCTTGGTGACCTTGCCGGGCACGATCTGGCCGATCTGGTGCAGACGTGCAAATGTCTGCCACGGGTCTTCCTGCGTGGCCTTCAGCGACAGCGAGACGCGTTCGCGGTCCATGTCGACCTCGAGGACCTCAACCGTGACGGCCATGCCGACCTCGACAACCTCATTCGGGTGGTCGATGTGCTTCCAGGACAACTCGGAAACGTGCACGAGGCCGTCGACGCCACCCAGGTCCACGAAGGCACCGAAGTTGACGATCGAGGACACGACACCCTTGCGGATCTGGCCCTTCTGCAGCTGGGTGAGGAACGTCTGGCGGACCTCGGACTGCGTCTGCTCGAGCCAGGCACGGCGCGACAGGACCACGTTGTTGCGGTTCTTGTCGAGCTCGATGATCTTCGCCTCGAGCTCCATGCCCACGTAGGGCTGGAGGTCACGGACGCGGCGCATCTCCACGAGCGATGCAGGCAGGAAGCCACGCAGGCCGATGTCGACGATGAGGCCACCCTTGACGACCTCGATGACGGTGCCGGAGACGACGCCGTCTTCTTCCTTGATCTTCTCGATCGTGCCCCAGGCGCGCTCGTACTGAGCCCGCTTCTTGGACAGGATGAGACGACCTTCCTTGTCCTCCTTCTGCTGGACAAG
>JBBSRQ010000043.1:0-17728 GCA_038242845.1 Propionibacteriales bacterium | reverse complement strand
CGCACCCACGGGAATGGCAACCGACCAGAGCGAGACCACACCCGCGATTGACAGGACCCCCAGCACCAGTGCAGCCACCACCAGGGCGGCGGCGATGTGTCCACGTCGACGCGCTGCGGAAGCGGCGTGCAGCCTCAGCTCGGTCAGTTCTGCGCGACGCGTCAGTGGCGTCGACACCTCGACGACGTCCTCTGACTCCGGCTGGGCCGGCACCTCGCGGTGCATGATGCGCATGGAATCGGAGAACCGGACGGAGGGGTCACCGTCGATCTCGTCGGGCAGATGGCGATGCGACGAGAGCCAGAACAGCCCGAAGACCAGGCCGGCGACGACAAGGATGAAGATGATGATTCCGGCTAGCACGCCCCCTACTTAAACACATCCGTGTCATTTGGGTCGGCGACTCCCCGAGAGATGCCCGATGGGAGGCGATTCCGGTGGGAAAAACCTGTCACGCGTCGTCGAGCGGCCAGCACAGGACGTGCTCACCGGCGCGCACCTCGTCCACGCTCTCACCCATCACGATGAGTGCGTTGCTCCGCGACAGCTCAGTCATCGCGTGCGGATCGGAGACCCTTGCCACGGTCGTGACGTTGGACCCCCTCACGAGGTTGCCCCGCAACAGGTGCGTGCGTCCACGGACGGAACGCAGCGGCGACTTCGTGATGGCCCGCAACACCGTCCTGTGTTCCGTGGCGCCCGCGAGCCGACGGATGAGGGGGCGCGCGAAGGCCTGGAACGACACGTAGGCGCTGACGGGGTTGCCCGGCAGCATCACCATGGGCACCCGTTCCGCACCGATGAGACCGAAAGTCTGGGTGCGTCCCGGGGACATGGCCACGTCAACCGAATCGATGAGACCCAGCTCGTCCATGGCACGGGAAACCGCTTCGTAGTCCCCGCGGCGACCAGACGTGGTGGAGATCAACAAGTCCGCCCGGATGAGCTGGTCAGTGATGGCGGCCTTCAGCGCAATGGGGTCGCTGGAATGGACGGCCACACGGAAGACGGTCGCGCCCGCTGCGCGTGCCGCCGCTGCAATCATGAACGAGTTGGAGTCGGTGTCCTCGCCGTGGTGGACCTGGCTGCCGGGTTCCACGAGCTCGTCGCCCGAGCTGACAATCACCACGCGGGGGCGCGGGCGCACGAGTACGCGATCAATGCCGGCGCTGGCCATCATGCCGATAGCACGGTCGTTCAGGACGTCACCCTCGCTCAGGAGTCGGGTGCCGATCGAGAGGTGCTCCCCTGCTGCACGGACGTACTGCCCCTCAACCACGGCGTCGGTGACCGCCAGTCGGCCAGCAGACAACGTCGCGAATGTTGCCGGAAGCACCGCTGTGGCGCCGCGTGGCAGCACATCGCCGGCACCAACGGACACGGCCGTCCCGGGCGCGAGCCGCTCAACCCCTTGCACGAGCTCCAGTGATCGAATGCCCTCCGCCAGATCCGCTGCACGGACCGCGTAGCCGTCCACCTTGGACGTGCTGTTGGGTGGGACGTTGATCATGGAGTCAATGTCCTCGCACATCACCTGGTTCCACGCCTCCAGCAGTCCCATGCCGAAAGGCCGCAGGGGTTCCACGAGGCTGAGGAGGTAGGACGCGTGGTCCCCGACGCTGCGCAGCCCGTTGGCATCCAGCGCGGGTGCCTCCGGCAACGTCGGCCGGACGTGCTCCACCTCCACCTCCACCTCTTCCAGGGCGATGGGGGCGGGCTTCTTGCGACCGAACAGAGCCATCCCCATACGATAGGCCCCATGGCCGCAGTGGAGAAGGACTCGCTGCGGAGCGCCATCCGGGACCAGCGTCTCGCCCTTGCGCCGCACACATGGGAAGTAGAGGACCGGGCGCGGACAGCGCGGCTCCTGCAGTTGCTGGGAGGAACAGCCAAAACGGTGGCCCTCTACGCCTCGCGCGCCGGTGAACCCGGCACGACGGACGCCATCACGACGCTGCACAACGCAGGGTGGCTCGTGCTGCTCCCCACCCTGTCAGGCCGGCCCGGATGGGCGCCCTTCCACGGTTGGGACCGGATGAGGCCGGGATGGGGCGGGATTTTGGAGCCGCTGCCACCTGAGTCGGTTCACCTGGACCGGGCTGAGGTGGTGGTTGTCGCCTGCCTGGCCGTTGCACGCGACGGAACCCGGCTCGGAACCGGTGGCGGGTGGTACGACAAGGCGTTGCCGCTGCGCCGTCCCGGCATACCGGTGTGGGCCCTGGCCCGCACCAGCGAACTGTGCGAAGAACTGCCCCGGGAGGTGCACGACGTCGCAGTGGATGCGGCCGTCACCCAGGATGGCGTGTTCGCCTGTGGTGAAGACGGGATGCCCGACATTGGGATGGCGTGGCCACCCGAACTATCATGAACCCCGTCCCCGACGGAGGTCATCGAAAACACATGCCCACATATCAGTACCGCTGCACCGCCTGTGGCGAGGAACTCGAAGCGGTCCAGAAATTCACCGACCCTGCACTGACTGAGTGCCCGTCCTGCGCCGGTGACCTGCGGAAGGTCTTCAGCGCCGTGGGCGTCGTGTTCAAGGGTTCCGGGTTCTACGCCACGGATTCCCGCAAGGCCGACCCGCGCAAGGCTGCATCGAGCGCCTCCAGTTCCGCTGGCAAGGACAAGGCTGGCTCCACGAGCCCCTCGTCCACGTCCTCGGACACCTCGACGACAACCTCACCCTCAAAGGCCAGCACCTCCGCCTGACCTGTGGAGAAGCGGAGATCGTCTCCCTGCGCAGCCCACCATGGCGGGTATGACGTGGATCACCCGCACCATCCGCTGGCACCGCCGCTCGATCGCCGCCATCCTGGTGGCGCTCGGGACACTTGCGCTCGTGGCGCAGTTCTCCGGGACTACTGAGGAAACCGCTCACGTGGTGGTGACAATATCCACGGTTGCCGCCGGATCCCCCATCACCGCAGCCGACGTGGCCCTCCAGTCCATGCCGCGAGCAGGCATTCCTGCGGATGCCGTCACAGAAATGCCGGAAGCCGTGGGACGGCAGGCGGCCGTCACCCTGACGCCGCACACCATCATGCAGCCCGCTCTGATGGTGGCCGGGTCCCCCGTCCCTGAGGGACGTGCGCTGGTACCCATCACTGTCAAGGACGCTCAACTGCTGGAACTGCTGTCCCCCGGCCTGCGCATCGCACTGGTGTCCGCCGGCGCCGAGGTGCCGGGCATCGTCACCGACGACGCAGTGGTGCACTCCATGCCGCAGGCGGTGGTGAGCACCTTCGCCTCGACGAACCAGTCGACGCTGGTCCTCGTGGACGTTCCCTCAGCACTGGCACCGAAGGTCTCCGTCCTGGGTCAGTCAGGCCAGCTCAGTATCTTCCTGACCGGAACTTCGTAGGCCGGCAGGAACGGGGCGCCGCTGGAAGACGGATTGCACGAACGACTGGCAGGGACCGGCGGGTGCTGCTATCGGGCCAGCCACCCGCCATCTACGGCAAGAACCTGGCCATGGATGTAACCAGCGGCTGCGGAGGCGAGGAAGACCACCACGTTGCCGATGTCCTCGGGCTCTCCCCACCTACCGGCGGGGATGCGCACCGAGAGCTGTTCCAGACGAACAGGATCCGTCAGCAGGGCGCTGTTCATCTCGGTGGCCATGTACCCGGGCGCGATGGCGTTGACGTTGACACCGTGGGCGGACCATTCGTTGCACAGCGCCTTGGTGAGTTGGGCCACTGCGCCCTTGCTGGCCGCGTACGCGGGCACGGTGACCCCGCCCTGGAAGGACAGCAACGACGCGAGGTTCACCACCTTGCCCTCACCGCGCTCCAGCATCGGCCGACCGAACAGTTGGCAGAGCTGGAACACGGCACGCAGATTGATGCCGAGGACCGTGTCCCACGCCTCCAACGGGAAATCCACGGCCGGGTACCGGTCCTGGGTGCCTGCATTGTTGACCAGGATGTCCACCTTGTGGTGAGCCAGCACTTCGCTGGCGGTCGCCGCGATGGCGTCGCTGTCGGCCAGGTCCAGCTGGCAGAAGTGCACCTGCCGCCCGATCTCGTCGGCGAACCCGGCCAGCTCGTCGGGAATGTCCGTGCGACCGAAGACGAGGACGTCGGAACCGGCGCTCAGCAACGCCCGGGAGATACCCAGGCCGAGCCCACGCCCGCCGCCGGTGACGACTGCGGTCCTTCCGGTGAGGTCGAATGGGCTGCTCACAGGTTCACCTCCTGGCCGATGGGCGAAACCAGGACCTTGAGGCAGTCCTGGCCAGAGGTGGCAGCTGCCATCGCTGACGCGACGTCCGCCAGTGGGAACACCTTGGTTGGGAACACGTCCAGGTGCAGGGCATCACTGGCGATCAACTCGATGGCCCGCGTCACGTCGTCGGAGGTGTACACGCGGACACCGACGATGCTCTGCTCCTTGAAACACACGGCCTGCAGGTCGACGGGGACAGGCTGCTTGTACACCCCGACCACAACGATCCGTCCCAGGACGCGGGTGGCTCGGGTCAACTCGGCGGCAACGCTCGGGTGGGCGGCGGTGTCGAACGTGGTGTCCGCACCCTCCCCTCCGGTGAGCGCGGCCAGGGTCTCAACCATCGACGACCCCTCCGCCACCACCGTGAATCCGAGGCTCTCAGCCACCTGCCGTCGCCATGGGCTGGGCTCCGTGATGACGACGGTGCCGGCGCCCTCATGGCGTGCGACCATCGCGGTCAGCACCCCGATGGGACCTGCTCCGTACACGGCGACGGTGTCTCCCCGTTCCATCCCGGACAAGGACACGGCATGCACCGCAACAGCCAGCGGCTCGGCGAGGGTCGCGGTCCGTGGGTCCACCCCGTCCGGGACCGCATGCAGCACCTCGGGAGGCAGTGCGACGTACTCGGCCATCGCGCCCGGCGCATCGATGCCGTAGAGGCCGAGGTTGCGACACACGTGCGGGTGAGCCTCAGAGCAGGCCTTGCACCGGCCGCAGGTGATCAGCGGTTCCACGATGACGAGGGACCCAACGGGCGGGCCTTCGGAGCCGGCCACTTCCACCCATCCCGACATCTCGTGGCCCATGATGAGCGGGGCGGTGGCCCGCGGATGCTTACCGTGGAAGATGGACAGGTCAGTGCCGCAGATCCCGTTGTAGGCAACCCTCATGAGTGCCCATCCTTCAGGGACGTGGGGGCGTGACGCCGTAGTGACCTCGATCTGGTCGGCGCCGGTCCACACCGCCGCTGTCATGCTGCTCATTTCATGCTCCCCCATATGTGAGTGCGGGCGCGCAGTCGGCGTTGCGGCCGGGCGCTCCCAGGACCTGTGGATTGATGATGTTGCGCGGTGCCCGCCCCGCGCAGACGTCGACGACGTTGGCGACGGTCCTGCGCTTGAGTTCCTCGTAGGACTCCTCGCTGTACCACGCCAGGTGTGGGGTCAGCACGACCGAGTCGAACTCCATCAGCGGATGCCCGGGTGCCAGCGGCTCCGACTCGTGCACGTCGATGGCCGCGGCCTGGATCTCGCCCGCGGTCAGAGCATCGACGAGTGCTTCAGAATCCACGACGGCTCCACGGCTGGTGTTGACGAGGATCGCATCACTGCGCATCAGCGCGAACTCGGCAGCTCCGATCAACCCACGGGTCGCCTCGGTGAGCGGCGTGTGCAGCGACACGACGTGCGATCGTCCAAGGAGCTCCTCGAGCGACACCATGGGCACACCGCCGGCGCCCGTGGAACCGGGCTCGCTCACCACGTCGTAGCCGATGACCCGGTAGCCGAAGCCGGCTGCCTTGCGCGCGGTCGCGGTCCCGATGAGGCCCATGCCGACGACCCCGAACACCCGGCCCCTCGTCTGGTAGAGCGGCCGCACGGCCACCAGGTCGAAGGTGCCGGCCCGGACGCCGCGGTCGAGGCGCGCTATTCCACGGGCCGCCGCGAGTGCGAGCGCCATGGCGTGGTCGGAGACGGATTCGGTGCCGTAGTCCGGCACGTTGCAGACGGCGATCCCGCGCTCCGTGGCCGCCGCGACGTCGACGGAGTCAACGCCGACGCCGTAGCGTCCGATGGCCCTGAGACCGGGAAGTGCGTCCATGACGTCGGCCGTGATGGTGGCGTACTGCACGACGATGGCGTCGGCTGAGACAGCGTTGGCCACAAGCTCTGCCGCTGACCGGGACTGCGTCAGGATCAGCTCGGCGCCCGCCGCGTCGGCAACCTGCTGCTCCAGGTCGAAGGAGTCGTGGTCGCACTCGGTGATGAGGATCGTCATCGTCGACCCGGTGGTGGGGATGGAGGCGGGTGGGAGGGGTTCATCGATCATGGAGGGCTGCTCTCTTCATCGAGGCGCGGAAGGGCGATTCCAGCTCAGGGGGTGTACCCGAGGCTGGCGGAGATCTGTCGGGCGGTGTCCATTGCCAACACGGCCATCGCCGTGATCTGCGTGATGGTGTGTTCGACGGTGATGGTCGAGATGCTCACGCCGTACTTGATGGTTCCCGTGTGGTCCTGGATGGGCGCTGCCACGCACCCCACGCCCATCACGTTCTCCTCGTTGTCGAGGGCATAGCCCTGCTCACGGACCGACGCGAGCTCCGCCCGAAGGCCCGTCAGCGTGGTGATCGTGTTATTGGTGCGTCGAGGCAGCCCTGCTCGGGTGACGAAGCGCTCGAGTTCGTCGTCGGTGTAGCCGCTCAGCACCACCTTCCCTATCCCCGATGAGTGCATGGGAATGGAGTGGCCCACCCGTGACGGCATGAGGTACGGCTTGTCCGAGTCACTGCGGATCAGGTAGACGATCTCGTCACCATTGACCACGCCGACGTGCACGGTGCAGTGCACCCTCGAGACGAGCTCGTCGACGAACGGCTGCGCGATGGCCGAGATGTCGATGCGTGCCAGGGCACGTCCGGCAAGGGACAGGATCTTGGGCCCGGGAAGATAGCTGCCGTCGGCGGCGACAGAGACGAACCGCGCCTCGACCAGCGTCGAGAGAATGCGGTGGGTGGTGGCCTTGGCGAGTCCGGTCGCCTCCACAACATCCGTGAACCGGGCATGGTTCAGGGCGGCTTCCAGCACCAGGAGCGTCTTCTCGCTCGCGTTCGCAGTGGGCGCCACGCGAAGGCTCGTGACATGACCCCTTCCACCCACCGACTCGTCGGCGGCGTCGACGGTGCTGTCAGTGGTCACGGTCTCTCCTCGTGTGGCTATGGCGGGTGGATCGACGTCAGCGCATGTCAGCGATGGCGAAGCCGTCCATGTCGTCGAAGGACCGGTTCTCGCCCGCCATCGCCCAGACGAAGCTGTAGCTCGCTGTGCCGACGCCGGAGTGGACCGACCAGCTCGGGGAGATCACTGCCTGGTGGTTCGCCACGACGAGGTGTCGGGTTTCCCGGGGTTCTCCCATGATGTGGATGATCCTCGCGTCGGCGGGGAGCTCGAAGTACAGGTACGCCTCCATCCGCCGATCATGCGTGTGGGCGGGCATCGTGTTCCACATGCTGCCCGGGTGCAGCGTCGTGACACCCATGACCACCTGGCAGCTGCGGATCCCGCCCTCGTGGATGTACTGGTTGATCGTCCGGCGGTTGGACGTCAGTGCATCCCCGAGTTCACGGATGTTGCCCTTACCAGCGTCGACGAACGTCGTCGGGTAGGCGGTGTGGGCGGGGGCCGACACGATGTAGAAGCGCGCCGGCCCTGCGTCCCCGTCACCCATCACGGATGCGAAGACCACGGATTCGGCGCCGCGGCCCACGTACAGGCAGGACCCGTGCCCCATGTGGTGGGTCTCACCGTCAACGACAACGCTGCCGGGCCCACCCACGTTGATGACTCCACCCTCACGGTGCTCGAAGAAGGTTTCGCTGCGAATCTCCGGGAAACTCGGCAGGGCGACCGTCGTCGTGACCGGCTGGACGCCCACCAGGACCACGCGGTCGTGATGGGTGTAGACCGCGTTGGCCTGGTCATCGGCGAAGAGGTCAGCCACGAGGAAGCGGTCCCGCAGCTCGGCCGTCCCCATTCCTGCGACGTGTTCGGGACTGGTTGCGTAACGCTGTTCCATGTGAGGACCTTCCGAGGATGTGTGTGAGGTGGCGGGACGCGTCAGGATTTGACGAGTCCCAGTTGTGTGGGCAACCACATGGACAGCGACGGCGTGAAGATGACGATGACCAGCAGGAGGATCAGCGCGCCGAAGAAGGGCAGCAGCTGCTTGATGACGTCCTCGATCCTCAGGCCGGACACCTTGGCCCCGACGAAGAGGATGGGCCCAACAGGCGGTGTGATGGTTCCCACCGACAGCGCGAAGACCATCATGATCCCGAAGTGGACGGGGTGGATCCCGAAGGCCGTCACGATCGGCAGCAGGATCGGCGTGAAGATCAGCACCGCGGGCGTCGGGTCCATGAACAAACCGACGAAGAGGAGCACCAGTGCGATGAGCAGCAGCAGCACCACCGGGTTGGAGCTGATGGCAAACATCGCCTCGGAGACCATCGCCGGAATCTTGGCGAAGGACATCACGAAGCCCATGATCGAGCTGACGCCCACGAGGAACATCACGACGGCAGTGGTGCGGGTGGCATCCATCAGGATCCGGGGAATGTCAGTGATTTTGATCGACCTGTAGATGGCGGAAAGGGCCAAGGAATAAACGACTGCAATGTTGGAGGCCTCGGTTGCGGTGAAGATCCCGCCCAGGATGCCGCCGATCACGACGACGATGAGGAACAGTGCCGGCAGCGCCACGACGATGGTGCGCAGTCCCTGGGAGAACCCGACCTTCTCCGTGATCCTGAGCTCGGGCCGTTTGCGGGCGTAGAGGTAGACGATCAGCATGCACGCCGCCGCCCACAGGATGCCGGGAATGTAGCCGGCCACGAAGAGGGCGGCAATGGAGGCGCTGGAGACGAGCGAGTAGACGATCATCAGGTTGCTGGGGGGGATGAGCATCCCGGCCGGTGCGGAGGCGATGTTGGTGGCCGCGGAGAACCCGCGGTCATAGCCCTCCTTGGCCTGCAACGGACCCATGGTGGAGCCGATGGCAGCGGCCGCCGCCACGCCGGAGCCACTGACGGCCCCGAACATGGCATTGGCGGCAACGTTGGTCTGGGCCAGCGAACCGGGTGCCCGGCCAACGAGCACTTTGGCAGCGTTGATGAGCCTCAGCGCAATCCCGCCATTGTTCATGATCACGCCTGCGAGCACGAAGAACGGGATGGCCAGAAGGGGGAAGGAGTTGATTCCACGGAACACCTGTTGCGCAGAGGTGAGTACTCCGTTCTCCATGCCGAGGAGGACGAACAGGGCGAGCATCGATGACAATCCGACGCCGATGCTGATGGGCGCGCCCATCAGGAGGAAAACGGCGATGCCTGCCAGGAGAATGAGTGCAGCAAAGAGTGCGGGATCCATGGGTCAGTCCTCCTTCACAGGATTTCGAGTTCGGCGTCCTCGATCGGGTTTTCAGCGCCCGTGAGGATCCTTACAAGGTGGTAGATGGTGTAGAAGGCGATCAGGACGCCCGAGATCGGCAGAGCCAGATAGAGCGGTCCGACGTTGACCGGCAGGCCGGTGAGGTTCTGGGCCCATGCCAGCGTGACCACCCTGAACCCGCCCCAGAGAAGGACGAGCACCGTGAACGTCAGGATGGAAAGCTGGACGATGACGGCGAGGATGAGCTGCCCCGTCCTGGGCAGTTTCTTGACTGCGAAGTCAACAGCGATGTGGCCGCGCTCGCCGAAGACGAGCGCCGACCCGAAGAGGCCCAGCCAGATGAACAGATACTTGGCCAGTTCCTCTGACCAGCCGCTCGGCTGGTTGAGGACCTGGCGGGCGAAGACCTGCCAGCTGACATCGATCACCAGTGCCGCGAACAGCACCACACAAGCCCAGGTCAGGATGACGTCGAGCGCTTTCTTGAACGTGGTCATGGGTTCGGGTCTCTCCGGGTCGCGACAATCACTTGCCCGCTGCGCGGACCTGGTCGTAGATCTTCTTCGTGACGTCGGTGGTCAGCTTCTGCTCGGTGAGGGGCTTGATGGCCGCGGCGAACGCCTCGGAGTCAACCTCGTTGAACTTGGCGCCAGCAGCCTCGGCGGCTTTCACGGCGTCACCCACCTGTTCCTTCCACAGCTCCGCCTCGTGCACGCGGGCATCGGCGAGGAGGTCGGAGAGAACTCCCTGGTCCTCCTCGGACATGGCGTTGTACACCGTCGGGTTGATGATCAGGTAGTCCGGGAACATCAGGTGGCGCGTGTAGCTGTAGTACGGCGCCACTTCGGCGTGCTTGAGGTTGGAGTAGATGAGCTCGTTGTTCTCGGCCCCCTCGAGGATGCCGGACTGGATGGCGGTGTAGACCTCGCCCTGACCCATGGGGGTGCCGGTGCCACCCATGAGTGCCATCATCTCGATGTTGGTGTCGGACTCGATGACGCGGATTTTCATGCCGTTAAGGTCATCAGGGGTGTTGATGGGCTTGTCCGCGTTGTAGACCGAGCGAACGCCGCCGTGGAAGGCGGAGAGGACCTTGATCCCCTGGTCCTCCAGCGAGGAGTACAGGTCGCCGACGATCTCCGGATCGTTGGTCACCTTGCTCTGCTGCTCGGGTGATTCGAAGGCGAACGGGAGATTGAAGACGACGAAGTCCGGGTTGAAGTTCTCGAGCAAAGGGCCGGCGACATAGGCCATCTCGAGGGTGCCTGCCTGGACGAGCTCGATGGTCTCGCGCTGCGCGCCCAGCGTCTCGTTCGGGTAGACCTCGACGTCGTAGCGCCCGTCGGTCGCTTCCTTGAGCTTGTCACCGAGTTCATCCATCACGATGTACTGCGGGTGGGTCTCGGGCTGGTTGAACGCCACCTTCATGACGGTGGTGTCACCCGATGCGGCGGTCTCACCGCCGGCGGTGGCACTGGTCGTGTCACCGGTTGTCGGGGCGGTGCCGGTGCCTGCACTGCACGCACTCAGCGCGAGCATCGACATCCCGATCAGGGCGGTGATCGAAACAGCTTTGTTTCGCCTCATGTGGAACTCCTCGTTCGGCTCATCCGTGTGAGCGCCTTGGTGGGTACGCCGAGTGGGGATGCTGGTGTGCTTGAACGCCCCATCTGGCGGTACCGGCAACCGACATCCCTGTCGGTCCTGCAATTATGAAACTGCGTTCCGGTAGACGGAACTATATGGAGACATCTCTGGCCCTGTCAACGACATCGGATAATTTCTCGGGTCACAATGTGGTCTCAGTCACGGAGGGCCTTCGGGATCTGGACGAAGGCGCGGGATCCGGCAGTGACCACAGCATCCAGCCGGCCTGCCTCAACCCCAGTGCGGCGGACGATCGGCGGCGAGCCGTCTCTCCGCCTGACCCCAGGCGCGAGTGCTCTGCGTGGCAGCGTGCTGCCCGCTGAGCCCCAGCAAGCGGCGGAGATCGGCGAGCCGCGCGTCGAAGCGTGCGAAACCGAACTCGCGCAGGGCCTCGATGGGCACGGAGAACGGCCACGGCTGGCGGGTGGCCTGCCTGAGCTGACGCAAGTCGGCGAGCCGTGCACGGTCCCAGCCCAGCACCGCGAGTTCGGCGACCAAAGCGGTGGACTCCTCCGCCGCCAGGGGCAGCTCCTCCCCCGTCAGCGCGCGACCCAGTTCCACGGGCTCACTGGCCAAGCGTCGCACCGTCCTCGACTCGCTGTGCACCGCCGTCGTCGGCAAGAGCAACAGCACCCTGCACCGTGACGTCCGCGCCGAAGGTCCAGTCGCCCCGCACCTTCAACGCGGTGGCGTTGCGCAGGGACGGCGCTTGCGGCATCCGGGCAGAGAACCCGCCAACCTTCTTGTAGTACCGGGGGTCCAGGTCGATCTCGGGCGACGAGTCGCTGGTGCTCTGCAGCCGTCCGTCGGCTCCCAGGTCGTACACGTCGGAGCGCAGCAGCAGCAGTTCGTTGGTGGTCTTCACCGGCTGGAAGCGCTCCCGTTCGACGCAGATGGCCGTGGCACCCTCGAACACCTCGATGGCGGCACCCATGGCGCTCTCTATCTGAATGACGGGGGTGGATGAGCTGTCGGCGGGGTCGACGGTCTTCTCATTGCGGATCATCGGCAACCCCAGCACGGATTCGCGTTCCACGAGCGTGTCGCGCAACTTGGCGAGGTCGAACCACAGGTTGTTGGTGTGGAAGTACGGGTGGCGGTGCTCGTCGGTGAAGTAGTCCATCTCCTCCGGCGCCGTCTGCGCGGTGTCACGCAGGATGAGCTGCCCGTCGGCCTTCCGGACCGCCAAGTGCCCACCCTTCTTGTCGTTGATGGTACGGCGGCAAACCTCGGCCGCGTACGGGGCGCCGGACTGGGCGAACCACCCGGCGATGGTGGCGTTGGGCGCGGCTCCCAGGTTGTCACCGTTGGACACGCACGCGTAGCGAAATCCCTCCGCGAGCAACGTGTCCAGCACCCCGGATCCTTCGAGTGCCGTGTACAGGTCACCGTGTCCGGGCGGGCACCACTCCAGGGTGGGGTCCGCCTCCCAAGTGATCGGTGTCAGGTCGTCGGCGCGTAGCTTCGGTTCTTGGTTCTGCATGAAGGACAGGGGCACACCATCGACGGCCAGGTCCGCGTACTGGGCGAGGTGCTCGAGGGTGTCATCCTCGGTGCGGAACGAATTCATGAACAGCAGCGGCACGCGCGCGTCCCAGGCCTGGCGGGCGGCGTGCACCTGGCGCACGATGAGGTCGAGGAAGTTGAGTCCGTCGCGAACCTCGAGCAGCGTCTTGGCCTTGTCCAGGCCCATGGAGGTGCCGAGCCCACCGTTGAGCTTGATCACAACGGTCCTGCCGATGGCAGCGCGGGCAGCATCATCGCTGATGTCGACGTCGGAGAGGAACGGGACGTCCACCATCGGTGTGATGGAGTCCTCCCGGATCACGCCGGTCTCCCCTGATTCGAGCAGTGTGTAGTAGTGGGAGAACACTTCAATGGCGGGCGTCGCCACACCTGCGGCCCTCATCTTCTCGCGCGCTGCTTCCAGGCCTGCCTCGGACATGCTTGTCTCCATTCGTCGTTCACACGGGGGCTCGCACCCCGATCCTAGTGACGCCAGCCGTCCGGCTTCCACATGAGTGCGGTGGTGACCAGGGGCGCGCCCCCCGTGAATCCCGCCCAACGCCATTGCCACGCCACGTAGTAACAGCTAAATACGGGTCTCTTGATCCGGAAACCGCAATCGCAACACCGGCCAGCACCCAGCGTCCCCCACGGCTTCGATCCGCCTGCCCACAAAACGCACTCACATTGAGCATCGACGGCGCGGATATGCGGCTTCGTTTGCACACCGCACGGATGGGTACTGTGGGGTCATGTCCACCCAGCCCGTTGCCCACGTCATCACGGTCTCCGACCGGGTGGCGGCGGGCACGCGCGCTGACGCCTCAGGCCCCCTGGCCGTCTCGATGCTGGAGGCTGCGGGCTACACCACGTCACTGTCCTGCGTCGCCGATGGCGTCGACAACGTCCGCGGCGAACTGCATCGCGTGCTCACTTCCGGGGCACGACTCATCGTGACCACCGGCGGGACGGGAGTCTCCCCCCGCGACCAGACCCCGGAGGCCACGGCCGACGTCGTCGAACGCCTGCTGCCCGGCATTCCGGAGTTGTTCCGCAGCGAGGGCATGAAAAAGTCACCCCATGCGGCCCTCACCAGGGGCCTCGTCGGCGTCACCGCGCGGTCCCTCGTGGTGAACCTTCCCGGCAGCCCTGCCGCGGTGTCCGAGTCCCTGGCCGCCCTGATGGCGCTGGTTCCCCACATCCTTGACCAACTCGACGGAGGCGACCACTGATGCCACTGATGCATGCCGACGTCACCACCGACGTCCTTGATCCGAATGCTCTGCGCACCGCCGTGGAATCACCCACCGCCGGGGCAGTGACCTGTTTCATCGGGCAGATCCGCGATCACGATCCGGAGGCCGAGGGTGTCGTCGCCGGGATCGACTACACGCACCATCCCGATGCCGACCGGCTCATCGGGACCATCGTGATGAGGGTCCTGGACCGCCTCGATCCCGACGGGACCTCCCGCGTGTCCGCCGTGCACCGCGTCGGGCACCTCGATGTGGGCGAACTGGCACTGGTGGTCTGCGTCGCCACTGCCCACCGCCGCCAAGCCTTCGACATCTGCGAGGCAGTGGTGGAGGCCATCAAGGCAGAGCTGCCCATCTGGAAACAACAATTCGAAACAACGGGCCGCCAGGTGTGGTCCAACCTGGGAGTGAATTCGTGAGCAGGCTCGTCGACGGTTTTGGTCGAGTGCACCGTGATCTGCGCATCTCGCTGACGGATCACTGCAACCTGCGCTGCACCTACTGCATGCCCGCCGAGGGCGTGCCGTGGCTGCCTCGCAACACACTGCTGTCTCCGACGGAACTGATGCGCATCGTCGAGGTCGCCGTCGCGGAGGGAGTCACGGAGGTGCGCCTGACGGGTGGGGAGCCGCTGCTGCGCCCCGACGTGGTGGACGTGGTCGCCGCAATCCACGGCATCAAGAATGCACCGGAGATCTCGATCACCACCAATGGCATCATGCTCCCCCGGCTCGCCCAGCGACTGGCTGATGCAGGTCTGGCGCGGGTCAACATTTCGCTGGACACTCTCGATGCCGCACGCTTCAAGGAAATGACCCGTCGAGACCGGCTCGGCGACGTCCTCGACGGCATCGACGCGGCGAAGGCCGCCGGCCTGGCTCCCGTGAAGATCAACTCGGTGCTGATGCGCGACGTCAATGATCATGAGGCCCCCGCCCTGCTCCGCTGGGCCATGGAGAATGATCTCCAACTGCGCTTCATCGAGCAGATGCCACTGGATGCCGGGCACACCTGGAGCCGGGAGGGCATGGTCACGGCGGCGGAGATTCTCGCGTCGCTGCGCACCGAACACGATCTCGAGGCCATCCCCGGCCGTGGCGCCGCGCCGGCGGAGCGTTTCCTCGTCGACGGCGGCCCCCACACCGTGGGAATCATCGCCTCGGTGACCATGCCGTTCTGCGGCGCCTGCGACCGGTTGCGGCTGACCGCCGATGGCCAGCTGAGGTCCTGCCTCTTCTCCTCCACCGAGTCCGATCTGCGCGAGCCGCTGCGCTCAGGCGCGAGCGACGAGGAGGTGGCCGCCATTCTGCATCGCTGCCTCGCCGGCAAACTCGCCGGCCACGGCATCAACGAGCCCGGCTTCCTGCAGCCGCCGCGCCCGATGAGCGCCATCGGCGGCTGAACCGCCTCACCCGGCTGGCGTGACCTCCACCACGCCGTGGGCGCCGCGTTCGGCGTCGACCATGACGTGGCTGACGACCGGGTAGTGTCCCGCCTCGGGGAACTCCAGTTCCACGAACCCACCCTGCGCCACATGCAGGCCCAGTACCTGCGAACCGCCGTCGGTGCTCCCGAAGGCGTCGACGCCGTCCTTCAGCTGGTAGCCGCCCTCGAAGTACACGGTGTCGAACTGGCCACCGACGATGTGGAAGGCGCTGGGTCGGTTCGGCCCGGCGTCCAGCACCCAGAACCGCACCCGTTCACCCACCTTGGCCTGGAACATCTCCTGGTCGTACTGATTCGCGACGCCGTTGAACACCACCTTGTCCGGCTGCTCCGCGGAGACCTTGTCGGCATCCACCTCGGTGGCGTCATCCGCAGAGGTGCCGCCCTCGCCCAGGTAGATCTCGGACTGGACGACGACGTACTCGCGGTCCACCTCCGGCAGACCTTCGGGATCGATGATCACTGCGCCGTGCATGCCCGCGGCAATGTGGGCACTCATGGGCATGGTGGAGCAGTGGTACATCCAGATGCCGGCCCGCTCCGCCGTGAACGTGTAGACCAGTGACTCGCCGGGGGCGATGGTGCGCATGGGCACGTCGGGCGCCAGAGCGCCGGCGTGGAAGTCGACGGAGTGGCCGATGGCCCCATCGTTGACCAACGTCACCTCGAAGACGTCACCCACGCGACCGCGCAGCGTCGGTCCGACGCTCTGCCCGTTGTAGGTCCAGCGTTGCTGCCAGACCCCCGGCGCCACTTCAAGCGTCTCGTCGGTGGCGCGCAATTCCACCTTGTGCAGGCGTTCGTCGTTTGCGGGGGGCAGCACAGGGTCCACCACGCCCGCGATCCGCGGAGCCTCGGGGGTTTCCCCGTGCTCGTGCGTCATCGTCGCGGTGGGCTCACCAGCGGGCTCCGCAGCGGACTCACCGGCGCCGCGGACGATGACGTCGAAGACCATGCCCATCTGCCGGTGTCCGACAACGGTGCACCAGCCCTGGATGGAGGACTGGACGGGGCCCACATCGAGTTCTGTCCGCTCCCCCATCCTCAGCCGGGATGTGCGGTGGTCGCCGATGGTGAGGTCGTGCAGGGTGGTGGTGTCCTTGTTGACCAGGTCGACGATGAGCCGGTCGCCCCGCTCCACCTCAACGCGGTTGGGCGTGAACACCATCCCGTTGGCAACCACCTCAACGCGAACGGTGTTACCTGTGACCACGCTCTCGCCGGTACTCGTCGGCGTCGACGACAGGCCGATCGCACCGGGATCGATGCCCACGCCAATGCTGATCGCCAAGGCCAGCGCAGCCACGCCTCCCACCACGCCGGTCCACGTGAAGGCGTTGGGTCGCTCGGAGGGTGCCGCCGGCTCTCCCGCCAGCGCACGTCGCTTCTCCACGATCGACGAACGGATGCCGCCGATCAGGAGCGGCAGGAAGGAGGCCAGGGCTACCAACACCACTGACGACACCGTCACCCTCACCCAACTGGGTGTCGGCATCAGCCAGATGAACAGTCCGCCGTTGATGACCACCAGTCGGGTGGCGGCGAATTTGTCGAACCATGCGGCGCCGGCACGCACCACACGAGGGCCGCCACCCACCACCGACGGCATCAGGTAGGACAGCGCACCGGTGACCAACTGCATCAGGAACCCTGCCACCCAGATGGACGCCACGATCGGGTAACCGGTGGCAACCTCGATGTCCGAGGACACCAGCACCTGCACCGCGGTGGCGACGAGGGCAACGACTGCCCACACGCATGCCGCTAGGATGGATGCCGAGGCGAACTCCCTCGGCGGGCGCTTCCGCAGGGGCGCCACCAAGCAGCGTCCCCACCACAGCAGACCGGATGCGTACAGGGCGATGCCGACGACCGCCACGGGGCGCACCCCGAACAGTGACCCGGCCACCACCACGACCAGGGCAACGAGCAGCACAGGCAGCGCCTGACGAGCGAGCTTCTCCGCGCGATCGTCCATGCGCGTGCGCAGCACGGTGGGCCAGAAGGTGACGAGCGTGCCGATCACCGTCAGCCCGATCCAGCCGAGCAGATTGGTCATGGTGTGGGCCACCAGCAGGTTGGCGTGCCACTTGTCGTCCAGTCCGAAGGCCAGAGCCGCCCCGAAGCCGGCGCCCACGGGCAGGCAGCAGGCCGCTGCCACGTAGTACCGGATGCAGATCCTGAACCGTCCCGGCAGTGCTCGCCGCAGATCGGAAACCAGTTGCACTGCGTGCCAGAGCACAGCCACGGAAACGACCGTGGCACCGGCGACCACGAGCCACCACGACGTGGTGGGAACACCGACGAACACCAGCAGGGAGCCGGCCGCCAGCATCGCCAGGCGCCAGGTGGCGCGCCGCCTGGTGCCCTCGTCGTCACGGGTCTTCAGCAGGGCCGCCGTGAAGTGCGCGCGCCACACCATGACGGCGTGCGTCATGGCGCCCAGCGCGACGAGGTGCACCAGCAGCCAGG
>JBBSRQ010000042.1:0-18384 GCA_038242845.1 Propionibacteriales bacterium | reverse complement strand
CGTCTCCGGCGGGGGCGGCAGAACCACTCGTACCTCGACCATGCCGAGCTCCGTCAGTTCCTCCCTGGCACCAGCCGGGGCGAGCGTGCCGTCGTCGGTGAACGCCTGCGCGGTCACCTCCAGCACGATGCCATCAAGGAAACGATCCGCGAGGGCCTCAACGGCATCCACACCGAGGTCCTTGGCCGTTTTCAGGACGGTCACACGCTTGGCCTTGATGTCGATGAGGGAGTTCGTCACGCGATCGCGGTTCCGTCAGGACCTTGTCCGATCAGCGACCCGTCGCCCCACTGCCCAAAGCAGAACTGCTCGCCGGCGGCGTTGGTAAGGATCAGAAACCACCCGGTCGGGCGCTCATACTCACCCGCGGTCGTGGCCTCAGCCGCCACCTGATCGATGATCTGAGCGAGTAGCGCATCCGGCACGGCCCCCTCCGCCTGGTCAATCGTGGTGGCAGTCGGATCGCAGATGAACGCTGCTTCTGCGTCGCCGGGCTGCCATTCCATGAGCGGACCATCCATGCTGCGCCACCAGAGCCGGCCCGTCACGTCCTCGATGATGGAGAGGTGATGACCCGCGGCGTCGTTGAGCCACAGGTGGCCGAACGCGTCTGCAACATCAGAATTGACCCCGCGCACGGACTCAGCCACCAGGTGGCTGTGGAGGGTGTCGATTTCCATTTCGCCGCTGGAGGACGACCACCCCTCACCGTCCTTGGAGCTGTGGCAGTAATGACCGCCCACCAGGTGAACTGTCGCCCCGGCACGAGCACGCCCGAGGAACGTCAGGTGCTCCCGCTCGACCCGGCCAAGGCTGTGTACGGCTTCCTCCCCTACAACGCGATGGGACGCCACTTTGGTTGACACCCACTCTGGAACACTTGGGGACGTGGCTGAGCAGACCGGGACCTTTTACGAACGCGTCGGAGGGCATGAGACCTTCGCGAAGCTGATACGCGTGTTCTACGAGGGCGTGGCTGAGGATCCGCCGTTGCGCGCACTGTATCCGGAGGAGGACCTCGGCCCCGCCGAGGAGCGGTTGCTGCTGTTCATGGAGCAGTACTGGGGTGGCCCCAAGACCTACAGCGAGACCCGCGGCCATCCGCGCCTGCGCATGCGGCACGCGCCGTACGCAGTGACGCCGACGCAACGCGACCGCTGGCTGCACCACATGAACAGGGCGATTGACACCCTCAGCATGGCGGCGCCGGAGGAGGCCGAGCTCCGCGAGTACGTGACTCGTGCTGCGCAGTTCATGGTGAACGCCGACGAGTGGTCAGGCGGGGATGCCCAGACGCATCTGCCGATTGTGTGAACCCACCGCCACCGGAGTCGAGCAACACGCACGACGAATGATCAACCACCACAGCTGATCGAGGAACCGCTGCGAGGAACAGGCGGGGCGCACCGACGGGAACAGCGGCGTATCGATGGACAATCTTGTACCTCACGAGCCTTTCGATACGCGGCTGGTTCCCTTCGCCACACCGCTGATTCGTCCCTCACAGCGGCACTCAGGACATCGCGTTTCTCACCGGCCGCTACTCAAGGAGCGGGAAAAGTCGGTTCCTGAGTAGCCGCGCGACGAAGGAGCTCGGCGAATCGAAGGACGGCGCGCCTGTCCTGCTCATCAGACGGGGAGATCGGGCGTCGCGATAGGCTCGGCGTCATGCGTGGTGAGTACAAGGTTCCAGGCGGCAAGCTTGTCGCAATCGACATCGAGGCCGAGGAAGGGCGGATCGTCCGGGCAGCACTCTCCGGTGACTTCTTCCTCGAACCCGACGAGGCGCTCGAGGACATCAACGGTGCCCTCATGGGCATGCCCGACGATGCGTCCGTCGATGACCTCGCAGCCGCCATCTCGTCACGGCTCCCCGAGGGTGCCCGCCTCATCGGCTTCACCCCCGAGGCCGTCGGCATTGCCGTGCGCCGCGCCTTGGGTCATGCCACCGACTGGTCCGACCACACCTTCGACGTCATCGGGCCCGCCACGTTGGACCCCCGAATGCACGTGGCCCTCGACGAGGTGATGGCCACGGAACTGGCCGCCGGCGAGATCAACCCCTGCCTGCGAATCTGGGACTGGGACCGCCCGCTGGTGGTGATCGGCTCCTTCCAGTCCTACAAGAACGAGATCGACGACGAGGGCCGCGAGCGTCTCGGCTTCAACGTCGTGCGCCGCATCACCGGTGGCGGCGCCATGTTCATGGAACAGGGCAACTGCGTCACGTACTCGCTGATCGCCCCGACGTCACTGGTGGAGGGCCTGAGCTTCGAGCGCAGCTACGCCTTTCTCGACGAGTGGGTGATGGGGGCCTTGGCCGAGCTCGGGGTCAACGCCCGGTACGTCCCGCTCAACGACATTGCCTCGGACAAGGGCAAGATCGCCGGCGCGGCGCAGCGTCGACTCGCTGGCGGCGTTGTTCTGCACCACGTGACGATGGCCTACGACATCGATGCCGACAAGATGCTTGAGGTGCTGCGCATCGGGCGCGAGAAGATGTCGGACAAGGGCACCAAGTCCGCCAACAAGCGCGTCGATCCGCTGCGCTCGCAGACGCAGATGGCGCGCGATGACATCATCGTCGCCTTCCTGAAACACTTCGAGGGCCGCTACGAGACGATGCGCCGCGAGTACTCCAAGAAGGAACTGGCAGCCGCACAGCATCTCGTGGACACCAAGTTCTCCTCCGACGAATGGACCAAGCGCGTGCCGTGAGGCCCCCACGCCTACACCCTGTGGGACGATGGACCCCAGTGACAAGCAGTGTTATTGACGATCCGTGGAGCACACCATGACCAACACCCCTGCCGCAGAGACCCGCGCACCCCGAGCCTTCGGGTGGTCGTCGGTGATCATCATCGTCGGCACGATCATTTTGGCTGCCCTCATGCTGCTGCTGATCCAGGTACCGACCTTCCAGGAACCGATCCCGCTCGTGGTCCTGGGCACGGCAATGATTGCACTCGGCTTCGGCGGCCGAGTGGTGATGCTGGCGGGACAGCTCAAGGCATCCACGGAGGCCGTGGTGGTTGGCCTCTGTTATTCCATCGTGGTGCTGGGCACACTGTGCTTCGAGCCACTCTCCACCCGCATCGTGGTCGCCGGCGTGGCGCTGCTGGTGCTGTTGCTGCTCGACGCCATCGACTCCCGCATCACCACGTCGCGCAACCGCTGACCCGCACCCTCCCGTCACGACGAGGAATCGTCGACAGCCTCATAGGCGGCCGGGTGTGAGAAGTTGGCCCGGATCCGTTCCATGTCGAACTTCTCCGACCGGTCGAAGGCATAGATACCGTTCTTCTCCTGGAACACGTCCGTGAGTTGCGTGTAGCAGTACCCGAACATCATCGGGTTCTGGTCAAGAACCCGTGTCAGCCCCTCAACGCGCGCGTGCACCTCTGCTTCGGTGGCCGGGCGCTGACCGTACCCCCAGGAATCGTCGTCCTCCTCACGGTGGGGCTCGGGGACCCACCACACGCCGCCGTACTCGCTGCAGAAGTACGGCTGTCCGGCGTAGGGCAGTGAGTACTGTGGTGCGCCACTCTCCTGGGCCCCCGTGTTCTGTCCCGTATTGGCATACGGTTCCCCTCGCTCCAGGCCTGCCATCTTCTCGGCGAACTCCTCCGGGTCCTGCGCGTAGTCGTGGCTGTCCCAGATGTCCGTGGCGGCCACGCGATGACTGTAGCCGGAGGCGTCGATGACGGGGCGCGTGCGGTCCATGCCCTTGGTGGCCCAATACATGGCGGCGGTGACGTCGTCGAGCACGGTGAAGTGGTCGTGGAGGAACTGATGCGTTTCGTTCAGCGGGCACCAACCGATGATCGACGGGTGGGAGTAGTCGCGCTCCACCACCTCGACCCATTGGGCCACGAACGTCGGCGTCTGTCCCTGGTTGTGACCGGCCGGTCCCTGCCCGGAGGCACCCCAGTCCGCGAATTCCCCCCACAGCAGGTACCCGAGCCGGTCGCAGTGGTACAAAAATCTTTCCTCGGCAACCTTCTGGTGCAGCCGTGCACCGTTGAACCCGGCTGCGATCCCGAGCTCGATGTCCGTGACCAGTGCCTCGTCCGACGGTGCGGTCATGAGGCCATCAGGCCAGTACTGCTGGTCCAACACGAGGCGCTGGAAGACTGGCTCCCCGTTCAACAGCACCCGATGACCATCGATGCTGACGGAGCGCAGGCCTGCATAGGACTCAAGACGATCCAGAACCTCCCCACGTTCGTCGAGCAGGCTGAACTCCAAGCAGTAGAGGTGGGCGTCCTCCGGGCACCACAGGCGGCGACGATCCTCCGGTACCGCCAGGCGAAGGGCCGGAACCATGGTCATGCCGACGACCGTGTCGTCGGAAGCCACTTCGCCGTTTGCATCGCTCAGCACGGCACGCACCCTCTGGCCGGGACGGCCGTGGGTCACGGGGACGTCGAGGTCGAAGATGCCCCGACCCGCGTCCGGCGTGATGCGCGGACGGGCCAGGTGGGATGAGGGCACCGACTCCAGCCACACCGGCTGCCAGATGCCCGTGGTCCTCGTGTAGTTGCAGTGCGTGTTTCCGAACCAGGTGGCCTGCTTCCCACGCGGGAGCACCTCATGACGCGGATCCCGAGCGCGGATCACGATCTCGGCCTCACGTCGCCCGTTGAGAGCGGTCGTGATGTCCAGGGTGAACGACGAGTGGCCGCCGCGGTGACGGCCGACCTCCATGCCGTCCACCCAGACGGTGGCATCGTGGTCGACCGCCTGACAGTGCAGCAGAACGCGATCCCCCACAGGCCATTCCTCGGGGACCTCAATCCGCCGCCGGTACCAGACCGCCTCGTGGAAATCGGTGTCCCCGATACCTGAGAGTTCCGACTCGGGCGCGAACGGCACGAGGATATCGTCGACGAGCGCTCGTCCCAGCAGGCCGCGCTCGAGTCCGGAATCTCCAGGATCCGTCTCGAACTCCCAGATCCCGTTGAGCGTGAGCCAGCGGTCGCGGACGAACTGCGGCCGCGGGTGCTCGACTCGTGGAACCCCCTGCACGGTCACGATGTCTTCTCCGGCGCTTGGGGGTGGTCGACAATTGGCGGTTCCACCTCGACGCCTCCGTCATCGGTGAACGAGACGCGGGACAGCCACATCTGGCGACCAACAGAATCGTCGCCGATTGCGTCGGGCTCCCAGGCGTGGTACACCATCCACAACTGGTCGCCCACTTTGATGAGCGAGTTGTGTCCCGGCCCGGCCGCCACGTCATTGGACGTCAGCACCGGGGCGGGATCCTTTACGAACGGTCCCGTGGGGGAGTCGCCGACCGCGTGCCCCACGGCGTACTTGTCGGTCCAGTAGCCGTTGCCGGAGTAGAACATGTGGAATTTGCCCTCGTGTTCCCAGACGTTGGGCCCCTCGACGAGCATGTCCTCCCACGGCAGGTCCTGCTGCAGCACGTCGGTGGTCTCGCCCTCGATCGACATCCCGTCCGCTGCGAGGCGTGCGGCACGGATGAAGGTGTCCACACCGATGTGGTTGCCGTCGTTCTTCCAGTACAACCACGCGGTGCCGTCCGTCGCGACGAATGGTGAGCTGTCGATGGAACCGCCCTCATCCTTCTCACAGATGATCGGTTCGGCGGAGTCATCCACGTACGGTCCTGCAGCGGTATCTGAAGTGGCCACAGACAAGCACTGCCTGTCCACGCCCACCACCATCGTGGTGTAGTACATCCGGTAGGTGCCATCCGCCCACTTGATGGTCTCCGGGGCCCACACCTTGCCGGGCGAACTCCATTTCGGCAGTGTCGGCAGCGCATCGCTCCCCTGCCGCCACGTCACCATGTCATCGCTGATGGCCGTCTGTGCATTCATGGTGTTGCCGTTGGTGGCGAAGGCGATGAAGCCGTCCCCGTCGGCCAGGATGTGCGGATCGGCGAAATTGGTGGCGTACACGGGATTGGTGAAGCCCTCGGCCATGGAGGATTCCTCCTTCGACGGTGTGGGGGAAGCACTGGTGTCCGGGGGCGTGCTGGAGCATCCCGCCATGCCTGCAGCGAGCAGCAGAGGCGCCAACAACCGGGCCGTGCCGCGTGGGGACATCATCCTTTCACTCCCCCGCTGGCCACGCCCTCGATGACGTAGCGCTGCACAAACGTGTAGAGGATCAGCACTGGCAACGACGCGATGACCGCCCCGGCCATGATGACCGGGTAGTCGATGGTGTAGGCGCCCTGCAGCTTGGTGAGGCCGACGGGGAGGGTGAGTCGAGCGTCAGTGAACAGGACATACAGCGGCCAGATGAAGTCGTTCCAGTTGGCCAGGAAAGCCAGTACCAGCAGCGTCACCATGGCAGGCATCGCGTTGGGCAACATGATCCGCAGGAACGTCGTGAACGGTCCGGCGCCGTCGATGCGCGCGCTTTCCTCGAACTCCTTGGGAAGGCCGAGGAAGAACTGGCGCATGAAGAACACACCGAAAGCACCCGCCGCCCCGGGAATGATGATTGCGAGCAGCGTGTCCAACCAACCAAAGGCGTCCAGCAACAGGAAGTTCGGCATGAGGAAAATGAATCCGGGCACGAACAGCGTGGAGATGATCAGTGCGAACATGGCATTGCGGCCTGCGAACTCCATGCGCGCCAGCGCATACCCGGCGAGCGATGCCGTCACCACCACCAGAAGGGCGTGCAGCGTGGCTGCGATCATCGAGTTGGCGAACCACAGGAAGATGGGGTTGTCCGCAGCGCTGAGCAGGATGTCGTAGGCGCGCAGCGTCGGCGCCTGTGGCCACAGCGTGGGTGGCACGGACTGGGACTCCCCGGCAGTTTTCAACGACGTGAAGAACATGATGAGCAGCGGTCCGAGGAAAATGACCGACAGGATCGCCAGCCCAATCCAGAGGAACGGGTTCCTCGCAACTTTTCTCATGCCGCCACCTCCTGACGACGCGACGCTTCCTTGTCACGACGCTCTGCCTTGAGTTCTTTGCGCTCCCTGCCAGCTTCCTTGTCCCGCAGGAGCCAGAAGTTGGCGATCGACACCAGCGCCAGGAAGGCTGCGAGGACGTAGCTTTCGGCCGCCGCCGCACCCATCTGGTACTTCCTGAGTCCGAGCTCGGTGATGGTCATGATGGCCGTCTTGGTGGACTCCGTCGGACCGCCGCCCGTGATGATGTAGGACTGGCCGAACATGTTGGCGCTGGCCAGGACTGTCGTCACCACGATGAAGATCAGGACAGGTCGCAGGCCGGGGAGCGTGACATAGACGAACTTGCTCCACCAGCCGGCGCCATCCAGTGCCGCCGCCTCGTACTGCTCGGCCGGGATGTCGCCCAAACCGGCCAGGTAGATGATGGCGTTGAACCCCATCGTCCACCAGACGGTGACGCCCACGAGCCCCACCCAGGCCCACGGCTGATCCGTCGTCCACTGGATGTCGGTGCCAAGGAGCGAATTGATGATCCCGAAGTTGCCGTTCAGGAGGTAGCGCCACATCAGGCCGATCACTGCCACACCCAGCACGTACGGGGCAAAGAACAGTGCCCGGAAGAACGTCCTGCCGGGGAACTTCACCTGCAGGAGCATTGCCAACAACAAGGGGATCACGACGAGGAATGGCACGCTGGCCACCGTGAAGATCAGCGTGTTCTTCATGCTGCTCCAGAACTCCGGGTACGGGAGCGACGTCTCGTCCAGCAGGTCCGCGTAATTCTGCAGACCGAGGAAGATCTGTGAGTCCAGCATGTAGTCCCAGTCGTGCAGGCTGATCCAGATGCCGAAGACGGCCGGGATGACCACGAATGTGGCGAAGATCGCCAAGTAGGGGAGCAGGAACAAATACGGCGTCAGGGGCGAGCCGGATCTCCGGCTCGCCCGTCCTCTCGACTGTGTGGCCATGGCTCAGCGGTTGTACTTCTTGGCGTTGTCCTCGAGGATCTTCTGCGCCCGCGTGGAAGCCTCCTCCAGTGCCTTGGCCGGGTCCGTCCCGGCCAGGACGGCCGTGTTGAGTGCCTTCTCGAACTCGCCGAAGCAGTCGCCGATGCCGGGGATCGTCGGTGGGAAGTGCAGGTCGTCGATCTGCGTTGCCAGTGCGCTCTGTTCCTTCAGCGCCTTGAACCCTTCCGATTCGCGAACGGAGTTGCGCGCAGGCACTTGTCCGGCCTCCGCCCAGGCCAGGGACTGCTCGCTGATCCAGTTGATGAAGACTCGCGATGCCGTGGCCTTGTTGGCGTCCTGCTCCTTCTGGACCGGCAGCACGAATTGGTGCGATCCCGCCCAGGCGGCGTTGGTGCCGCCGATGTTGGGCAGCGCCGCAACACCCCAGTTGATGTCGGTCTGCTTCAGGTCGTTGATCTGCCAGATCCCGTTCCAGTTGAAGGCGTTCTCGCCATTCTTGAAGGCGATGTAGTCAGCGTCCTGGGCGACCTTGGCCGGGGAGTACCCCTTCTTGATGAGGTCGACGTACCAGGTGAGGCCAGTGACCCCGGGTTCCTCCGCCCACAGCACCTTCGTGCCGTCCTCGTTGAAGAGCTGGCCACCGAACTGCCAGATGAGGCTCTGCACCGTCATACTTCCCGTGAACGGGAACGGTGTGGCCCAGTGACCCTGGATGCCCGCCTTCTTCAACTCCTCCAGCGCACCCAGGTACTCGTCATTGTTGGTCGGCGGCTTCTCCGGGTCGAGGCCCGCCTTCTCCATGACGTCCTTGTTGTAGTAGAACCCGAGCGGGTGGACGTCGAGGGGGATGGCGTAGCGCTTGTCGTCGTAAATTCCCGCCTTCCACGGCACGGGCGCAAAGTCGCTCTCCTTGAGGTCCAGGGCTGCGGCGACGTCATCCAGCGGCTGGATGACATTGCGTGCCGCGTTGGTGGCCACCGAGTCCACATGCATGATGCCGACGTCCGGACCCTTGCCTGAGGTCACGGCCGTCGGCAGTTTGGCGTAGTAGTCGGCCCACTGCATGGTGGTCATCGTGACGGCGATGTTCTCATGCTCCGAGGAGAACTGGTCCACCAGCTTTTTCATCATGGGGCCGTCGCCGCCGGTGAAGCCGTTCCAGAAGGCCAACTGCACCGCGGGGCCGTCGTAGCCGGCCTTCCCGCCGTCGCCGGAAACAGAGGTGGCGGGCTCGGGCATGTCGCGCGGCGACGCGCCTCCCCCACACGCCGCGAGTGCGCCGGCGGAGCCACTGATGGCGGCCAGGGAAATGAAGCGCCGCCGGGAGAGGGCCGACGAAAGGGGTCGTGAAGCGTCCATGGTTGAGGTCCTTCCTCATTGAAGGTGTTTGCAACGGATATCCGTTCCTCCAGTTTGCACCGTTGTAAACGCTTTGTCCAGCACTTTCATTGACCAGCGCACAACGTTTACGATGGGCGCATGGCCATCACCCTCAAGGATGTGGCTGAGCACGCCGGAGTGTCCGTGAAGACAGTTTCCAATGTGGTCAACAACCGTCCGAACATCAGCGCCCGCATGAGGTCGCTGGTTCAGTCGTCGCTGGACGCCCTTGGGTACCGTCCCAATCTTGCGGCGCGGCAGCTCAAGCACGGCCGCGGCGGCTTCATCGCGCTGGCGGTGCCCCAACTGGACTCGCCCTATTTCTCCGAGCTCGCCTCACATCTCTCCGTGCAGGCGACCCAGCATGGCTACATCCTGCTCCTGGACATCACGGGCGCCGACGAGGCGCACGAAAGACTGGCCATGTCCGGCATGAGCGGACAGATGGTGGATGGTGTCATCCTGTCCCCGCTCGCCCTGACAGCGGCCGAGATCGAGGCCCGCCCGGACGTCGTGCCGTTGGTGCTGCTCGGGGAGCGGGCGGTGCCGCAGGGGGTCGATCACATCTCGGTGGACTCGGTGGAGGCCTCCCACGCAGTCGGGGAGTACCTCGTGCGACTCGGCCGGCGGCGTCTCGCCGCCATCGGCCGGGAACCCGTGGAGGGCACCTCGTCCGTCCGACTTCGGGGTTTCCAGTCAGCTGTTGAACAGGCCGGACTGGAACTGCCGCCCCAGCGGGTGGTGCGCGTGCGGGAATTCGGTCGCGAGCAAGGGTACTCAGCCATGGAGGAACTGCTGGACCTGCCCGCCCGGGAGCGACCGGACGCCGTCTTCGCTTTCAACGACCTGATGGCCATCGGCGCGATGCGCGCCTGCCTTGAGCGGGGTGTCCGCATTCCACAGGACGTGGCAATCGTGGGGTTCGACGACGTGCCCGAGGGTCGGTTCCACACTCCATCACTGACGACCGTGGCGCCCGACCTCCGGGCCCTCGCTAAACGCACCCTCGACAGACTCATTCTCGCCATCGAAGGTGGACCGCGGGGGCCGGAGAGGATCTTCATCCCGTGGTCCCTGCGGATCCGGGAGAGCACCGAGCCAGGCCACCACACCGTCGCGTCGGACATTCGGTGAGGGGTCACTCCCCCGGGGCACGCACCCCTATGGTCAACAACAGGTTGGCGTAGACCCGTGCCTCGCCGGTGGCGATGACCACGGCGACGTCGTCACTCCTGGCAGCCGGGTAGAAGTCCCACCGTTGGATCTCAGAGACCTCGATCCCCGGCAGAGCGGCGCGGAACTCGTCGTGGATGGGCACGGTGATGTCCCCGTCCTCCGGGGCGGGCACCATGAGGGCTGCTGCCTCCAGTGGGATCGTCTGCTTCAACACCTCGAGCACATCCATGGCATTGACAAGTCCGGGCGCGAGGTTGAGGAACACCACGCTGCTGCGCGGGTTGGCCCACGTCTCGTGCGGGTAGTTCGAGTCGGCGATCAGGATCTTCGCCCCGTGGCCGGCGCCTGCGAGCGCCCGCAGCAGCGGTGGATGGATCATCGGTCCGTGGATCATAGGATTCCCTTCGAGCTGCCCCGAACGATCAGTTCGGGTTGGATGAGGGTGTGCTCGGGCGAGCCGCCGTCCATGAGGCGGGTGAGCTGGGCGACGGCGGCGTGACCCACCTGGTCGAACGGCTGGCGGACGGTGGACAGGGGTGGCCAGAAGCAGGCTGACCCCTCCGCGTCGTCGAACCCGACCACCGAGATGTCGCGGGGAATTTGGAGCGCCCGTTCGTGGAGGCGGCGCATGACACCCAGAGCGAGGTGATCGTTGCTGGCGAAGACACCGTCGACGTCGGGCGGGACGTGGGCGGCAAGATCGTAGGCGGACTTCGCATCCCATGTGGGACTGGAGAGCTTCTCGAACGAGATCCTGGCCTCGGCACACGCCGCGACGAACCCGTCTCGACGTTCCTCGGCGTCCAACCAGTCACGCGGCCCGCAGATGTGAAGCAGTCGACTCCTGCCCTGCCCGATGAGGTGCCGGGTGGCCAGCAGTGCACCATGCGCCTGGTCCACTCCCACACTGGACACTGATTCCGGCAGCCCTTCCCTCTGCCCCACGAAGACCACCGGTACCCGGGTATCAGCCATCGCGGCCCAGTGGCTGGATCGGCTGTGCCCGCCCAGGATGACCACGCCGTCGACCCCGAGCGGGATGAGCTGGTTGAGGGCCACCGTCTCCCCCAAGGGCACCACGGACATGGAGGTGTGGATGTCCAGTTCCCCCAACGCCTTGACCACCTCGAGGAAGGTGCGGGCGTGGCCGTGGAACAGCGGGGTCGCGTTGACCACGTGCACGACGCCAGTGCGACGCAACGACAGCGACCGCGCGGCCAAGTTCGGTTGGTAGCCGAGTTCGGCGACGATCGCCATCACCTTGTCCCGGGTCTCCTCAGCGACGACGTCGGCACCGCGCACCACGCGGGACACCGTCTGGCTCGAGACGCCGGCCTGCTTGGCGACGTCCGCGAGGCTGGGGCGTCCGTTGGCCCGGATGGGCGTCACGGCAGGTACCTGAGGGTTTCTGCAGAGGCCATGATCACGTCGTTGCGGTCACGCGGGTCGAGGTCCCCGGTGATCTCCAGCTGCGCCAGCAGCGATCCCAGCGTCGACGCCTCGGCCGGGCCGCCGACGACTGGCACATGGACTGCGCGCGCCGTCAACTCGCACAGCAACGTGTTCCGGGAGCCACCGGCCGTCATGTTCAGCTGCGTTGCGGGCATCCCCGTGAGGGCTGTCAGATCGGCCAGGCCGCGCGCGTAGCGCTGCGCCAATGACTCCAGGATCGCCAGGACAATCTGTCCCTGGGACACATCCAGGGGTGCACCCTGGCGCACCAGTGCCCCAATGACGCGGGCCACCATGTCTCCGGGTGCGGCGTATCCCGGCTCGTCCGGGTCGATCAGCATTCCCAGCGACTCAGCAGCGCGCGCCTTGTCGACGAGGCTCACGATGTCCGCGTCCTCGCCAGAGGCACGCCACTGGCGCTGGCACTCCTGCAGGATCCAGAGGCCGGTGATGTTGAAGAGGGGCCGCACGCCGTGGTCGCCGCGCGCCTCGTTGGTGAGCCCCAGGTCGTGCGCCTGTGTGGACATCACCGGCTCCTCGCGCAGCACCCCGAGCACCGACCACGACCCGCAGGACAGGAAATGCGTTTCGGTGGACTCGTCGCGAGGGAGTGCATGAACGGCGCAGGCGGTGTCGTGAGCGCCAGCGCGCACCACCGTCAACTGCTCCAGCCCCGCGACGACGCAGGGGCCGACGACGTCATGCTCATGACTGAGTTTCCCCACCCAGCTGCGGGGGATGCCGAGAGCATCGAACACGTCGACGGCCCAATCAGTGGCACCCGGGTTGCACAACCCTGCCGTGGAAGCGATGGAGCGGGACCACCGCCGCTCACCGGACAGCAGGTGCGTGAAGTGGTCAGGCAGGAACAGGATCTGCTCGGTCTTCGCCGACAGGGCCGGTTCCTCGGTGAGGTAGGCGAACATCTGGTTGGCCGAGTTGATCGTGGCGGGGGCAATGCCCGTGAGAGTCCAGACCCGCTCATCGGGGAGCCGGTCCCGGAAGGAGTCCAGCGTTCGGGTGGTGCGTTCGTCGCGGTATGCCCTGCCGGGTGTGAGAAGGCGACCGTCGACGTCCAGCGGCACCCAGTCGACGCCCCAGGTGTCGATCGACACGCTCTGCGCGTGCGGGAACTGCTGCAGCGCGTCAGTTAGCCCGGCGACGATCTCGCGCCAGATGAGGTCGAGGTCCCAGGTCAGGTAGCCATCCCGCATGGTGGCACCGTGCGCGAAGCGACGCACCTCCACCTCCGCCACCCGACCATCCTCGAGGGTGCCGGCGGTGATCCGTCCAGATGAGGACCCCAGGTCAACTGCCAACGCGGTCACACGGCTCGCCACCTGTCCCATCCTCCCGTTCGTTGTGCGTCACTGCCTGTGGCAGCCCCGGACCACGCGATGTGCGCGGCCCGGGGCATTCAGCGTGTCAGCCCTGCACCCTCACCCGTAGAGGGGACCGAACTGGGCGCATGCCCTGTAGTCCGCACCCTCCGCGTCGGCAGTGCCGAATCCCAGCCAGTTCTTGGGCCGGAACACCTGCTCAGAGGGCACGTTGTGCATGTTGACGGGGATGCGCAGCATCGCGGACAACGTGATGAGGCGGGCGCCGATGTGCCCGTAGCTGATGGCGCCATGGTTGGCGCCCCACGCGTTCATCACCTCGTACACGTTGCGGAACACCCCCTCACCGGTCAGGTTGGGGACGAACCATGTGGTGGGCCATGCCCGGTCCGTGCGGTCCTCGATGGTGGTGGCCACCTCGTCCGGCAGTTCGACGGTCCAGCCCTCGGCGATCTGGATCACCGGCCCGAGCCCGTCGACGAGGTTGATGCGCGTCATGGTGACGGGCACGTCACCGGCCGAGCGGAAGTGGGTGGAGAAGCCGCCGCCCGGAAAGTACTCGACGTTGGCCGGGTGGAACGTGGTGGCATCCAGTTGGGCCTGGCAGTCCTCGACCGTGAGGTCCCACCACGGCTTGATGACGTGTTCGCCGTCCTGCGTGGCAGCGAAGGTGCCGTCAAGTGTGGTGGAGCCGGAGTTGCGGAGGTCGAGGAAACCGTCGGCGGCCCTGCCCTCCAGCGTGTGTCCCGTGACCCGCTTGACGGAGTCCGGGCTCCAGTACGTGCGGACGTCGGAGAAGATTTGCGCCCTATTGGTCAGCAGGTGGTTGAAGAGCATCGAGGCTCCGTTGAGGGCGTCGTTCTCCGTTGCCAGGATGTAGGGAGCCCGCTTGCCGTTCCAGTCGAACTGGGTGTTGAGGACGGTCTCCATGACGTCGCCGTTGGGCTTGCCGTCGGTCCACTGACGCTGGCCCTGGAAACCGGCGGCAAGTGCGCCGTGACCCATCGCCTCCTCACCCCAGCCAGCCTCCGCCAGCTTGGGGTTGCCCACCATGAGGTCACGGCCGATGAGCGTCATCTTCGTGACGTAGGCCCACCATTCCTCATGCTGGTCCGGGAACTGGTTCTGCTCGGGGTTGAAGTCGTCTCCCTGGGTGAAGTTCTCACGGATCCACGCGTAGGCCTTGTCGTACTCGTCGGTGTCGTAGATCTCGTTGTCGACGCGGCGGCTGACCTCCGACATGTCCACGTACTCATTGCGCATGCCCAGGAACTTGCCCCAGAAGGTGTCGTTGACCACGGAGCCGGCAATGCCCATGCACACCGAACCGATGGACAGGTAGGAGGTGCCCTTCATCTGTGCGACGGCCAGCCCACACGTGGCGTAGTCCAGCAGGCGTTGGCGAACGGCGTCGGGGATGGAGTCGTCGTCGGCGTCCTGGACGTCCTCACCGTAGATCCCGAATGCGGGGATGCCGAGCTGGGCGTGACCGGCGAGTGCGGCTGCCAGGTAGACGGCGCCGGGGCGCTCGGAGCCGTTGAAACCCCAGATGGCGTGCGGCATGGTGCGGTCCATGTCGATGGTTTCGGTGCCGTAGCACCAGCAGGGCGTGACGCTGAGCGTCAGTCCCACATTCTCGCGACGGAACTTGGTGGCGGTGGCCTGTGCCTCGGCAACGCCACCGATGGTGGTGTCGGCGATGACGCACTGCACGGGCGTGCCGTCGGGATAGCGCAACTCGGACTCATACAGTGCCGCCACGCGCCGGGCCATGTCCATGGTCTGGTCCTCGAGGCTCTCGCGAACACCGCGTCGACGGCCGTCGATGATGGGCCTGATACCTATTCTGGGGTAATTCGTCATAGTGGCTTTTCACACCTTGCTGTCGTTGAGGGGCTCTGCGTGGGTGGTGGTTGCGGTTGCTCTGCAGGCGGACGCATTTCGCGTCGCACACTGCCAACGGAGGAGGGCGGCACGGCCACGTGATGGGCGGTGCCGCCCCCTCTGTTGGGCGGTGATCACTCGTAGAGGTTGGCCTTGATGTCGGGATCATCCATGTTGGACTTGTCGTACCAGGCGAAGCCGGAGTCGATGATCTTCGGGAGCTCCTGGCCATCGATGGCCATGATGGCGGCCTTCACGGTCTCGTAGCCCATCTTCACCGGCGACTGCGTGATGGCGCCGGCTTCAGCACCGGAGCGGACGGCGTCGAGCTGTGTCTTGCCAGAGTCGAACCCGATCACAATGAGGTCCTTCTTGCCGGACTCCGTGGCACCCTGAATGGCGCCCGTGGCCGCCGCTTCGTTGGATCCGTAGATGCCGACGATGTCCTGGTTCGCCTGGATCATGGCCTTGGCGGTGTTGGCCGCGAGACCCACCTCACCGGCATACTGCGGCTCCAGCAGCTTGATGTCAGGAGCGTTCTCCTTGATGTACTCCTGGAAGCCCTCGCATCGCTGCTTTCCGGTCTGCGACGTCTGGTCGTGGCAGACGAGTCCCACCGTGCCCTTGCCGTCTGTCAGCTCCACCATGTGCTTGGCAGCTTCCGCAGCCGCAGCCTTGTTGTCGGTCTGCACGGTGGTCAGCGGGATGTCGGACTCCACACCCGAGTCGAACGCGATGACGGGAATGTTGGCGGCCTGGATCTTGTCCAGCACCGGTCCGGCAGCGTTGGAGTCGAGCGCGGCGAAACCAATGGCGGCCGGGCCGCTGTTGAGCGCGGTGGTCAACTGGTCCAACTGCTGGGTGACCTGGGTCTCGTTCTCGGGACCGACGAACTCCACCTTGTAGTTGAACTCCTTGCCAGCCTCCTCGGCGCCTTCCTTCACCGCTTGCCAGAAGCGGTGCTGGAAGCCCTTGGACACCAGGTAGATGGTCTGTGTTCCGTCACCCTTGGTGACTTCACCCCCCATGGTCCCTTCGCTGGTCGCCGCCGACGTGCTTTCGGTGGGGGTCTCCGCTGCGGTGGTCTCCGCTGCGGAGGTCTCCGCTGCGGAGGTCTGCTCAGTCGTGGTGGTCGGGGTGGAGGTGGAACAGGCGGCGGTGAGGCCGAGCGCCAGCAGCGATGAAACTGCGACGGCGGAACGCAAGAGACGCATCTCTTTTCCTTTCAGTTCGGCGAAGCGACATCGCTTCCCGTTGTTGCTGTGACGGGCCAAGCATTGGTACTCATCCCCGGTGACACGATTCAGTTGTGGGTCCAGCTGCGGGGTCAGACCGCTGCCGCCCTGCTTCTGCGGACGTTGTCCGCGAAGACGGCGATGAGCACCACGACACCGACGACGACGAGCTGCCATTGCTGGGCAACGCCCTTCATCTGCAGGCCGGTCGTGAGCGTGTTCATGAGCAGGGCACCGACGAGGGTGCCAATGATGTTCGCCCGGCCACCGGCCAGCGAGGTTCCGCCGATGACGACGGCCGCGATGACCTGCAGCTCGAAGCCAAGTCCCTCGGCGGGTTGCGCGAAGCCGAAGCGGGCGGAGTAGAGAACCGCGCCCATCGCCATGAAGATGCCCGCCGTCACGTAGACGAGGATCTTCCAGAACTTCACGTTGATACCCGAGAGTCGGGTGGCCTCCTCGTTGGAGCCGATCGCCAGGGCGTAGCGGCCCAGCAACGTCTTGGACAGCATGACCGCCGCCACGATCGTCAGGAGCACGAAGATGAGGGCCGCGTTGGACAGGCCCGGAATGATGTTTCCGTTGGACAGCGCGACGTAATCCGGGTTCTGGATGACGATGGACTGTGCTTTGGAGATGATGAGTGCGAGACCGCGGACAACCATCATCATGGCAAGCGTGGCGATGAACGGCGGGATGCCGAGGATCGCGATGTTGACACCGTTGACCAGACCGATCACTGCACCCACGAGGATTGTCAGAAGCAGCCCCAGCCACATGGGCAGGTTCATGTAGTCGGCGCCGAGGAAGATGCCGGCCATGACGGCGCACAGCGTCATACCGGTGCCCACCGAGAGGTCAATACCCCCGGTGGCGATCACGAACGTGGCCCCCAGCGCCAGTACGCCGATGGTTGCCGACTGCATGAGAATGCCGGTGAGGACGTTGGGTGAGCCGAAGTTGGGCGAGAAGAACACGAAGAAGACGTAGACGGCAATGAGCGCCGCGAAGACGAAGACCTGCTGCAGTGACGACTTCAGGAAACGCAGAGCAGCCGGGGGGGTGCTCTCCGTCGCGCCGGCTCTGCCCTCCTCCGCCACTGATCCCATCTCCACGTCGGGCGCGACCACCTGCGTGTCGTGGTCGGGCTTGAGAGTATTGCTCATGCTGCTTCTCCGCTCAGTTGTGCTTTGCCGACCGTGGCAAGCTCCATGATCTTTTCCTGATCGGCGTCCTCGTTGTTGAGGATGCCGGTGATGTGGCCGTGCGCCATGACGGCGATGCGGTTCGACATCCTGAGCACCTCGGGGAGTTCGGAGGAGATCATGATGATCGCCTTGCCCTGCCCGCACAGCTGCTCGAGTAGCCCGTAAATCTCTTCCTTGGCCCCGACGTCAATGCCACGTGTGGGCTCGTCAAAGATGAGGATGTCGCAGTTTCGCACCAGCCATTTGGCGATGACGACCTTCTGCTGGTTGCCGCCGGACAGCTTCCCCAGCAACTGGTTGACAGACGGGGTCTTCACCCGGAGCTTGTCGGAGTACTCCTGGCCGACTGTGCGGATCTTCCCGTCAAGGATGAACCCCCCGATGCTGAAGTCGCGCATGGCTGCCATCACACAGTTCGCCTTGACGTCCTGCTCCAGGAGGATCCCGAACTGCTTCCGGTCCTCGGACAGGTACCCCATGCCGTTGCGGACCGCATCGGCGGCGGTCTTGATGGCGACCTTCTTGCCGTGCATCTCGATGTCGCCGCTGACCCGTGGGTCGGCGCCGAAGATGCACCGGGCGACCTCGGTGCGGCCTGCCCCCATGAGGCCGGCGAAACCGAAGATCTCGCCTCGTCGCACTTCGAAGTTGATGTTGCGCAGCAGCTTCTTGGTGCTGAGGTTGCTGACTTTGAGAACCACCTCGTCGGAGAGGGGTGTGGTGTGTGGCCTGGCCTCAGCGGAGACCTCACGTCCCACCATCATGGAGATGATTTCGCGCATCTGCACGTCCTTGGTCACGACGGTGCCGATGTACTGGCCGTCACGCAGTACCGAT
>JBBSRQ010000041.1:0-18487 GCA_038242845.1 Propionibacteriales bacterium | reverse complement strand
GCCCGCGGACTTCGGTTGGTAGGTCAGGACCGTTTGCCCGTAACTGGGTGCTTCGGCGATCCTCACGGAGCGTGGGATCTCCACATCGACGGTTTCCTTGGCGAAGTGTGTCCGCACTTCCCGTGCAACCTCACGGCTGAGGTTGTTGCGGGAGTCAAACATCGTCAGAACCACGGTCGACAACTCGAGTTCGTCGTTCAGATTACCCTTGACCTTCTCAATCGTGCGCATGAGCTGCGAAACGCCTTCGAGTGCGTAGTACTCACACTGGATGGGGACCATGATCTCCGTCGCCGCCACCAACGCGTTGAGCGTGAGCAGTCCCAAGGAAGGTGGACAGTCCAGGAAGACGTAATCCACCGCGGAACCGGCGATGTATGCCTGCAGAGCGCGCTTCATACGGGACTCGCGGCCGGGCTCATTGACCAGTTCGAGCTCTGCCGTGGCGAGGTCGATCGCGGCCGGAAGCACATGGAGGTTGGGGGAGTGCGGTGATCTCTGGACAAGATCTGAAATGCTGGCCTCATCGAGGAGCACCTCGTAGGTCCCTTGGGTGCCGGGACCGTGCTCCACTCCCAGTGCGGTTGACGCATTGCCCTGGGGGTCAGTGTCCACCACGAGTACATTGAGACCACCGAAAGCCAGGGCGGCGGCAACGTTGACTGTCGTCGTGGTTTTCCCGACACCGCCCTTCTGGTTGGCCACCACAAAGATCCGAGGCTTGGCGGGGCGGGGGAGTGAGAGCTCCGTAGTGTCATCCTCAGTCCCGTATTCCGCGTCCGCCTCAAGACCCCAATCATCATCTTCTCGATCGAATGCGGCCCTTTTGGGACCTCCCGGTAGCTTCACGACCGTTTCACGTGAAACGGACGCGTGCTTCGTGTCATCGGAAGAACTGGGGGAGGCGCCCTCTGCTTTGGGGCGGGATTTACGGAAGAACACAGCCATTCTTGATTTTCCTCTCGACGAGCATGCCCACCATAGCGGGGATGTTTGGGCCCAAAGATGCGACACGTCGAGCACGTGCCGGGTAGTCGGTCCTGAGCGCGTGTCTCGCACCGATGACGCTCCGTCAGGCCACCGCGCACGCAACGTCAAAAAAGGTCATATTCTGTGATTTAACCTTTTGTCGAGTTATCGCTTAACTGGTTCGTCGGTAGGCCGTTGGAAAGCCTCGGTAGGAGTGAGCCCGTGGGCCGTGTGCACAAATGTCGCGACTCGGGGTACGCACAGATCGCGGGCCAGGATACGGAAGCATCAATACCGTGCCTTCTGCCGTCCCCAGCACCGCCCTTCTGGAGGCAGGCACCCACATGGGGGAGGGGTCGTCCCACACCGAGTCGGAGAACTGCGGTGAAGCGCTCGCTTCAGTACGCCTGGAAGACGCTTCGGACCATGGATCCACCGGGACGGTGCCAGTCTCCATTACCCGGTGGGGGAGGGGTCAGGCCGCATTCAAGAGTGATATCCAAATCCGTTCAACGACGGGTCCACCCCGAAGGTTTCCCAAGAGGCCGATTCAACTTCCACGTCAACGCTCCTCTCCGTGACATCGGCACCACGGCCTGGTCGTGACAACGACCGCCGACGGCGAGGATCCCACCACCGCGGCCGCGGCGAAGCTCCCGTCATCGGCCGCTGGCGCCTTGGGTACGCAAACGTTGCCCCGGCAGGCCACCAACCGGGTCACTGGCGGGGGAGTGAACAACTGACGAGTCAGTGACCTCGCCAGCGCAAGCGCGCCGTCGATGCGAGTGCTGGCCGGTCCAGTCGATCGGACAGTCCCGTGGGTCCAGGTCGTGCAGTGACCTGGGTCCAGGTCGTGCAGCGGCCGCAGCCCCGTGGCGATGGCTCCTCGGCCCCGGGACCGCCACACGACGGCCACCTCCGAGAGCCCCGTCAGCCCACCGATGCAGGCATCCTAGTTAAGTCTTGTCGGCCGACCATCCGCAAAAGCAAGGACCGCATGGGGTGTCGGTGCCTGCAGCGGACCAGCCGACAGCACCTCTGATCATTCAGTGGGAATCGGCATAGGCCACCGCCTCCACCGAAAAGGCTGACAAGAGAAGAGCCAACGTGCTGCATGCGAACGTCACCACGGGACCCGTCAACCGTTTCACGTGGAACACATGTACCGACTTATCGATATACCGGTATCAGGCCTTGGGTGTCACCAGGATGGCACGTGCGCCGTCCGATTCCGGCGATGCCCGGACCTCGAGAATCTCCGCGCGAAGCCGCGACCGGGACAACAACGACGACGCCTCAGCAATCTCGCGCTCAGCACTCGATCCCTTGAGCGCCACCAGTTCCCCAGAGGGATAGAACAGGGGAGTGGTCCACCGGAGCAACTTCTCGAGCGGTGCGACCGCTCTTGCTGTCACCACGTCGAACTGCTCGTCACAGTCCTCCGCCCGCAGACGCTCCACCCGGACGTTGCGAAGAGCGAGCTCCTCAACCGTCTCCGACAGGAACGTGGCGCGCCGCAACAGGGGCTCCAGGAGCGTGACGTAGAGGTCCGGGCGCACGATCGCCAAGGGTATCCCGGGCAGCCCCGCGCCCGATCCAACGTCAGCGACATCGATCCCTTGACCGAGCACGTCGACGAGTGCAAGGGAGTTGGACACGTGCCGACTCCAGAGCTTGTCGCCCTCACGCGGTCCGAGCAGGCCCCATTCGATGCCCTTGCTGCGCAGCACCGCGACGTAGCGCTCCAGTGCCTCGGCAGCGTCGGGAAACCGTGACTGGAGTGCGCTGCGCGCAGCTGACTCCAGCTCCTCCTGATCGACGCCCTGGTTCTCGACGGGGCTCTCCGGCACGTCCGATGTCACTTGGAGACGACCACCCGGCGGTTCGGCGGCTCACCCTCGGACTCGCTGACAAGACCGGCGGTAGCCACTTCATCGTGCACGATCTTGCGCTCATAGGCGTTCAGGGGTGCCATGCGTACGCTTTCGCCCGTCTCCGAGACCTCTGCGATGGCATCCTTCGCCAGGGCGACCAGTTCGATGCGTCGACGATCGCGGTACCCGGCCACATCCAGGGTCAACCTGGAACGGTTGCCGGTTTCGGTCATCACGACGAGGCGGCAGAGCTCCTGGAGTGCTTCCAGAACCTCGCCCTCCTTACCGACGAGGCGCTGGTCGTCGGTATCAATGACGATGTGCGCGCGGCCGTTGACCACCGAGTTCTCGATGTCACCGTCGAGATCGGCGATGTCCAAGAGTTCTTCAAGGTAGTCAGCAACGAGGTCGCCGTCACTCAGGAGTGTCTCCTCGGCGGATGGCACCTTGGCGGTGGACGGCGCCTTGGACTCGGCTTCCGAGGCGGTGGCGGGGCTGGTGGTGTCAGTCATGGAGTCGGTTTCCTTCGCTCGTCACTTCTTCTTGCGTGCGGCCCGGGTGGTGGTTCGCGGCTGCTGCCGGACCACCACTGACTTGCCGTCAGCGTTCTTCACTGTTGTGCGGGAGACCTGCTGGCGCGCTACCGTCGGCTTCGCCTCGGCGGTCTCATCCGCCTCACCATCAACAGTCGCGACTGCAGTCGCGCCACCCACGGTGCGCGACGTGGTGGAGGCGGTCTTGGTGCGTCGTCGCTTGGCCGCGCGGGCAGCCATGATCTCGTCCGGATCCTTGCCCTTGGCGCGCATCCGGTCCTCCCAGTCGACGAACGCCGGCGTGTTGGGTGCGGGGTTGTTCCGGATCAACAGGCCCTGCTGCACCATCGTCCAGAGGTTCGTCGTGAACCAATAGATGAGCACGCCGATGGGGATGACCGCACCGGAGAACAGGTACATGATCGGGAAGATGTAGAGCATCATCTTCTGCTGCTGAGCCAGCGGGCCGGTGAGGGCCTCCGGAGGCATGTTCTTGCGCATCAGCTGCAACTGGGTGATGAACAGGGTTGTCACCATGGCGATGACGAGCACGACGCCCAGGATCTGGGTGGGGCCGATCGGGGGGAAACCGTTGGGGATGCGGTCCGAGAGCCCGGCTCCGAAGAGCTCTGCATTGCGCAGCGACTCGGACAGGTCGGGATTGGTCTTGAAGAAGTGGCCGCGGGGGGTCTTGTCGGCGACGCCCTGCAGCACACGGAACAACGAGAGAAGGATGGGCATCTGGATCAGCAGCGGCACGCAGGAGGCGGCGGGGTTGACGCCTTCCTCCTTGTAGAGCTTCATCTGCTCCTCGCCCAGCTTCTGGCGGTCGGAGCCGTGCTTCTTCTGCAACGCCTGGATCTTGGGCTGCAACAACTGCATGTTGCGCGCCGAGTTGATCTGCTTGACGAAGAGGGGGATCAGCAGCGTGCGGATCAGAACCGTCATCGAGATGATGGCCAGGGTCCACGTCACGCCCGAGTCCGTGCCGAACACCGGGGCCCAGAGGCGATGGAACAGCACCAGGATCCCGGACACCGCCCAGTAGATCGGCTGCATCATCGTCGACAGGGCACCATAGAGGGTGTCCCAGATGGCCAGGAGCGGAATCAGCAGGTCAATCACGGGGCAACCTCAGACGCGGAGTGCTCGGGGCGAGTGGCGCCCGAGGGGGAAGTGGATGTCTCTTTGGAGGCCCATTCCTGGGCCTCCGGTGTACCTGGAACATAGTCGACGCCACCCATGGACCAGGGGTGGCACCGCACCAGGCGCCGGATGATCAGCCCCGACCCACGGATGCCGCCGTGCACCTCAAGGGCACGCAGTCCATAGGTGGAGCAGCTGGGATGGAACTTGCAGACGTCGCCGTAGCCGGGCGAGATCGCTCGGCGCCACAGCTTCACGAACCCGATGAGCGGGTACTTCAGCATGGTGTCACCTTGGTAAATGCTCGACGCCATGCGCTGGCGAAGTCGCCTGCCAGACGTTCGGGCTCCGACGCCGCAGGCGGTAGCGCCCTGACAACGACGTTCGCTGCAAAGGGGATCGGCTGATCCAGCACCATATGGCGCAGACGACGCTTCACCCGGTTGCGGTGCACTGCATTGCCAACCTTCTTGGACACGACAAAACCCACCCGCGTTGATGCGGGTGGAGTATCGGGCCCCGACCGGATCACATGCACGACGACGCTCGGAGTGGCTGCCCGAACCCTCGACGAGAAGACCGCATGGAACTCCGCGGGCTTTCTCAGTCGACGGGCGGCTGGCAGCACTGGACTGGGTCAGCCGGCCAGTTCGACGCGGCCCTTGCGGCGGCGGCTGGCGAGAATGCCACGGCCGGCGCGGGTGCGCATGCGGGCGCGGAAACCATGGGTGCGGCTGCGGCGGCGGTTGCTCGGCTGGAACGTACGCTTGGTCATCGGATTGACTCCCTCGAGGAATCTTGTCGGAACTTGCCCGGGATGGGCAGGGGAAGTGGTCGCAGTCCAGTGGACAGCGACTGGTCAACGATACGTGCAGAGCCATCATCCAGACAAACCACGCACACCGGATCGATCAACCAAGCAAATTACACCGACGTAGTCCACGCGACACACCGACGAATCGCGCGAAAATGTTGCGAGTCTCGGCTGTGGGCACTACTTTCATAGCCCTGCCCAGTGCTTATCCACAGGAGAAGCCCTGAAAGGGACCCCAATGGGATGAGTTGTACCCTGTTGTGGAAAACTGTGTGGAAGAAAAGCATCCGGGGGTTGGCCCCGCTGTGTCGTTATGTTGAAAGGGGTCTGGTGAGCGAAGTCCCTACCCCTGAGTTGGTTGGCCTCTGGGAAGAAGTCGTCAACGCTGCCGACATCCCCACACGTGCCTGGCTCCGGCGCACCAAACCGCTGGCCATGCACGGCACCACGCTCATGTTAGCTGTGCCGGACGAGACCACACGCGAACGCGTTGAGTCGAAACTACGCAGCGAGATCGAACGTCGTCTCAGCGAACAGGCCGGGCACCCCACCCACCTGGCCGTGATGATTGATGCCACCCTCGTCCCGAGCACCCCCAATGCGGCGGCCGAAGTCATTGAGACCGACAACGTCCCCACCCCGTTGCTCTCGCGAACACGCCCAGCCGCCGAGCCGGTCAAGCTGAATCCGCGCTACACGTTCGAGTCGTTCGTCGCTGGTTCCTCGAACCGGTTCGCGCACGCCGCCGCCGCTGCCGTTGCCGAACAGCCGGGAAAGTCCTACAACCCCCTGATGATCTACGGACCGTCCGGGCTGGGGAAGACGCACCTGCTCCACGCCATCGGGCACTACGTCAACGCCTACTACGACAACCTTCGCGTGAAATACGTCTCCACCGAGGAACTCACCAACGACTTCATCAACGCCATCTCCGACAACCGCACCGCCGAGTTCCGCCGGTCCTACCGCGACGTCGACATCCTGTTGGTGGACGACATCCAGTTCCTGGAATCCAAGATCCAGACACAGGAAGAGTTCTTCCACACGTTCAACACTCTGCACAACGCGCAGAAGCAGATCGTCATGACCTCCGACCGGCCACCAAAACTGCTGGAGGCCCTTGAGCCCCGGCTGCGGTCGCGCTTCGAGTGGGGTCTCATGACTGACATCCAGCCCCCGGACCTCGAGACCCGCATCGCCATCCTCCGGAAGAAGGCTGCGTGGCAGCGACTGACGGCCGGCACGCAGGTTCTTGAGTTCATCGCCTCGCGGATCACCACCAACATCCGGGAACTCGAGGGCGCCCTCACACGGGTCGCGGCCCTCGCCAGCCTCAATCGGCAGGAAATCGACATCCAACTCACCGAGGACGTCCTGAAGGACCTCGTGCGGGACGGTGGCGAGATCCGTGTGGACGCGGACTCGATCATGAACGCGACATCGCTGTACTTCAACATCTCCCTGGAGGAGTTGACCGGTGCAAGCCGCGTCGCCACCATCGCCTCAGCCCGACAGATCGCCATGTACCTGTGCCGGGAGCTAACAGAGATGTCGCTGCCGAAGATTGGGGCGAAGTTCGGCGGGCGCGACCACACCACAGTGCTGCACTCCGTGCGCAAGATCAACGACAAGATCGGTGTTGACCGGGACCTCTTCAACCAGGTCACCGAGCTCACCAACCGCATCAAGCAGTCCTGAACGAGCTGCGCGTCGATCCTTCGTTACGCCCAGCACTTCGTGCGGGGCTACTCAGGAACCGTTGGTGATACCCAGCACTTCCCACGGCTCTCAGGAACCGTTGGTGATACCCAGCACTTCCCACGGCTCTCAGGAACTGTCGGTGATGACCAGCACTCTGATTGCCTCACTCGCTCGATATAGATGGTGGCTCCCAGAAGCGAACGGGCTCCGTGACTCGATCCCTGAGTAGCCGCCCGTGAGGAACGAACGCGGCATATCGAAGGGCTGCCCAAGCACACCGAATCGCCCCACCACCACTTGTGGTCGTCAGTTCAAAACTGTCCACATGTTGTACCCAATGACCTGTGGAGGGGTTGTTGCAAGTTTCGACGCCGACGTCCGGGCAACAGTTGCCCACAAATCCTCCCCGTGTAGTTCATGGTTGTCCCAGCACCCCTCCACATGGGCATGTCTGCTCCCACTAGCAGCGCGAGGAGTTCCCCACAGGTTTCACAGAAGCTATGACCACTACTGAATTACAACTCTCATCAGATCCTTCAAAGTCAGAGCGGTGGAGAATGGGGAACCACACCACGAAAAGGTGCTGCCCGCCCCGCTGGTAGCGTTACGGCGTGACCATTGCAGCGCATGCCGTCGGACTGTCGAAGCACTACGGCAGCGGTTCAGCCCAAGTCGTAGCCCTCGACGGCGTCGACTTTGAAGTCGTCGCAGGTGAGTTCACCGCCATCATGGGCCCGTCGGGTTCCGGGAAGTCGACGCTGATGCACCTGATGGCAGCGCTTGACTCACCCACTTCCGGCAAGGTGTTCATCGGGGAGACCGATGTGGCGTCCCTGAAGGACACCCCACTGACCGAGCTCCGCCGTGACCGCATCGGGTTCATCTTCCAGGCCTTCAATCTCGTCCCGACGCTCAGCGCACGGGAAAACATCGTCTTGCCACTGGCAATCGCCGGCAGGAAGGTGGACCAGGAGTGGTTCGACCGGATCGTGAACGTCTTGGGTTTGGGCGACCGCCTCACGCACAAGCCGTCGGAACTCTCGGGTGGCCAGCAGCAGCGCGTCGCCTGCGCCCGTGCGCTGATGAATCGTCCGGACATCGTGTTCGGTGACGAACCGACGGGCAACCTTGACTCCGTATCCGCCGCTGAGGTGTTGTCATTTCTCCGTCGCAGCGTCGATGAATTCGCTCAAACCGTGGTGATGGTGACCCACGATGCACTCTCGGCCAGCTACGCCGATCGCCAGGTGTTCCTGTCAGACGGCCGGATCATCGAGGAGATGCGAGGTGCGTCCCAGGACGAACTGCTGCGCGCGATGGCCCGCATCTACCCCCGCCACGATCAACCGGTGGAAGAGGACCCCGATGGGTCCACGCAGGAAGCCGGTGCCGCCCAGATCGGAACCGAATCCGGCGAAGATGAGCACGGCCCCGTGGTTCTGGCTGACGCGTTGTACCGCGACGGGGGAGCGGCGTTGCGGGCGAACCATGTGGACGACGCCGACGATGAGCCCGAGGCCGAGCAGACGCTCCCGCGCCGCGCGATCGTTGGCTGACCCGCATGCTGCACGCCACATGGAAGTCCCTCATGGGACGCAAGCTCCGCCTGCTGCTGAGCGCCTTCTCCATCGTGCTCGGGATCGCGTTCGTCTCGGGCTCCCTGATGTTCACCAACCTGCTCGGTTCGAGCTTCAACTCGATCCTCAAATCGGGGATCGCGGACGTCAACGTGTCCACGGGCAGCGGACCTCTCGAGGGTCCCGGCAACGCTGCCGCCACCACCGTCACCCCAGAGCTCGTCGCCGAAATCGGCACCATCGACGGGGTCTCGGAGTCCACAGGCGTGGTGACCAGCAGCAGCCTCTACCCGCTGGACAAGTCCGGCAAGGTCCTCGCCTTCGGTGGAGCACCCGGCATCGGAACAAACTGGTACACGACCCCGGCGGCGGGCGGCAATGACGGCGCCAGGATCATTGATGGCAGGGCACCCGAGAGCGACGACGAGCTCGCCATCGACCCCAGCACCATGGCCCGGGGCGGTTACGCCGTCGGCGATGAACTTGAGGTCTCCACCCCGAAGTCGGGGATCCGCACGTTCACGATCGTGGGCACAGCAACGTTCGGCTCCGGCGCCACGGCTGGCGCCAGTTACCTGTTCTTCACCCTCGACGAGATGCGCGCGTTGGTCCTGGAAGGGGCCGAGCAGTACACCGCCGTCTGGATTGCCACCCAGCCCGACGCGGATGCCGAGAAGATCACGCAGGAGGTCCAGGAGATTCTCCCGGAGGGCCTGTCTGTCATCTCGGGCCAACAGCGCGCGGACGAGCTCGAGAAGCAACTCTCCATCGGGTTGTCGTTCGTCAACACCTTCCTGTTGGTGTTTGCCGCCATCGCTCTGGTGGTCGCGTCGCTGCTGATTCTCAACACGTTCTCCATCCTGGTGGCGCAACGCAGCCGTGAACTCGCGCTGCTTCGCGCTCTCGGTGCCAAACGCACGCAGGTGCGCAACTCGGTGCTGCTGGAGGCCTCGGTCATCGGGCTCGTGGGCGCGACCATCGGGATTGCCGCCGGCTACGGACTGACCGCCCTCATTGGTGTGGCACTGAAACTGTTCGGCGTCGACATTGGCGCGACGGTGCCGACGCTGACGTGGCAGGCGGTCGTCACGTCGTACGTGCTGGCGCTGGTCATCACCATGGTCGCCGCCTGGGCACCAGCCCGGAAGGCATCGGCGACCCGCCCCGTGGAGGCCATGTCCGCCGCAGCCGCACCCACCGAGTCCATGGGCTCGGGCGTGCTGATCGGGTTCGCGCTCATCCCGCTGGGCGTCGCGGGCATCGTGTGTGGCCTCTTGTTCGACGTCCCGCAGCCGCTGGCGTGGGCGGGGATCGGCTGCGTCGCCGTCCTGATCGGGTGCGTGTTGGCTGCCGCCGTGATCGGCAGGCCCATCGTGTGGTTTTTCGGGCGCTTCTACCAGGCTGTGTTCGGAGAGATCGGGAAGCTGGCCGAGCGCAACGCCACCCGCCAGCCCCGTCGCACCGCCGCGACCGCATCCACGTTGATGATCGGGCTGGCGCTCGTCACCACCGTCACCATCCTCGCGAGCAGCACCACCACGTCGGTGCGGGCCGGTCTCACCGAAACCCAGCGGGGCGATTTCCTGATGTCGCCCGTCAATTTCCGACCCTTCGACCGCGCCATCGCCGACGACGCCGCCGAGGTCCCCGGGGTCGAGAAGACCTGGGTGTTCTCCAACAGTGCCTCGGCCGTGGGTGACCAGCAGGTCTTCCTGACCGGCGCCACCCCCGAGGCCGTGACCGACGGCAGCGCCGTCGACATCCTCGCCGGCCAACTCAATGCCGACGGCGCATCGGCGCTGGTGTCCATGGACGAGTCCCGCGATCTGGACCTGCCCATGGGGAAGACCTTCCAGCTGACCGGCATCGACGGTGCCCCCGTCGACGTGCTCGTCACCGGCATCTTCGATGGCGACTCCGACCCGACGCAGCGCGGCAGCATCATCGTCAACATGGGAACCTACGACAAGGTCGCCGACGGCAGCGTCGTCTCCCTCGTCAAGGTCAAGGTGGCCGCCGGCTCCGACCACGAAGCCGTTCGCGCAGGCCTCGAGAAGACTGCTGCGGACCTGCCCACCGTCGTGGTGACGGACAACGCGGAGTTTGCCGACAGTCTGGTTGGCCAGTTCGGGCAGGTCTTTGCCGTCATCAACGCACTGCTTGCGCTGGCCATCGTCATTTCCGTGCTGGGCATCGTCAACACGCTCGGTTTGTCAGTGATGGAGCGCACGCGCGAGATCGGGCTGCTCCGGGCCGTGGGCATCACCCGCCCGCAGTTGCGCCGGGTCATCCGGCTGGAGAGTGTCGTGGTGGCTGTCCTTGGTTCGCTCCTCGGTGTCGCGCTCGGCGTGGGCTTCGGCGTGGTGCTCGTCAGGCTGCTGCGTGACTCAGGAATCACGGACCTGTCCATCGTGTGGTGGCAGCTCGCGTTGTACGTGGTGGTGGCCGCCTTGTTCGGTGTGTTCGCCGCCATCACACCCGCGCGTCGGGCGTCGAGAATGAACATTCTCGACTCCATAGCCATGGACTGATCCTGCTGACCCCCGCTGACCCGGGTACACCCGGCCAGCCGGTATGCTGTGCCGCGAACAGCCCCACGCCATGTGCGCGTGAGGTGCCAGGAAACAAACCAGAGAACCAAGAGGAGCCGACGACGTGAAGATCCGAGTGGAGCGTGATGCGCTGGCCGACGCCGTGGCGTGGGTGGCCCGTAGCCTGCCGAACCGGCCGACCGCCCCGATCCTCGCGGGTCTGTTGATCGAAGCTGAAGGCGATGCAGTCACGCTGTCCAGCTTTGACTCCACCACGTCGGCCAAGGTCAGCATGCCGGCCGAGGTCAGTGACGAGGGCACGGTCCTGGTGTCGGGTCGTCTGCTCGCCGACATCGCCCGGTCGCTGCCGAACAAGCCCGTCGAGTTCAACGCCGACCACTCGAAGGTGGAGCTCACCTGTGGCTCCGCCCGCTTCACACTGCAGACGCTGCCCGTCGAGGACTACCCGAGCCTTCCGGAGATGCCCACCCAGACCGGTGAGGTGGCGGCCGACGTGTTCGAGAAGGCCGTCTCCCAGGTGGTCGTGGCCGCTGGTCGGGACGAATTGCTGAACGTCTTCACCGGCGTGCGCGTGGAGATCAACGGGGACCAGTTGTCCCTGCTCGCCACCGACCGGTACCGGATGGCGCTGAAGGAGATCAACTGGAAGCCGTCGTCGCCGTCGGTGGAAGGTGCGGTCCTGGTGCCCGGCAAAGTGCTGGCCGACACGGCCAAGTCATTGACGTCCGGCGACAAGGTCACCGTCTCCCTCTCCACCACCCAGTCCGAGGGTGAGGGCCTGGCCGGTTTCATCGGTCAGGGTGTCAAGGGCACCCGTGAGGCGACCACACGACTGCTGAACCAGGCCTTTCCCAAGGTGCGCCACCTCATGGACGTCAACGCCACCGTCGCGGTGCGGGTCTCGACGGCGGATCTGTTGTCTGCCGTCAAGCGCGTGTCCCTCGTCGCGGAGCGCAACACTCCGCTGCGCATGATCATCAACGATGACCACATCACCCTCGAGGCCGCCACCGGCGACCAGGCGCAGGGCTCAGAGGCCATCGCAGCCCAGGTGGAGGTGACCACGGATGAGCAGTCGATCACCGCAGCAGGCTTCAACCCGCACTATCTGCTGGACGCACTGAACTCGTTGGATGCCCCGTTCGCCCACTTCGCGTTCACAGCCCCCGGGAAGCCATGCCTCATCACGGGGCTGGCGAGCATGGACGGCGACCAGTTGCTGGACTACCGCCACGTCATCATGCTGATGCGCCTCCCGAGCTGACCGTCGCCGGTAGGCCTGACGGCATTGCGGGTCCGGGACAAAGCGGGTCGCTGACCTGGACTGTGCTTGTCAGCGCCGTCGGTGACTTCGGTGACTTCGGTGAATGAGCGTGCTGTTTCTCCACTGCACTACCATGTGAATCTTGATGAAGAACTACCCAGCGTGGGTGCTTGAACCCACTGAAGCCGATCTCGTGCGGTTTTTCGGAACGCAGACCTACGAGCGTGGTCGCGACTATGCCTCCCAGCATCGGGTGGGCAGCATCCTGTCGGCCGAGAAACTGATTTCCGCGCAGGTCCGTGGCTCCGGCTATCACTCCTACCGTGTGTCCGTGGTGCGGGAGTTGAGCGGCGGCCCGCTGACATCCCGCTGTGCCTGCCCCGTCGGATATGCCTGCAAACACGCCGCGGCACTTCTGATTCATGCCCGAACCACCCAGGCCCGCCGCAGCGTCCCCGCATGGCGCCAGGCGCTGGACCCGGTGGTGCAGGTGGCGTCCGTGGGACACGACGGTATTGCACTGGCGCTGCAGGTCGACGATGACGGCAACGGTCCGGTCCTCCTGCCGCTGCGACGTGGCAAGGAGAGATGGATCAAGACGGGGGCGTCATGGAACGACCTCAAGTTCACGCGGGACGGCATCAACCGCACACAGCTCGAAATCCTCAATGCCCTGCGCAACACCCTCCGCAGGGATCTTCACTTCGGGAACCCGGACCGGCTGCCCCTGCGCACCTTGCAGCCGGCAATGTGGGAGTTGCTCCACGAGGCTGTGGCGGCTGGTGTCGTCCTCCTGCGGGGGGAGGGTCCCAACCACTCCCGGGTCGCCACCCCCGTGCTGCTCGACACACCCGCCGAACTGACGTTCTCCCTCGACAGGACCGACGACGGGGTGGCGCTGACGCCGCTGGTCCGTATCGGCGGACAGGAGGCGCGGTTCACCTGGCAGGACCTGCTCGGATCCCCGGCCCATGGCATCGCCGTCCGCACGCACGACAGGCTCCTGCTGGCCCCACTGGCCCGTCCACTCTCGGAATCCGAGCACACGCTCTTCACCGCCGGTGGCATGCAGATCCCTGACATCGACGTCGGCATCTTCGCCGCCGGCTACCTGCCCAGGCTGCGTGAACAGTTCGACGTGGCCGTCGCCGGCGAGGTCAACCTGCCGGAGCCCCACCCACCCCTCCTGCGCTGCACCGTGACCTTCGACGGGCACTCCGCACTTGTCCAGTGGGGTTTCCGCTACCTTCTCGATGACCGCCCCCATGACCTGGCCCTCCTTCCCACCACCTCCGAGCCCCCGTTGCGGGACCGTGTCGCGGAGCGGACGCTCGCGGCCAGCGTGCTGGAGGGGCAATGGCGCGACGTCGATGAGCAGGGGATAGCCGTCCTGCATGAGACATCGCTCACGGGGCTGCCGTTGATCGTGTTCGTGGCGGATGTCCTTCCCGCACTTCAGGAACGCGACGACGTTGTCGTGGAGACCGTGAAAGAGGCCCCCTCGTTCCACCACGCGGACGAGGCGCCCACCATCAATCTCAACATCGACGACTCCCCGAAGGGGGACTGGTTCGACCTCCATGTCGACATCACCGTGGGCGGGGAGAAGGTTCCCTTCGCCCCGTTGTTCCAGGCGCTGGCCGCAGGTCAGGACCATCTCATCCTCGACTCCGGCACGTGGTTCATGCTGGATGCACCCGAGCTGGAGAAGCTGCGTGCCCTCATCGACGAAGCACGGGTCCTCGTCGACCACGAGGGAGACACATTCCAGCTGCGGCCCGAGCATGCCGGCATGTGGGAGGAACTCGTGGAACTGGGCATCGTTGCCCAGCAGTCGACGGCATGGCAATCAGCGGTGGGGGCGCTGCTCGACCACACCCAACTCGACGACGTCGAACCACCAGTGGGTCTCAACGCCACACTCCGTCCGTATCAGCGCGACGGCTTCGCCTGGCTCAGCTTCCTGTGGAAGACACGGCTCGGCGGCATCCTCGCTGACGAGATGGGGTTGGGCAAGACCGTGCAGTCGTTGGCGATGGCGCAGGCAGCGCTGGAGGCCGGCGAACTGGACAGGCCGATGCTGGTGGTGGCGCCCACCTCCGTCATCGGCACCTGGGAGGCGGAGGCTGCACGGTTCACGCCGTCGCTGAAGGTGGTGACGATCAGCGGGACGGACAAGCGCCGCGGCGTGTCGTTGGAAAAGACCATCGACGGCGCGCACATCGTCCTGACCTCCTACACCCTGCTGCGACTGGAGGCCGAGGCCTACCTCGAACTCCAATGGTCGGCCGTCCTCCTGGATGAGGCGCAGTTCGTCAAGAACTCATCGTCGAAGGCGTACCAGGCGGTGCGTCGGCTGCGGGCGCGCGTGAAGATCGCGCTCACCGGCACCCCGCTCGAGAACAACCTCATGGACCTGTGGTCTCTGTTGTCGATCACTGCACCGGGGTTGTTCCCCGACCCGAAGCGCTTTGCTGAGGTGTACCGCAAGCCGATCGAGGGTGGCGACGCCGACGCACTGGCCCGGATGCACCGTCGCACACGACCGTTGATCCTGCGGCGCACCAAGTCTGCCGTCGCCACCGAGCTGCCGGACAAGCAGGAACAAGTGGTGCCCGTGCCGTTGTCGTCGGTGCATCGCAAGCTCTACGACAGGCATCTCACACGGGAGCGGCAGAAGGTGCTCGGCCTCGTCGGTGACATCAATCGCAACCGCATCACCATTCTGCGTTCCCTGACCATGCTGCGGCAGCTCAGTCTTGCGCCGTCACTGGTGGACCCCAGCTACCCGGCCATCTCGGCCAAGATTGACGCACTGCTGGAATTGATGGAGGAGGTGACCTCCGCCGGTCACAGGGCGCTGGTGTTCAGTCAGTTCACCAGCTTCCTGGCCCTGGTCAAGCAGCGGTTGGAGGAGGAGGGCATCGCCTACGAGTACCTCGATGGCCGCACCCGCAACCGACCGGAGCGGATCCGGGCGTTCCGCGAGGGCGACGCGCCAGTGTTCCTCATCAGCCTGAAAGCCGGTGGCTTCGGGTTGAACCTCACCGAGGCGGACTACGTGTTCATCCTCGACCCGTGGTGGAACCCGGCCGCCGAGAGCCAGGCCATCGACCGCACGCACCGCATCGGACAGGACAAGCCCGTCAACGTCTATCGGCTGGTCAGCGCCGACACCATCGAGGAGAAGGTGGTGGCGCTGCAGGAACGGAAGCGCAACCTGTTCGACGCCGTGGTGGGCCAGGCCTCCGACGTCGCGGCGCCGCTGTCCGCCGACGACATCCGGGGCCTCCTCGACGTGGACGCCCCCGAGGCCGGCTGAGACAGCCCACCTGGTGCCATTGACTCGTCCCCGAGTAGCAAGGGCGAGGCACTGTCTGGCCCATTTCCTGTTCCGTGAGTAGTGCGAATCTGCCGCATGAACGGGATGGGTGAGTACGCGGGGATCCTTCGATATGCCCAGCTCCTTCGTCGCGGGGCTACTCAGGAACCGGATGGTTCAAGCCCCTTGAGCGCGGGTTGGGGTGTGGGTCATCATTCGCTGGTTGGGTGCCGAGTTGGGGTGTGGGCTGTGACCTCTCATCGCTCCCTGAGTGCCGACCGCGAGGTACGAGCAGTCGGGTATCGAAGGGCCTCCCGACGTGTACTGCCGTGTTGTGATGAGTGATCTGCTTCGTCACGCCCACGATTCAGGACCCCGTCGCACACCGCCTAGGATCGAGTCACCATGTTCGTGACCGAGCTGTCCCTGACGGACTTCCGCAACTACACCACCGCCAGCCTGCAGCTGTCGCCAGGGGTGAACGTGTTCGTCGGTTCCAACGGGCAGGGCAAGACCAACCTCGTTGAGGCGGTGGAGTACCTCTCGACCATGGCCTCCCACCGCGTCGCCTCCACGGCACCGCTGATCCGTGCCGGGTGCGACTCCGCCATCCTCCGCGCCAAGGTGCAGGCCGCCCACGACGACCCCCGCATCATCTCCGTCGAGATGGAGGTGGCCCACGGCCGTGCCAACGTCGCGCGCCTCAACCGTGCGCCGGTGGCCCGTCCCCGCGACATGGTCGGGGCGCTGCGGACGGTGGTGTTCTCGCCTGTGGACCTCGCCATCGTGCGCGGCGACCCCGCCGATCGTCGTGGTTGGCTCGACTCCCTCGTCGTCACCCGGTGGCCCCGGATGGCTGGCATCAGGCAGGACCTGGACCGGGTGCTGAAGCAGCGCAATGCCCTGTTGAAGTCCATGGCGGGCCGTTCCATGCGGCCATCCGGTGGCGACGCCGAAACCACGCTGACCGCTTGGAACGAGCAGCTTGCTGCAGTCGGTGCTGAACTTCTGCATGCCCGACTCGACACGCTCGCCGATGTACTCCCACACCTGCAACGCGCCTACGAGACCATCGCACCCGTCAACAACCAGGTGCTGGCCACCTACAAGACCGGTCTCGAACTCGACGGTGTCGCCGACAGTGACGGCGTCCGCGCAGCTCTCCAGCAGCGGTTGCTCACCGCCATGGAGGACCGCCGCTCCGACGAACTGAACCGTGGAGTGACGCTGGTGGGGCCCCAGCGAGACGACATCGACCTGTTTGTCGGCGATCTTCCCGCCAAGGGGTACGCCTCACACGGCGAGTGCTGGTCGCTTGCGCTTGCGCTGCGGCTGGGCGGGTTCGCCCTGGTGCGCGACGACGGCACCGAACCCGTACTGGTTCTCGATGACGTGTTCGCCGAGCTGGACACCTCCCGCCGTGACCGCCTGGCCGGTGCCATCGTCGATGCCGAGCAGGTGCTCATCACTGCCGCGGTCGGCTCCGATGTCCCGCATTTTCCCTCCGAGCGTCGCTTCCGGGTGGACGCAGGCACCGTCTGGGAGGAGGAGAAGGCCGATGAGTGACCCCACGGCACAAGCCGATCCTGGCAGCAGCGACCCGGAGAGTGGCGACGCCGAATCCTTCCCCACGGAGCCCCACGATCCCACGGGCCTGGACCTTGCCGGCGAGATCGCTCGCCAGACGGCACGCTCGGCGCCCCTGTCGCCGTCGGTTCCCGTGCCGAAGTCCTCGATGAAGCGCCGTCGCTTCGGCCAGTTCGAGGAGCAACGCTCCGGGGCCCGCCCCGACGACCGCGACCCCCAGTCGCTAGGAAGCGTCCTGAATCAGGTCAGCAACCGCCGCGGCTGGGTGAAGCGGATCTCGCTGTCCACTGTCCTGCGCAACTGGCCGGACCTCGTCGGTGCTGACAATGCGGAGCACAGCCAACCCGTGAACTTCGTCGACGGTGTCCTCACTGTCCAGTGCGATTCCACGGCGTGGGCAACGGGCATGAAGTTCTCGGCGGCCGCACTGGTGGCCCGATTGAACAAGGACCTGGGCGAGCAGACGGTGAAGCGCATCGACATCCGTGCCCCCAACCAGCCAAGCTGGAAGAAGGGCCGCAGGTCGGTCCGCGACGGTCGCGGCCCCCGCGACACCTACGGCTAGAACATCCAAGCACACGCCGGGACTGTCGGACACCCTGGAGAACCGGGCGCTTGATGGCGGCAGGTTCCCGTTGCGGCATCAAACTGCCTCTTGTCTCCGAGGATTAGCTGGATCTAATATTGGGTGGACCACGAGGAGAGCTGATCATCCCCGAGCGCACAGAAGCCGACGCAAGAAATGATGCAGGCTACCGGGGGTGAGCATGCGGGCAAGTGAGTACGCCGGAATTGTTGCAGGGCTGCTTTCCGCCGTCGATCCCCGGGTGGCAGGGCTGGTCCAGGCTGCGCAGAACCTCGACATCGCCGTCGAGACGAACGCGGTGGGCGACCTCGACAATGCGGTCCGCGACTACCAGCAGCGACTGGAAGCCATCAAGGATGACCTCATCGACCGCGCTCTGGCCATGGTGCCCATTGCGGAACTGAAAGAGCAGGCCAGGCGGACGGGCCTTCTGGATGCCTACCAGTTGCACGCCGAGGCTCAACTCGGCCCTCTGTTCGTCAGCGTGACCTCGCCGGCGGCACGGCTGGCGGATCCGCGTGGTGGTTCGCTGATCGCCATCGGCCCCATGCCGCCAAACACG